>DAIDIH010000088.1 GCA_027459465.1 Bryobacterales bacterium | reverse complement strand
GCCGGAGAGGTCGCCGATGAGGTACTCGCCGAAGTGCGTGCCGACGAGCTTGTTGCCATGCTGTTCGAAGACGAGCGTGTGCGTGCCGGAGCCGCGGAGGAACTCGATTTCGGCGGTCCACTGGCCGTCGATGTTGGCGGGATCGCCGGAGGGTTCGGGAGGATTTTCGAACTTGGGCGGATTGCGGAGAACGGCCACGAGTTTTTCGGCGGCGATTTTCTCGTCGCCGGGCATCATCATGTAAGGCATGATGCCGACGGCGCTGTTTTCCATGTCGTGGGGGCGGGTTCCGTGGGCGCGTTCCAGGATGACGCGGGGCGAGCCGGCCAGTAGGGTATCGTAGACTTCCTGCCCCGTGATGTTGAGCGCGCGGCCGTCCCAGTGGATGATGAGCGACGGGGCATGGTTGGAGAGGCTTCTCGGCTGATCCACGTGCGTGGTGACGCCGGGGACCTGCGTGACGCGGGTGGAGACGTAGTCGAGCCAGCCCTGCCACTGGTTCCATTCGGCTTTGTGGTCGCGGCGGGTCCACATCTGGACAGCGGTGAGCATGCCCATGATTTCTTCCTTGCCGACCTTGAGCGACCGGCCGAAGGCGTGATGCGGCGCGCTGTTAGCCCAGGCGGCCTGCAGCAGGTTCTTGTCGCCGAGCAGGAGGCCGGCGCACTGGGGTCCGCGGAGGCATTTGCCGCCGCTATAGGCGACGGCGGTCGCGCCCCGGCCAAGGTGGATGTTCGGGATGGTCAGCATTTCGGCGGCGGCGTCGACCAACACCGGGACATTCCACTTCTTCGCCATCGCGGAGACGGCGGTGGTCCCGAGCTCACCTTCGTCTCCGGGGCCGGCCAGGATGTAGACCATCGCGGTTCGCTCGCTGAAGGCAGCTTCACATTCGGCGGCGGTGTTGGGCTGGACGATCTTCACGCCGAGCATGCGGATGGCGTGATCGTAGACATTGCGCGAGTAAGTGGGGATGATGACCTCGCTCTTCATCCCGCGGAGATTCGGCAGGCGCTGCATTTTCTCCGGGTCGCCTCCGGCGAGGCAGGCCGTCGTGGTGTGAGTCATCGCGGCGGCGCAACCGGCCGTGACGATGCCCCAGGGGGCCTGCGTGAGGGACGCGAGTTGCCGGCCGACGGCGTCCATGAGTTCGTCCAGATCGACATAGTGGCTGCCGGCCTCGTCCATGGCGCGCTTGACTTCGGGAAGGGAGAGCGAGCCGCTGATGATGGTGTACGTGCCTTTGCAGTTGATAAGCGGGCGGACGCCGATGGATTCGTAGATACTTGAGCCGAGCGTGAGTTCGGAAGCCTGAATCGAAGGCGCGGAGGCGAGAGCCGCCGCGGCGGCGCCAGCCTGGAAAAGGCTTCGGCGGCTGAGAGTCGGGGAAGGTGACGAAGAAGATCGGGTTTGTTTTGCCATAAGTGACTCCAAAATCCGCGGACGACTGGCCGCGGGTCGAACGGTCCGGGGTTCCTCACATTGGATACCACAAAAACAATCAATCGTGGAGAAAAGAGAGAAAACGTAAGCTGAGCGCATCTCCGCATGAGCTGTGATAGGATCGCGCTAACCGGGCTGGGGGGCCGGAATCTGAAGTAACGTCCGCGGTGAGCGACGAGGGAGGAGTGTGCCGCCGGGTGGGAACAAAACCGGGGGCGCGTGTTTTTTCGATGCGGAAGCGATGGTTGGCCACAGCAGTGCTCGCGCTGGGGATGGCGCGCGGCGAGGATCTGGCGGAGGCAGGGCGGAAGCGGTTCATATCCGCGTGCGCGGGTTGCCACGGGGCGGACGCGGCGGGCGGCGAGCGTGCGCCGGGGATCGGGCAGGGCGACAGCGGGCGGCTCGGAACCGACGACGGGGTGCGCGATCTGATCCGAAAAGGGATTCCCGGGACGGGGATGCCCGCGTTTGCGCTTCCGGACGCGGAGTTGGCGGAGTTGACGGCATTTGTCCGGTCGCTGGTGCGGCCGGCGGTGGAGGCGAATCCGCCGGGTGACGCTAAGGCCGGTGCGAAGTATTATTTCGGTTTGGGCGGATGCTCGGCGTGCCATATGGTGAAGGGGCGCGGAGGACTGCGCGGCCCGGATCTGACACAGGCCGGCGAAAGGCTGACGCTGGGGCGGATCGAGCAGGCTCTCAGCCATCCGGAGACGCTCGATGTGAGCGGGTATCAAGCGGCGGCGATCCGCCTGCGGGACGGACGGCAGGTGCGCGGGATCATCAAGAACGAGAGCGGGTTCGATTTGCAGGTGCTGGGTTTTGACATGCGATTGTACCTGCTGAGGAAGAGTGAGGTGTCGGCCATTGAGCGGGAACCGGGGTCCGGGATGCCTCCGGTGAAGGCGACGGCGGCCGAGCGACAGGACCTGATCGCGTTTCTGGCGCACCTGCCCGCTGTGGCTCCCTCCGGTGGAGAGACGGCGCCGATGCCGGGCGCAGTGAGTTGGGACCAGGTGCGGAGCCCGAAGACAGGCGAATGGCCGACCTATCACGGGGTGCTCGGAGGCAACCGGTATTCCCCGTTGATGCAGATCGACAGGAGCAATGTGGCGAGCCTCGCGCCGGCGTGGATGTATCCGGCGCCGGGAGGTGGAAGCCTGGAAGTGACGCCGGTGGTTGTGGGTGGCGTGATGTACGTGACAACGGCGAATTCCGTTTACGCGCTCGATGCGGCGAGCGGGCGGGAGATCTGGCGGTATGTGCAGCCGCGGCACCGTGGTGTGGTGGGGGACGCGCCGGCCGGAATCAACCGGGGCGTGGCGGTGCTGGGCGACCGGGTATTCCTGGTCACCGACGATGCGCATCTGGTAGCGCTGCATCGGCTGACCGGGGCCCTGCTGTGGGATCAGGTGATGGCGGACTGGCGGGAAAACTACGGGGCGACGTCGGCGCCGCTGGTAGTGGACGATCTTGTTGTGTCGGGAGTTGCGGGCGGTGACGAAGGCGTGCGGGGATTTCTGGCGGCCTACCGGGCGGACACAGGTGAGCGCGTATGGAGGCTCTGGACGGTGCCGGCGCCGGGCGATCCGGCGGCCAAGACGTGGGAGGGGCGGGCGCTCGAACATGGCTGTGCGTCCACGTGGCTCACGGGCACCTATGACGCCGAGACGAACCTGCTGCTGTGGCCAACCGGGAATCCGTGCCCGGATTACAACGGCGACGGGAGGAAGGGCGACAACCTGTATGCGGACTCGGTTGTGGCGCTTGATCCCAAGTCCGGCGAGATGAAGTGGCACTACCAGTTCACGCCGCATGACGTGCATGACTGGGACGCGACGGAAACGCCGCTGGTGGCCGATATCGACTTTCACGGCGAGCCGCGAAGAGTGATCCTGCAGGGGAACCGGAACGGCTTCTTTTATGTGCTGGACCGGACCACCGGCAAGGTGCTGCAGGCGACGCCGTACGTGAGGGAATTGAACTGGGCGAAGCGGATCGGCGAGGATGGCCGGCCAGTGCTGGCGGAACCGGTGCGGGACGCGCAAGGAGGGACCAAGGTATGTCCGGCGGTAGAAGGAGCATCGAATTGGATGTCGAGTTCCTATGACCCGAAAACGAAGCTGTTCTACCTGATCGCGCTCGAGAAATGCACGATCTACACGAAGAACGCAGAGGGTTGGAAACGCGGGGAGGCGTTTTTCGGCGGCTCGGCAAAGGATGACCGGAGCGTTCGGCCGCGGAAGTACGTGCGCGCGATCGATCCGCAGACAGGAAAAATTGTTTGGGAGCACGAGCAGACCGGGCCGGGAGAGGCTTGGGCCGGGCTGCTGGCGACCGCATCGGGGCTCGTGTTTTTCGGCGACGACGATGGCGCGATGACAGCGCTCGACTCGGGTAGCGGGAGGGTGTTGTGGCGGTTCCCGATGAATGTTCATTTGCATGCCTCGCCGATGACTTACTCACTCGGCGGCCGGCAATATATTGGAATGGCGGCGGGCGGGAACATTGTGGTGTTCGCCCTGGCTGGAAGCGGAGAAGGAGCGCGATGAAGAAAGCGGCGATTTTGGTTGGCGCGGGAGCGCTGGTTTGGTTTACCTGGGCCCTACGGGCGCAGGGCCCCGAGACGGCGGTGTCGCAGTTCCGTCTGGTGGAGGTCGCCTCGGTGGCCGATGCGATGGAACAGCTTTATGGCGCAAAGGCGTACATGGACCACCGGTTTCGTCCGATCGAGTCGGCGAAATTCGCCGGACCGGCGGTAACGGTGAGCCTGGCGCGTGATGAAAACAAGGAAGGCTCGAAACTACTGCAGCCGATGCTGGACGCGATTGACGCCGCTCCGGAGGGATCGGTGTACGTGATGGTCCTCGAAGATGGGGCCGACTATGCGGGAATCGGCGGGCTGATGACGACGGCGATGAAATATCGCGGGCTTGCCGGGGCAGTGGTCGACGGAGGGGTGCGCGACACGCCTCAAATCCGGAGGCTGGGCTTTCCGGTGTTCAGCACGGGCGTGGTGCCGTCGACGACCGTTGGCCATTACAAAGTGGCAGGCGTGAACGTTCCGGTGCGCTGCGGCGGCGTGGAAGTGCGGCCGGGAGACATCGTAAGCGCGGATAGCGACGGAATCGTCGTCGTCCCCAAGGAGAAGGCCGGCGAGGTGCTGAAACGGGCGCAGCAGATGGACGAAACCGAACACAGCATGTACCCTTACATAGAGAAGTACCGGTCGATTGGGGAAGCGGTGAAAAAGTTCGGCCGGATATAGGACCGCCGGCGGCGCGTGCCCGGGCGGCGGAAGCAAGGCGGTAGAGTGTTGACGGGAAACGAATGTTTCGTTTAATGTATGGATTCGACTTCGCCGCGCCTTTGGGGTGAAGCAAAATTCTATGGCTGAGAACCAGGCCGGCGAAAAGGTACGGATCGACGAGACGCTCCCCTCGGAGTTGGAGAGTGTGGACGCGGCGGAAGAGACGGTAGTTGGGATCGCCACAGAAGCCGGTTTCCCTGAAGATGAGCTCCATCGGATCGGGATGGCGGTTCGCGAGGCGATGGTGAATGCGGTCGTGCACGGCAACCGGTACAGCGCCCGGAAGAAGGTGCGGTTGCGGGTGCTGGAAGGCCCGGGCAGGATCGAAATCACCATTGGCGACGAAGGAGAGGGGTTTGAGATGGAAACGGTTCCCGATCCGCTCTCCGAAGAGAACCTGCTGCGGCATTCCGGGCGGGGATTGCTTTTGATCCAGGCCTTTATGGACGCTGTGGACGTGAGAAAGACGGGGACTGTGGGAACCGAAATTACGATGGTAAAGCGTCTGTCGGCAAGCGGCGGCTAGTGGTGAGGGGCCTTGCGCCGGCAGGCAGAAAGAATCGAGGGAGGGTAAACAACGTGAGCGTAAAACTAACGACGCGTCAGGTGGGCGATGTAACGGTTATCGATGCCTCCGGACGCATCACCCTGGGCGAGGGCGCGAGCCATTTTCGGGACACGATTCGCGACCTGGCCAGCAAGGGTCACAAGAAACTGCTGCTGAACCTGAGCGACGTCAGCTACATCGACAGCTCGGGGATAGGCGAGATGGTGTCGAGCTTCGCGACCGTGACCAACGGCGGCGGCTCGCTGAAGCTGGTGGGGTTGAACAAGCGCGTCAAGGATCTGCTTCAGATCACTAAGCTTTACACGGTGTTCGAGGCCTTCGACGAGGAAGCGGCGGCGCTGCGCAGCTTCGCCTGAGGCTGAAGGTCGGCGACGCGCCGGCCAAGTATTTCCAGAGGACTGGCGATTCCGCATTACGTTCTTCTTGAGAGGGGACGTACGAGTCCCCTCCGCCACTTTCCGCAGGACTGTGTAAATCAGGAGGAATGATCACCGTGCAGCCGTCAGCTACTTTTTCCATTCTCATCGCGGACGAGTCGGGCATGCTACGCGAAGGCTTGGCCAGCGTGCTGCAGGCCGACCCGAGGTTCCACGTAATTGCCGAGGCCAGCGACGGGCGGGAAGCGATGCAAGTGATAGAAACCCGTCGTCCTGACATCGCAGTCATTGATACGCAATTAGGCGGATACTTCCCCCTCGAAATTGTGCGGTGCGTCCGCGAGCGGCAGATGCGCACGCGAGTGATGATGATGTCGGCGGCACGGGATCGCCGCGCGATGGTGGAGGCGTTGCGGGCTGGGGCCCGGGGATTTGTACTGAAATCGGGCTCCTGCCGGCAAGTCGTCGACGGCATCGAGCAGATGCTCAGCGGGGGCGTATATCTGCCGCCCGAGCTCTCCGCCGAGGAGTTGTTCGTGAGGCAGCGCAAGGCGGAACCAGCCGACCCGATTGATACCCTGAGCGCGCGGGAGTATGAAGTTTTCACGATGCTGGTAAGCGGCGTGCGCGCCAAGGATATTGCCGCCCGGCTCGGCCTGAGCCCGAAGACAGTGGATACTTACCGGGCCAGCATGATGCGGAAACTTGACATCCATGATCTGGCGGGGCTCGTCCGCTTCTCTATCCGGCGCGAGAGTAACGGGGTTCCGGCGCCGCCCCTGGTGGAGCGGGACGCGAGGGAGGCCGTTGCGTCCCTGGCCTAGCGAAGGCCGCGTTGGCGGCCGCGCGCCGGACGAAGAACCGGTGCAGGCAGCGGCGGCATAGCCAGGTGTGGAACCATCTGCCGGCCATGAGCCGCTCCCAAAGCCCGCGGCGATGGGAGCGGCGGATGTCGGAAGAACCGCAGTGCGGACATCGTATTGCCAGAATTTCGGTGTTCATCACTGGTAAAAACTAAGGTTGGGCGCCGCGGCGCAAATTCTCGCGCTTCCTCGGCAAACGCGGGTATGATAGCCTAAGTATTTACTCGCCTAGAGGTTACTTCGTGGACAGACTGACGCGGAAAGAACTCAAGCGCGACCCGCTTGCGCTTGAGGTTCAACACGGTTTTGAATTCTTAACTACGCATCGCCAGCAGACGATCCGCTACGGAACG
>DAIDIH010000087.1 GCA_027459465.1 Bryobacterales bacterium | reverse complement strand
ATCGGGCGCTGAAGCGAAAACGGTAAACGGCGCACCCGGGGTGCGCTGGAGCCGAATTCTTTCACGGTGGGAGGACATGGCGATCCGAATCCTGATTGCCGAAGGCCACCGGATGATGCGGGACGGACTCGCATCCATCCTTCGTCAGGCGGGCGGCTTTGACGTGGTGGCCGAGACGAGTGAAGCGGAGGAAACCCTCCAGGCGTTCCAAGTCCACCTCCCGGATGTAGTCCTGCTTTCGATCGGACTCAAGGGCGCCAGCGCGGCGGAAATGGTTGGTGTTCTTGTAAAGTGTAACGAGGACGCACGCATTCTGCTACTGGCCGCCGATGAGCCACGCCACAAGCTGGATGAAGCCCTGTCGGCGGGCGCTCTCGGCCTGCTTTCGCAAGCCGGCACCGAGGATGACCTGATCGAGGCCATCGGCGTGGTGGCCGGCGGCGGGTCCTACGTCTACACGCCTCATCTACCGCCGTCCCGTCCCCATGTTGTTCCCCTGCCGAAGGCTTCGATCGAGCAACTTTCTCCGCGCGAACGCGACGTCCTCCGGCTCATTGCCGACGGAAAATCGAGCAAGGAGATCGCCAATCTGCTTAGCCTGGAAGTGGAGACTGTGCGAAGCTACCGGAAGACCATGATGAAAAAACTCGGCGCTTCTAATGCCGCCACCGTGACGCTTGCAGCCATTGCCGCAGGCGTCATGGGCGCGAGCGGCGAATCCAGCCCGGCCACCCGTCAACCCCGCGCTACGGAGCGCAACGACTCATGACCGCCATCCGACTTGCTTCATCGCCGTGGGGACCGCTCCGCGTGTGCGACGCACACATCCACTTCTTAAGCCACCGCCTGACGTCGATGCTCGCCGGCCAGGCGGGGAAGAGCCTCGAGGAAGCCGTCGCGACGCTGGGGTGGGAGACTCCACCGGAAGACCCTGCCGGTCTCGCAGGTCGCTGGGTCGCCGAACTCGACCGTCATCGCGTCGCGTGCGCGGCGCTTATCGCCAGCATCCCCGGCGATGAGGGTTCCGTTGTCTGCGCGGCCGCCGCGCATCCGAGCCGCTTCCGCGGGTTCATGATGGTCAATCCGGCCGCGGAGCGCGCCGCGGAAAATGCCGTCGCGGCGTTGGCGGGCGGCCACATCCACGCGCTCTGTCTTTTCCCCGCGCTTCACGGCGTCCCGCTTTCGGACCCGCGAAGCATTACCCTCGTCGAAGCTGCCGCCGCTCACTCAGCCGCCGTCTTCGTCCATTGTGGAGCGCTCAGCATCGGCTTCCGCACAAAACTCGGCCTGCCCGGCGCCGCCGACATGACGCTGTCGAATCCCCTCGCGCTGCACCCACTCTCACAGCGCTTTCCGCGCGTCCCGTTCATCGTGCCGCACTTCGGCGGCGGCCTTCTGCGCGAGGCGCTGATGGTCGCAGACCTCTGCCCCAACGTGTATCTCGACACCTCCAGCAGCAATCGATGGATGCGCTATGGAGGTTCGCACTGTGACCTGCGGGAAGTCTTCCGCCGCGCCCTTGAAGTCGCCGGTCCTCACCGTCTCCTCTTTGGCACGGACTCGTCCTTTTTCCCCCGCGGCTGGCATGCCTCGATCTTTGAAATCCAGTCGAGAGCGCTGTACGAAATCGGCGTCAACGAGGAAGACGCGGCCCGCATCTTCTCCGGCAACTTCGACACCCTTTTCCCGGCGCGCTGACGTAACTCCGAAAGATACCCCCTCTCAGTGGCATGGATTACGATGTGGGGCGAGAGCATCGGCGGATTCGCTTCACCAATCAAGTAGGCACATCAGGCCATTAAGTCACCCGGAAATGCAGATCTTGATGAGGTGGAAATCAGCCTCCCGGCCGACCTCTCGGCTGGCTGAATACGTATCGCCGGTGCAACCGGTCCCGCGGACGGTTGTTCTTGAGCCGGGCTTCGCCGAGACGAGGCGCGTGAAAGTGTTTGGACAGGGTTGGGATGAGTCCGCTGCCCGCAGCAAGCCCGCTGTGATCGCGGCTCCGGCTGCCGATCTGATCCGTCTGGCGCAGCGCTGGGAATCCGAATGGGAGCGTCCTACGCACTCGCTCGTGATCCTGAGCCGGGAGGACACGGGTCTGGCTACGGTTGAGGAGCGGGACTTGCTGTGGGACGTGTTCGGTCTCCCGGTGTTCGAGCAGGTGCTTGACGCCTCGAATCATCTGCTCGCCTACGAGTGCGACGCCCATGACGGCCTCCATGTCCGGCGAGCCGGCCTACGCCTCAGCGGCTGCGTGCCGGCGAATTCAGAGTGTGGGTGCGGCGACCCCGCACCGCGTCTTCTCCGGCCGCCGGCGCCGGTGTACGCTATGGCCCACCGCGCCGGGGAGGATTTCGCGCGACAATAAGCTCACGGATGTCTCGTTCGCGGTTTTATCTGTGCCTAGGGTTGGCGACACTTCTCGGAGGGCTTCCCGGACCCAGCCTTGCGGCACAGGAACAGGTTCCGGCGCGGTTGCCCTCGCTCAGGGAGTTCAGTAACTCGCTCGAAGCTCTTTCCGGCCGCGTCCGCCAATCGGTGGTGCAGGTTTTCTCGATCGGTTACGCCCCGGTAGACGCGTCCCCCGACAGCGACTCGAGCGATCCGGTCGTCTCCAAGCAGCATAGCAGCGGGAGCGGAATCGTTCTCTCCTCGGACGGTTACGTTGTTACGAACGCTCACGTGGTTCAGGGCGCGCGCCGCATTCAGGTGAGGCTTCCGGCCCCGGCTTCGGGAAGCGGCGTGCCCGTTCCGCAGACTAAGATCGACGCCAAACTCGTCGGCATCGATCACGAGACCGACATCGCCGTGCTCAAAGTGGAGCGAAGCGGGTTGCAGCCGCTCGAATTCGGCAACTCCGACGACTTGCGGCAAGGGCAGGTGGTGCTCGCCTTCGGCAATCCGTTTGGCCTGGAAGGATCGGTGACGCTGGGGATCATCAGTTCGGTGGCGCGCCAGATCCGCCCGGACGACACGACGGTCTACATCCAGACCGATGCGCCCATCAACCCCGGCAACAGTGGAGGTCCGCTGGTGGACGACGCAGGGCATCTAATCGGGGTGAATACGCTGATTCTGTCGCAGTCCGGCGGAAGCGAAGGGATCGGTTTCGCGATTCCCAGCAACCTTGTACAGGCCGTCTATGGCCAGATTCGCAAGAACGGCCATGTCCACCGGGGCCAGATCGGGATCTACGCGCAGACGATCACGCCGGCGCTGGCCAGCGGTCTCGACCTGCCGCAAGACTGGGGCGTGGTGGTAAGCGATGTGGACCCGGACAGCCCCGCGAGCGAGGCCGGCATCCGCGTCGGCGATATCATCTCCGCCATTGACGGCGGGAAGGTGACCAACCTCCGCCAACTCGAGCTAGCCATTTTCCGCTACTCACCGAACGACCGCGCCCACATTCGCATTCTGCGTGGCGACAAGCGGCTCGAACTCGCCGTCCGCGTGATCGAACGAACCGACGACCCGGAGCGTTTCGCCGACCTCGCCACCAGCGAGGACAACCTCGTGCCGAAACTCGGCATTCTCGGCGTCACAATTGACCGGCGGCTGTCCGATCTGCTGCCCGACCTTCGCCTTCAGGGCGGCGTTGTTGTGGCCGCGCTGTCGCCGGATGCAGACGCGGAGGAAACGGGCCTTGAGACCGGAGACGTCATTCATGGTGTGAACACACACGGAGTCACAAGTGTGGCCGTGCTGAATC
>DAIDIH010000086.1 GCA_027459465.1 Bryobacterales bacterium | reverse complement strand
CCGAGGATGAGGTTGAAGGCGGCGACGGGGAGGGGTTTTTCGGGGGCTCCGACGAGGGTCATGGCGCCGTCGCGGCGGAGGAGTTGGAGGTAGGCGTTGAGGTCGTGGTTGGCGGAGACGGCGTCGAGGATGAAGTCGAAGCTGGAGGCGTGTTTTTCCATATCGTTGGAGTCGCGGGAGAGGACGACTTCGTTTGCGCCGAGGCGGAGGGCGTCGTCCTTTTTGTGCGGCGAGGTGGTGAAGACGACGACGTGAGCTCCGAAGGCGTGGGCGAACTTGACGGCCATGTGGCCGAGGCCGCCGAGGCCGACGACGCCGACTTTCTTGCCTTTAGTAACTCCCCAGTGGCGCATGGGTGAATAAGTTGTAATTCCGGCGCAGAGGAGCGGCGCGGCGCCGGCGGGGTTCAAGTTAGACGGGACGTGGACGACGAAGCGCTCGTCGACGACGACGCTATCCGAGTAACCTCCGTAAGTTACTCCTCCTAAGTGCTTGTCGGGGGAGTTGTAAGTGAGGACTCCATTGGCGCAGAACTGTTCGAGGCCGGCGAGGCAGTCCGGGCAGGTGCGGTCGGAATCGACGAGGCAGCCGACGGCGGCGAGGTCGCCGGGCGTGAAGCGGGTGACTTCGGCGCCGACGCGGGTGACGCGGCCGAGGATCTCGTGGCCGGGCACACAGGGGTAGACGGTGGGCACGAACGCTTTCCACTCATCGCGGACGACGTGCAGATCGGTGTGGCAGATGCCGCAGTAGAGGATGTCGATTTGGACGTCGTGGGCGGTGGGGTCGCGGCGGGGAATGGTGGAAGAGGCCAGCGGAGAAGTGGCGCTTGCAGCGGAGTAGGCTTTGGCCTGGTACATGAAGTTATGCCCCTTGGTATTGATCGTCGGTGACGTGTTCGAGCCAGTCGGCGGCCTTGCCGTCGAGGCGTTCCTGGATGGCGATGTGGGTCATGGCGGTGGTGGGGGAAGCGCCGTGCCAGTGTTTTTCGCCGGGGGCGATCCAGACGACGTCGCCGGGGCGGATTTCTTCGATGGGTCCGCCCCAGCGCCGGACGCGGCCGCAGCCCGAGGTGACGACGAGGTTCTGGCCGAGGGGGTGGGTGTGCCAGGCGGTGCGTGCGCCGGGTTCGAAGGTGACGCAGGCGGCGGAAACGCGGGCCGGATCGGGGGCGCTGACGAGAGGGTCGATGCGAACCGTGCCGGTGAAGTAGTCGGGTGATCCTTTGGTGGAAGGCTGCGAGCCGTTCTTTTTGATTTCCATGTTCGATGTCCTTAGTTAGTCGTTGTGATGGTCGCGCCTATGGACGAGGACGTGGTAGGCGACGCTGTCCCAGGCATTATGAATGGCGGTGAAGAGTAACAGGAGCGCGACAGCTCCGATGGCGAAGAGGGCCTCGCGGGTGTAAGTGGGAGCGGCGAATGGGGAGGCGGCGAGGATTCCGTAGGCGGCCAGAGGGAGGACGAAGTGAAAGAGCCAGTCCTCGAAGGCCGGGCGGTAGGTGGACTGTTTGCGCATGCGGCGGGCGACGAGGATGGAGTAGGCGACGCCGATGAAACCGATGAGGCCGCAGAGGGCGGCGGGGATGGAGAGGGACGGCCAGGGGGCGTGGAGAAGCGCGGATAGAAGGAGAACGACAGAGAGGTGGACGATGGTGGGGCTGGCGAAGGCGGCGCCGGCTTCGGCTGAGCCTGAGGCGGGGCGCTCGGCGATGAGGGCGAGGACGACGAACTGGAGTCCGATGAGGGCTCCGGCGGCCGAGCCGGTGATGACGTAGAAGTTGTCCCAGTGGGCGAGTTCGGGCGGCATGAAAGTCAGGACACAAAGCGCTCGAAGCGGTAGGCGAGTTCGGGGCCGGCGCCGGTTTCGTAGGCGAGTTGGGCGATGAGGAGCGCGAAGGGTTCGGTGTAGCGGGCGATGTGGAGGGGGCCCGAGTCGACGGGGTCGAAGCCCGAGTCGCGGATGAGTTGGGCAGCGATGGCTTTGGCGGGTGCATCGTCGCCGCAGTAGACGAGGCTGGGGCGCGGCGGGTTGGCGCGGGATTCGAAGACGCCGAAGAGCACTTCGCTGGGAACGGTGTTGAAGGCGGAGACGACGCGAGCCTTGGGTAGTTTCCGCGCGAGAACCTCGGCGCCGGAGGAGGTGTGGGCGATGACGAGGGCGGTGTTGGCTTCGTTCATGGGCAGTGAGCAGGTGAGGATGAGCTTGCCGGAGAGATCGCCGGTTTGCGCCAGAACATCCTCAATCCGGGACCAGTGTACGGCGAGCAGGAGCGCGTCCGCGTCCCGGGCGGCATCGGCGGGCGTGCCGGCGCGTGCGTTCCCTTGGGCCTGGTGTGCGAGGCGCGTGAGCTTCTGCCTGGTGCGCGCGTAGCTGAAGGTAACGTCGTGGCCGGCGCGGGCGAAGATGGTTCCGAGTTTGCCGCCCATGAGGCCCGAACCGAGGATTCCGATTCGCATGTGCTTATTGTGATTCGGCGCGAGGGTTAGCGGCCGGTCATTTTTTCGATGTGTTCGGGGTAGCGGCCGCCTTCGATGGGGATTTGGGAGGCGGCGGATGCGATTTCGCGGAGGTCTTCGGAGGTGAGTTCGACGGCGGTTGCGCCGAGGTTCTCTTCGAGGCGCGCGAGTTTGGTGGTGCCGGGGATGGGGGCGATCCAGGGCTTTTGGGCGAGAAGCCAGGCGAGGGCGATTTGCGCGGGGGTGGCGTTTTTGCGCTGGGCGATCTGGCCGAGTAAGCCGACGAGGGCGAGGTTCGCTTTGCGGGCTTCGGGGGTGAAGCGAGGGAGGGTGCTACGGAAGTCGGTGGCGTCGAGTTTTGTGTTCTCGTCGATTTTGCCGGTGAGGAAACCTTTGCCGAGGGGGCTATAGGGGACGAGGCCGATGCCCAATTCTTCGAGCGTTGGGATGATTTCTTCTTCGGGGCGGCGGAACCAGAGCGAGTATTCGCTTTGGAGGGCGGCGACGGGCTGGACGGCGTGGGCGCGGCGGATGGTTTGGGCGCCGGCTTCGGAGAGGCCGAAGTGTTTGACCTTGCCCTCGCGGATGAGGTCCTTGACGGCGCCGGCGACGTCTTCGATGGGGACTTCGGGATCGACGCGGTGCTGGTAGTAGAGGTCGATGACATCGGTGCGGAGGCGCTTGAGGGAGCCTTCGACGGCTTGCTTGATATGTTCGGGGCGGCTGTTGAGGCCGGTCCACGGGGGAGTGCCGCCGGGGTTGATATGGAAGCCGAACTTAGTGGCGATGACGACCTGGTTGCGGACGGGGGCGAGGGCCTCGCCAACGAGTTCTTCGTTGGCGTAGGGGCCGTAGACTTCGGCGGTGTCGAAGAAGGTGACGCCGTTTTCGACGGCGGAGCGGATGACGGCGATCATGGCCTGCTTGCCGGGCGGCGGGCCGTAGGAGAAGCTCATGCCCATGCAGCCGAGGCCGAGGGCGGAGACTTCGAGGGTGCTGTTGCCGAGTTTGCGTTTCTGCATTGGTTCTCCTCGTTTGTTGTGCGGTTCTCTTCCAGGGTAGGGCGGAAGGTGGGGGAGGCGGTATCCCGATTCTTCCGATTTCTTGCCTAATTCTGCCGGAGGGTTGATTGGGGAGCGGGATGGGTGAGTATGCTGGGGGAGAGGCGCGGGGAGCGGCGAGGAAGAAAAAAGCGAGTCAAGCGGAGCAGTTGCGGGCGGAACTGGCGCGGAAGATTGCCTTTTTCGTTGGCGCGGAAGAGAAGCGGATAACCGGGATTCCCGAGTTGACGCTGCATCGGCGGACGGGGCCGACCGAGCCATGTCCGGCGACGTACGAGCCGGCGGTGACGGTGATGGCGCAGGGGCGGAAGCGGGTGGAGTTAGGACGGAACGTGTTCCTTTACGATCCGGCGCGGTATTTGCTGACGGCGATCGATTTGCCGGCGGTGAGCCGGGTGGTGGAGGCGAGCGAGGAGCGGCCGTGCCTGGCGATGTCGCTGAAGCTGGACATGGGGGTGGTGCGGGAGGTATTGATCCGGGACGAGATGCGGGCGGCGGGGGCGGCGGGAGAGCGTCCGGCGATGGCGGTGGGGCGGACGACGCCGGAGTTTCTGAGCGCGTGTTGCCGGCTGGTGGATTTGCTGGGGGCGCCGGAGGACGCTCCTTTTCTGGCGGGGATGATTGTGCGGGAGATCATTTACCGGATTCTGCGGGGGCCGGAGGGGGCGAGGCTGCGGGCGATTGCGACGCTGGGCGAGCCGAGCCAGCGGACGGCGAAGGCGGTGGCGTGGATTCTGGCGAACTACGCGAAGCCGCTGCGGGTGGAGGAGTTGGCGGAGATGGCGGGGATGGGGGTTTCGACGCTGCACCATCATTTCCGGGCGCTGACGGCGATGAGCCCGCTGCAGTATCAGAAGCAGATCCGGCTGCAGGCGGCGCGGGCGCGGATGCTGACGGCGGATGTGGATGCGGCGAGCGCGGCGTATGAGGTGGGGTATGAGAGCGCGAGCCAGTTCAGCAGGGAGTACCGGAGGTTTTTCGGGCGGCCGCCGAGGCGGGATGTGGGGATGCTGCGGTCGCCGGAGGCTCCGGCGATGGAGGGGGTGGGGTGAGGGAGCAAGAAGCCGCAAGCAGGGAGCCGGGAGCTGGATTGGGTTTGCGGCGGGGCGAGCGACCTGGCCGCCTGGTGGCGGCGGGAGATTCGCTGGAGGGGGCGAGGTTGTGGCCGTTGGCGGCCGGTCCCGGCACGGGGCGACTACGCGGCCGAGTGTCATGGTGTAGGCTCAGATCATGCCGCGAACCCAGCGCCTGACCGCCATTATCGAACGGGAAGAGGATGGCTTCGTCTCATTGTGTCCGGAGCTCGACATCGCTAGCCAGGGCGCGTCGATCGAAGAGGCCCGGGCGAACCTCGTGGAAGCGCTGACTCTGTTTTTCGAAACAGCAGACCCATCCGAGGTGCGGCGGCGCTACCACGGCGATGTGCTTGTGACCCAGGTCGAGGTCGAGGTTGGGTAGGCTCCGAGTTCTTTCGGGCCGGGAGATCTGCGGGATTCTCGAAGAGCAGGGCTTCGTGCCGGTGCGCCAGCGGGGCAGTCACCTTGTGATGCAAAAGCGGACCGAGAACACGACCATTACGGTTCCGGTTCCGCTCCACAGCCCGGTTCGATCAGGCACGCTGTCGAGCATCATCCGGCAATCCGGTTTGCCGCGGTCGCATTTCGAATAGGCGGCCGATCCCGGTTGCGAGACGTCATGCGCTGGGAGGTGGACTGGGCGCCGGGTTGGATTGCTTGGGTGCGGGACGATCGGACGGCCGGGGCTTTGTATGCCCCCAACCGGTGAAGGCCATTATAATTTCTGGCTCACGGCACTTGCCTGAGGCGCGATGGGCTCGACATGGGACGATACGCGCAGCAGTTCAAGGACTACGAGCGGTACGACGACGGGGATTGCTACCGAAAGAGAGTGCCCGCAAACCTGTCGGGTGCGCTTGCGGAATTGCTGGCGCCCCCGATCACGCGCGGACCGGAACTTAAGTGGTTCCGCCTCACGTTGCCGGAGAACGCCGGAGGCGTGCTGATGGTTTCGATCCACCCGAGGCGAGAGCCGGGGCGCGCACGATGTCGCCGGGCGAACGGTTCCGTGGGTACTCTAACGGCAGTGAGGCGGGACGTGGGGATGCCGCGGTCGCCAGAGGCTCTGGCGATGGAGGGGGTGGGGTAGGATTGGAAGGGTCGCGAGGGGTCCGGGAGGGCATAAATGAGGCGGCAGAGGGTACGGAAGGTTGTGTTGGGGGTGGTGGGGTTGCTGTTTTTGGCGTCGGGCTATCCGCTCGTGATTTTTCTGCGGAGGGATCCCGCGTTGGCGATGATGTTCAGCTTGTACGTCACGCTGGGGGTTTTCCTGTTGCTGGCGATTCGGGATCCGTGGGGAAGCCGGAGCGTGATTGCGTTTGCGGCGTGGTCGAGTTTTGCTCATGCGGCGGTGATGGGATTTCAGGCTTGGCGGGGCATGGTTGAGCGGGGAGAGCTGATCGGCGTGGTAATTCTGGTGGTGATCGGCGCGGCTTTGGTGGCGCTGGCGCCGGCGCGAGTTCGTGAAGCGGGCGGGGCGGGGTGAGGAGGAGGGAACGATGCGCGGGATGGGAACGGGTTTGGCGATTGCGATTGGGCTGGCGGCGGGGTCCGGGATGGCTTTTGGGGCGGACGCGTACGCGCCTTTGAGGCTGTATCAGGGGACGTGGAGGGTCAAGAGCGGGCACGGAGGCGATGCGGCGAAAGCGACGGTGCTTTCCAACGAGTGCGCGAGAATCGGGCAGTTTTTCGGGTGCCAGCAGACGGTGGATGGGAAGCCGGAGGCGCTGATTCTGTTTCTGCCGCACGGGGAGCCGGGGCATTATTACACGCAGGCAGTGACGGCGGAGGGACGGGCGATGGGGCGCGGCGACCTGGTGATTGCAGGGAGCCGGTGGACGTACTCCTCGAAATCCGACGACGGCGGTAAGCAGACGTGGTACCGGACGACGAATGAGTTCACGGGGGCGGACCGGATTCATTACGAGCAGGCTGAGTCTTCCGATGGAGAGCACTGGGTGGTGAAAGGGTCGGGCGACGAGGAGCGAGCGGGAGGGGGGAAGTAGAAACCGGAGGTTCGGCGGAGGCCGGGCAAGTTATATTGTGATATAACCGTGGATAGAGCCATGCACACAACGAATTTGCGGAAGGTGGGCGGGTCGGTGATGCTGGCGGTTCCACCGGCGCTGCTCGGTATTTTGCGACTGAAGCCTGGGGCGAAGGTCGGGTTGACGGTGCGGGAGGGACGGCTGGTGATGGAACCTCGGCGGCGGCCGCAGTATACGCTCGATGAGTTGCTCGCGCAGTGCAACCCGAGGGCGGGGCGGACGAAGGAAGAGCGCGAGTGGCTTGAGGCGAAGCCGGTGGGACGCGAGTTGATCTGATGCGGCGGGGCGAGATCTGGAGGCTTGGATTGGAGCCGGTGCTGATCGTTTCGCCGGAAGCTTTTAACCGGGTGACGAAGGCGCCGGTGGTTGCTCCGATCACGAGCGGGGGAGGGTTCGCGCGGACGGCGGGGTTCGCGGTGAGTCTGGCGGGGGCCGGAACGCGGACGACGGGGATTATACGGTGCGATCAGCCACGGGCGATCGATCTGCGGGCGCGCCGGGGCAGGAAGCTGGAGCAAGTTCCCGAGGAGATCATGGAGGAAGTGCTGGCGCGGCTGGCGCCGGTGTTTGAGTAGGGGGCGGGGGGTGTGAAAGCGCTATCGTGTGAGGTGCGAGAGGGAGGGTGCGATGGCGCGTTGGTTGCGGCGGGACGTGTTGAAGGGCGCGTTGGCGGCGCCGGCGGTGGCGGCGATGGGCGTGCCGGGATTGGCGGCGGCGCAGGAGGGCGCGGCGGCAAGTGCGGGCGGAGCGACTGGGGTGCGGGAGAGGCTGCTACTGGATTTCGGGTGGCGGTTCCACTTCGGCAATGCGGACGATGCGAAGAAGGACTTCGGGTTCGGGCTGGGACGGGGCGGGGCGTTTCAGAAAACCGGCGGGTTTCTGGAGCCGAGTTCGCTGGCTTATGACGACAGCGGGTGGAAGGCTGTCGATTTGCCGCACGACTGGGCGATTGAGCTGCCGTTTACGAACGACCCGGAGTTGACGAGCAAGGGGTCGTATCCACTGGGGCGGAGTTATCCGGCGACGAGCGTGGGATGGTACCGGCGGGTGTTCGAGTTGCCTGCGGCGGATGCGGGGCGGCGGATCAGCGTGGAGTTTGACGGGGCGTACCGCGAGACGATGGTGGCGTTCAACGGATTTTACATTGGCCAGCACAGCGGCGGGTACGATCCGTTTCGTTTCGATTTGACGGACTTTGCGAACGTGGGCGGGCGGAACGTGCTGCTGGTGCGGGTGGACGCGACGCTGAGCGATGGGTGGTTTTACGAAGGCGCGGGGATTTACCGGCATGTGTGGCTGGTGAAGACGGCGCCGGTGCATGTGAAGCAGTGGGGCACGCTGGCGCGGGCGGAGGTGCGGGGCGGCGAGGCGGTGGTGCGGATCCGGACGGAGGTGGAGAACAACGCGAAGACGCGGCAGGAGGCGCGGGTGATTTCGACGGTTGTGGATCCGGCGGGGAAGGAAGTGGCGAAGACGACGAGCGAGGCGTTCGGGGTGGAGGACGCGGACGAGCGCACGATTGAGCAGACGGTGAGGGTGGCGCGGCCGGTGTTGTGGTCGCTGGAGGAGCGGAACCTGTACCGGTTGGTGACGGAGGTGGAGGCGGGCGGGGCTATCGTGGACCGGTACGAGACGCGGTTCGGGATACGGACGGCGCGGTTTGACGCGCAGCGCGGATTCTTTTTGAACGGGAAGCCGGTGAAGATCAAGGGCACGTGCAATCACCAGGACCATGCGGGGATCGGCGTGGCGCTGCCGGACGCGGTGCAGTATTACCGGGTGCGGAAGCTGCAGGAAATGGGCTGCAACGCGATGCGGACGTCGCATAATCCGCCGACGCCGGAGTTACTCGACGCCTGCGATGAGCTGGGCATGCTGGTGATGGACGAGACGCGGATGCTGAGTTCGAATCCGGAGGGATTGGCGCAGTTCGAGCACATGATCCGGCGGGACCGGAACCATCCGAGCGTGATTCTGTGGTCGATGGGGAACGAGGAAGGGATTGCGCCGACGGAGATCGGGTACCGTTTGTTGAGCTCGATGAAGGAAGAGGGGTTAAAACAGGACGACTCGAGATTGTTTACGATCGCTCCGCCGCCGCTGGGGCGCGGGATGGGCGAGGGCGGGCTGAAGGTGTGCGACGTGATGGGGTACAACTACGCGGATCCGCAGGCGGAGGCGTATCACAAGGCGCATCCCACGATTCCGGTGATGGGGACGGAGAATGTGAGCGCGGTGGGGACGCGGGGCGTGTATGTGACGGACGCGAAGAAGGGGTACGTGGGGTCGTACGATCCGTATACGACGACGGGGCGGGCATCGGCGGAAGGTTGGTGGCGGTTTGCGGACGCGATGCCTTGGCTGGCCGGAGGGTTTGTGTGGACGGGGTTCGACTACCGGGGCGAGCCGTCGCCGTATGGGTGGCCGAACATCGGATCGCAGTACGGCGTGATCGACATGTGCGGGTTTCCGAAGGACACGTTCTTTTACTACCAGGCGTGGTGGACGGCGAAGCCGGTGCTGCACGTGTTTCCGCATTGGAACTGGCCGGGGATGGAGGGCGAGGAGATCGCGGTTTGGGTGCATACGAATGTCGAGCGGGTGGAGTTGTTCCACAACGGGCGTAGTTTGGGGGCGAAGGACGTGCCTAAGGATTCGCACGTGGCTTGGAACGTGAAGTACGCGCCGGGGGAGCTTGAAGCGCGGGGGTACAGGGGCGGGCGGGTGGTTTTGAGCGCGAAGCGGGCGACGACGGGGGCGGCGGCGAAGTTAGCGATGCGGGCGGACCGGCATATGTTGGAGGCGGACGGCGAGGATGTGGCGATGTTCGCGGTGGAGGTGCAGGACGCGGAGGGGCGTGTTGTGCCGGTGACGGAGAACGAAGTGACGTTCCGGGTGACGGGGCCGGGGAAGTTACTGGGCGTGGGGAACGGGGATCCGACGAGTCATGAGTCGGACCTGGGGCCGTCGCGGAAGGCGTTTTCGGGGCTTTGCGCGGCGGTGGTGCAAGCGGGGAAGGCGGCGGGGACGGTGACGGTGGAGGCGACGTCGCCGGGGTTGACGGCGGCGAGCGTGACGGTGGAGACGAAGGCGGCGAGGCTGCGGCCGCAGGTGGCGGTATGGGAGCGCGAGGTTCCGAAGGGCGAGGGTGTGACGGGGTTGTGGCGGCTGGCGCCGGCGGGAGGACAAGGGGACGAGTTGATGGCGGCGTTTCTGGGCGGCGGGGACATGGTGTTCACGCTGCGGCAGAGCGGCGGGGCGGTGACGGGCGATGTGGAGGCGGGAGGCGGCGGGTTCTTCGGGTCGCAGGCGGGGGAGATTAAGGACGGGAAGATCGAGGGCGGGAAGATAACGTTTGAGGCGGGGAACATGAGTTACTCGGGGACGGTGAGCGGGGACCGGATTGAGTTAGAGAGGAAGATGACTTCGTTCCGGATGCCGGCGGCGGTGAAGGAGGCGAGCGGGCCGCGGCCGGCGGTGGGGCCTCCGCCGGATGGGACGGATCCTTCGATGAACGTGGGGCGGCGGCGGCGCGGGATGGGGTTGCCGGCGCTGGTGCTTCGGCGGGCGGTGCGGTAGGGGGGTGGGGCCGACTTAGTTTGACTCCCTCTTTCGCAAATTTCCCGGCACCGTGGTTTGATTCGACGCCGGGAGCAGATGCAGCAGGCGGCGCAGCGCGCGCAGCCCCTTGCATATCGCCAATTCGCGTTATATACTGAACCACATGGTTCAGTATGCGGGAGCCGTTCTCGATGCTACGTTCGCCGCGCTTTCCGATGCCACCCGGCGCGGCGTTCTGGAACAGCTCGGACGCGCGGACGCTTCGATCACGGACCTTGCCGAGAAGTTTCACATGACCCTAACGGGCATGAAGAAGCACGTCGGCGTCCTGGAGCAGGCGGGGCTCGTCACGACAGAGAAAGTCGGGCGCGTGCGGACGTGCAAGCTCGGCCTGCGCGGACTGGAGGAAGAGGCGGCATGGATCGAGAGGTACCGCCAGTGCTGGGCCGCACGCTTCGACGAGTTGGACAAG
>DAIDIH010000085.1 GCA_027459465.1 Bryobacterales bacterium | reverse complement strand
AACGCTTCGTCCGGGCGCACCCCCGACCACCGGCGCGACCTACCGCTGTATGGATCAATCCGCCGCCTGAGCGGGCGGCGAGCGAACAGGAGCAACACTAATTTATGCGGGCGGGTGTCTCAAAGTGATTGACAAATTCCGGTTTGCCCGCCAGCGCCAACTTAGTCGAGTTACTCGAGGACGGTGAATCGCCGCAGGCGATGGTGCGCGCGCTGCTGGTGGAGCGCGACGCGGAAACGCAGCGGGCCGTGGAACAACAGCGGCGGGCCGAGGACCTGCACATCGAGAATCCGCGCTCGCAGGTCGAGCTGGCCCGCTACAAGAAGTGGCATTACGGTCCCCGGGCCGACCGGCTGCGGACGGCGGGGGAACTGGCCCAGTTACTGCTCAGCTTCGCCCGACTCGCTCGATCACAAGCCGGTCCACCCGGATGATGTTCCCGCGCAGGCCGAACCGGAAGAAGAACTGCTGCGGGTCCGCCGGCGCAAGGACCGCCGCGCCGAGCGCCAGCAGATCGGCCAGCAGGAGAGCTGGCAGATCGACTACATTCCGGGACGCTTCGAGCGCATCCATCATGTGCGCAACAAGTATGCCTGCCCGGCTTGCAAGACCAGCGGCGAGAACCCGCGCATCGAAGCGGCGGCCAAGCCGGAGACGGCGATCGGGAAGGGACTGGCCGGACCACATCGTGACCGGCAAGTTCAGCGACTATCTTCCTCTCTACCGGCTGGAAGACATCTTCGCCCGGCAGGGGTTTGAGATCTCGCGGGCCACGCAGTCGGTCTGGTGCGGGGATGTGGCCGACCGGGTCGAACCGCTCTATGCCCTGATGGCGGACCAGGTCCGGGCCTCGCACGTGGTGGCGACCGATGACACGATCCCGCCGATGCTCAGTAAGGAGAAATGCGCCAAGGTGAGGATGTGGGTTTAGGGGGGCGACGCGGCGCATCCCTATAACGTTTTCGACTTTACGCTGAGCCGGGGCCGGGATGGTCCGAAGGATTTTCGGCAGGGTTACAACCAGGTTCTGCTGGCCGACGGCTACGGCGGCTATGACGGCGTGGTCGCCGGCAACGGGATTGTGCGCGCCGGCTGCTGGGCGCACCTGCGCCGCAAGATCATCGATGCGGAGAAGGCGTCGCCGGAGATCGCGCGGGAAGCGATCGCATTGGTGCGCGCGCTGTACGCGGTCGCGAGGGAGGCGAAAGAAGCTTCCGTCGAAGAGCGGCTCCGGCTGCGCCAGGAGCGGTCCGCGCCGGTGCTGGCCGAGCTGTGCGAGAAACTACTTATCTGGAAGGAGCAGTTACTACCGAAGCATCCCATGGCAGAGGCGGTCGGCTACGCCCTCGCTCAGTGGAAAGAACGGAACGTGTTCTGCGGGGACGGCGGGGTCGCGATCGATAACAACATCAGCGAACGCGAGATGAAACGCGTCGTGCTCAACCGGAGAAACAGCCTCTTCGTCGGCAACGCGCGGGGCGGCCGCACGGCGGCCATCCTGGCCAGCCTCGCCTCGACCTGCCGGCGGCATGAGATTGACCCACGGATCTACTTCACGCAACTGCTCATCCATCTGCCGCTCGTTGCCGAACGCGATCTGGCCCCCTGGCTGCCCGACCGCTGGAAACTCGATCAGAAGGCAAGGCTCGCCAACCAGCAAGCAGGCACCGAAGCGGCCTCATAGCACCTGTGGTTCACGTAGCGGACACCGCACACTCGACCCTCGCCCGTCGGCCCCGAAGACCGCGAACGCATCTCCCAGCGCAACGCCGCGCGCCCTTGCGAACGCCCCTGTTAGAATCAATCCATGAAGCCTACCGCGAAAATCTGGCACAACGGGCGCCTGATCAATTGGGACGACGCCCGCATTCACGTCCTTGCGCACGTGACCAGCTACGGCAGCTCCGTCTTCGAAGGCATCCGCTGCTACGCTACGCGCAACGGCCCCGCCATCTTCCGCGGCCGAGAACACATGCGCCGGCTCCTCGACTCCGCCAAAATCTACCGCTTCGATCTTCGCTACTCAATCGATGAACTCATGCACGCCATGGACGAACTCGTTCGCGTCAACGGTCTCGCCTCCTGCTACTTCCGCCCGCTCGTCATTCGCGGTTACGGCGACATCGGCGTCCTCCCTGGCAAGAACCCCATCGAAACGTACATCGCCTGCTGGGAGTGGGGCAAGTATCTCGGCGACGAAGCGCTCGCGAAAGGCGTTGACGTCTGCGTCTCCTCTTGGACCCGCATCGCGCCCAACACGCTTCCCGCGATGGCCAAGGCCGGGGCCAACTACATGAACGCCCAGCTCATCCGCATGGAGGCCCACCTAAACGGCTACGCCGAAGGGATCGCGCTCGATGAAGCCGGCTACGTCAGCGAGGGTTCCGGCGAAAACATCTTCGTCGTTCGCGACGGCAAAATCGTCACCCCGCCGCTGGGCGCCTCCGTGTTACCCGGCATCACTCGGGACACCGTGATGCAACTGGCACATGCCGCGGGGATCCCGATTGTCGAGTCGCTGGTTCCGCGCGAAATGCTCTACATTGCCGACGAGGTTTTCTTCTCCGGCACCGCGGCCGAGATCACGCCGGTTCGTTCAGTGGACAAGATCACGATCGGGGCCGGCGCGCGCGGACCCGTCACGGAGAAACTGCAGCGAATGTTTTTCGATCTTGTGGAGGGAAATGTACCCGACACCCAAGGCTGGCTCACTCCGATCAGCGGAAGCCGTCAAACAGTCAGCGCTTAGCTGTATTCGACCATCCGCGGAAAACCGTTCACCGGCCACCTCCCCCGAGATATCCGTCAAACCGTTTTCCGCGGAATCGTCTGTATTCATTTTTACCAGCGGCGGCTCTCTGCGCCTAGCGAAAAATACGCCGATCCCTGCGATTTCAACAGGATTTTGCGACTCTGTTTCCCTACGCTTAGCGGCGCCGCGCTGTGAAGATTCTGTGCAAAAAACAAAAACATCATGAAATGTACCGGCCTTGACGCCTCCACCGGCGAACTCGTCGAAATCGGATTCTCCGAAACCATAGACTCCGTCGAGCCCGCGCTCGCTCCGGCTCCCGCCGCCGGGCCTGGCATCTTCGTCGCCCCGGCGTGGATCGATGTCCAGGTCAACGGCTTTGCCGGCGCCGACTACAACGATCCCGAGACACCCATCGAGGAAATCGGACGGTCGATCGAGGCCCAGTTCTCGACCGGCGTGGCCCGCCTGTTTCCCACCGTCATCACGGGCTCGCCCGAGCGCATGACCGGCGCGCTGCGCAATCTCCGCCGCGCGCGCGAAACACTTTCCCACGGCGCCGCCCTCGAAGCGTTCCACGTCGAAGGCCCGTTCATCTCGCCCGAAGACGGGCCCCGCGGCGCCCACCCCGCCCGCTGGGTACGCCCGCCTTCGCTCGACGAGTTTCAGCGCTTTCAAGATGCCGCCGGCGGCCACGTCCGTCTCTTCACGCTGTCGCCCGAATGGCCGGAGGCGCCGGCTTTCATCGAAGCGGTCGTCCGCACCGGGGTAACCGTGAGCATCGGCCACACGAAAGCCACCGCCGGCCAGATTCAGGACGCCGTCAACGCCGGCGCCACCATGTCCACCCACCTCGGCAACGGCGCCCATGCGATCCTCCCCCGCCATCCGAACTACATCTGGGAGCAGCTCGCCGAGGACCGCCTTGCCGCCGGCTTCATTGTCGACGGGATCCACCTGCCGCTCTCCTTCCTTAAGGTGGCCCTCCGCGCCAAGGGGGTCGAGCGCGCTGTCCTGGTCACTGACGCCGTTATGCCCGCCGGGTGCGCGCCAGGACCGTACCGCCTCGGCGAGGTCGACGTCGTGCTTCACCCGGACCAGAGCGTGCGCCTGGCGGGAGGCACGCGCTTGGCCGGCTCCGCGCTTCGCATGGACCGCGCCATCGGAAATGTGATGCGGATGGCCGATCTGACCCTACGCGAAGCCACCACTCTGGCCACCCGGAATCCGGCCCGCATCTGCCGCGTGCCGGCCCGCCAGCGAGGGCTCAGCGCCGGCGAGCGCGCCGACCTCGTGCGTTTTCGACTGGAACAGGGACGATTGCAGATTCTGGAAACGTACTTGCGCGGCGAGTGTGTTTATTCGGCGGAAAAAATGAAAACCGGGGCAAGCTCCTGAAGAGCGTGCCCCGGTTCAAGTCACAACGGAAAGGTACAGCTTTAAGCGGCGTGTAGAGCGGCCGGCGTCAGGTCGTTGACGCAGATCCTCATTGACTCCACCGCAGCCACCACTTCCTTGATTCCGGAAACTTGCGCGCCGAGCGGTGCGATCAGGAACCGGATCTCCAAAACCGTGAGACTCCAGTAGAAGTGCCGCCGCTGCCGCCAGACATCCGCAACCAGCGTCGCCTGGTCTTCCTGGCTATGGACGATCATGATGTCGGCCAGCGCCACGAGCCGCTGAAAGTCAACCCGCAACTGCCGCAGATACTCGCGGAAGATCCTGTTCCGCTCGCCCATCAGCCGCTTGGCAATCGCCGGCTCAAATCCACGCTGCTGCGAGAGGAACTCATAGTCCGTCTCGCGTAGTAATCGCTCCATCGGAGCATACTTGTCGATCGCAAACTCATCCAACCATTCGAGCGACACCACACCCGAACCGGCTGGCCGCACCAAACGGGCGACCATCCAGGCAAACCCTGCTATCGCGATCAAGACAACAATCAAGACTCCGGCGAATAGGGTCATTCGTCACTCCACCAGACTTTCACTAGCAGATTATCCGAGTTCTGGGTGGTTTGCAATAGGACTAAGGGTTCATCCGACGAAATTTTCACTCAAGAACACACTTTATTTGTCAGAGAGTTACCAATCGCTACTTCTTGGCTACCCGAAGAAGGCTGGCGTTCAGGGACTCAAGCTGCCGCAAAAGTTTGTCTTCGTCTTCTCTTCGCCACTGATGCCCAAAGCGGACTTGGGCTTTCTGCCCTTCAGCCGTCAACATCACGGCCCAAAGTGCCAGACAAGCACAGTCGATCAGCGGGAATAAAAGATTCAGGCGGTCTACCCAGACGGACCCCTCTGAGTTCAGCAACAGGAGGCCAGCGGTCCGGGCGGTGAACAGGATCGCATAGCCGATGGTGTATATGATCGTGTTCCTGCCAAGCTCAACCGGGTAATAGCTCAGGAAGCCGGTAATGAGGAAGATCAAGCCTAAAAGGCACGTGGTGACAACTCGCTCGACCAGCAGAAACTCAACGAGTGGACGGCTGCTGAGCCGTTCGAAGTGAAGAAGTGAGATGGAGAGTGCTGCCGACAATAGCAGTGCCCACCGTACGAAAGACCGGCCAACCGACGCCAAGCCGGGCAACCCGCGGAGCACCGCACCGTACATGTCGAGAACCACGAAGGCCGAAACACAGATGCATGCGCCCTCAGACAGCATATAGAGCCGAACATACACCAGCGAACCATGATCGACAAGCCAAGGAACCGCACCCTGCAAGGCGACCACCAGGAGATAAACTACGACGGGGACGTAAGAGGTAAGTAAGCGCTGGACAACCAAGCGTCCGATAACGCCAGCGATCAGCGCAATCGAAAGCAGTTGCAACAGGTCGTCAATCCGGACAGTCCCGGACATTCGAGGTCAAGTCTACCACATTCTTTGGCGTTCTTACGATAGGCAGTTCGGGCTAACCCTAACGCACAGGAGCCGGGTTGACCACGCATGGATAGCAGGAAGGAATCGGGATGGACTTTGCAGCGGGCGCCGGCGTCACGATGCAGGGATAGCAGGAGGGAATCGGGATCGACTTCACCGAGTTACTCGCAACGGGAACAGGGCCGACGAGGCAGGGATAGCAAGAAGGGATCGGAATCGATGCCAAGGCCAAGGTCGAAAGCTGAGAAACCAAAATCCCAAAAAATGCAATTTTCTTGATCATATAGGCTAGTCCTTACGGTATACTAGGTGTAAGGCTCGAATCGGGCCTTGTTTGACTGGCGAGTACCCGTCGCCAACCGAAGTCTCAGGATAGGACTGCCTTGGCTAATACGGTTGGTGCGCCGGTAGAATTTCGGAATTCAGAACAAATAGGACGAAAGACTCTACCAATCTTCGACGGCTTGGGATATCATTGGGGGCAGCAGGATTCGACAGTGAAGAGCGCAAGAGCCAACCTGGGGCATTCGAGAACGGCCGCCGCCGACGTATGGCGTCATACGCTCTCCCAGATCCCCTCGGTCTTCGGCCGCCTAGTCTATCTGGCCAGCCTGCGTGACCCCAACACCGGACGCTACGAACATCACGGTCTGGCCCTGGTGTTTAGTGAGGAAGAGGCCAACCGTTCCCTCCGCGCCAGCCATAATCAGGCATTCGCCGAGTGGATCTCGTTCAACCTCGAACAACAGAAGGCGGATCTGGACCTTTATCTTTCCCAGTTCTTCGAGAACAAAACGCAGGTGCTTGAGACATGGCTGCGCCTGAGCCCGTACCGGAACCTGATTCCCAACTCGGTCCGTGGACTCGAGCGCCGGCTTTATCTGGCGGACCTTGAAGCCTTGCTCGAACTTCTCAAGAACGAGTACGGCGTCGCCGCCCCTGATCCAAACGCATAGCCAGTCCCACCACCTGGCCGATCACATCCACTTCTTCCGGAAAGCCATAATGTTCCGGCACGCACGACGAAGCCGGATGAGGCTGTAGAATCAACCGGGCGCCGTCGAGCGAACACCAACCGCAGGCATACCCGCCCCGATGCTCGACGAAATAAATCGGCCGGTCAAACTCATTCGTCCACCCGCCGTTGGCCACCTTGCGCCGTGCTTCATCGATTAACACGAGCGAGCCCGGCTGCACCAACGGAAACATGAACCAATCCTCCGTCCCGATAAAGGCATAGCGGTGGTTCTTGAGGTCCAGAGCTTCAAGAAACATCAGCGGGATCCGCCCCCATCTCTGGATCATCCGGCTGAGATACGTCGTCTTGCGCATGTCGATGCCGGGATCCATGGCCACGGGCAGGGTGACTTCGCCCACGCCGTCATTCCGGAAGCCGATCATGTGGGTCCGGGAAACATCGGCGAAGGTCGCGTCCGAGGGCAGGGAAGAGAGGTTGATCCCGTACCACTCGAGCGCCTCCCGGAAGTCCACGCGGTAGATCGCGCACAGCGAGTAGAGTTTGAATAAAGTGGGCACCAGCCCGCGGTTTTCGATCTCCGAAATCCGGTTGATAAGGACCGCAAACTCATCATTTTGATAGCGCTCCGCGATCCGCAGGCTCGCCTGCTCGACGTCCCGGACTCGCAGGTTCAGCCGCTCGCGGGCGCGGCGTAGCCTCTGTCCAGCATCCTCCATGGTAGAATGCTTTCCCGGGACCTCAAGCCGTGCGCGGATCGTCTTAGCGTCCATCTGTCGATATGTTTACGGGGGCAAAGCGCCAGTTCGCTTCCGCATTATACCGGTCCGCTAAGGCGAGCGGCAAGGGCAAACTGCGGCCTTGTTCTGAAAACCGAACAAAACGGACCCTAAGGAGTTGCTTTTGCGAATAATCGTCGGGGTGTCCGGGGCCAGCGGCAGCATCTACGGCTTCCGGCTGCTTGAGAGGTTACGGCAGCCTGGTGTGGAAACCCACCTGATTCTCAGCCGCGCAGGCGCGCGCACTGCGGCTCTCGAAACCGGCAAGCGCGCCGAAGATTTTCAGCGTCTCGCCGATTACAGTTACGCGTTCGAAGACATAGGCGCGAGGATAGCCAGCGGCAGTTTCCAAACCGACGGCATGGTCGTCGCGCCGTGTTCGATACAATCCTTATCGGCAATTGCGTCGGGATTGAGCGACAATCTTCTGGTCCGCGCCGCCGACGTCTGCCTGAAGGAGCGCCGCAAACTGATCCTCATGGTTCGCGAAACACCGTTCCATCTCGGCCACCTCCGCACCATGACCGCCCTCACCGAAATGGGCGCGATCATCGCTCCGCCGATTCCGGGGTTCTATCACAACCCTCAGACGATCCTTGACCTGGTCGACCATTCCGTCGACCGCGTCTTGGACCTGCTCGGCCTCCCGGACAAGGAGGCCCGGCGATGGGACGGCACTCGCGCCGGCAAACCAAAACCGGAGAATCCTACGGATTGAGACCCAAACGATTAAAACATTGGAAGCCCGTCGCGTTTCAGGGCGAACTCGGGGCATTCAGCCAGGAGGCGGTCCGGCAGCTCAAGGGTGCGGACGCCGCCGTCCTTCCTTGCCCGAACTTTGAATCGGTGTTCGAAGCGCTCGCCGCAAAGCGCGTTGACTCCTCCGTCATTCCGATCGAAAACACGCTCCATGGCTCGGTCCATGAGAACTACGATCACCTCGTGCGCTTCGGCGTCCGCATCGTCGGCGAAACCAACGTCCGGATCGTACACAATCTGATCGCCGCTCCCGGCGTCCGGTTTCGCGATGTCAAACACGTTTACTCGCATCCGGTGGCTCTGAACCAGTGCCTGAAGTTTTTCACGCGTTATCCGCGTCTGGAAAAAGTTCCGTTCTATGACACCGCGGGCAGCGTGAAGATGATCCTCGAAGAAAACCGGCGGGACGCGGCGGCCATCGCCTCCTCGGTCGCGGCCGGCATTTACCACGGTGAGATCCTGAAGGCCTCGATCGAAGACGACCGCCAGAACTACACCCGCTTTTTCGAGATCCACCGCGGCGGCGAGCCGGTGAAACGCACTCCGGGCGTCAAGATCTGGAAGACGTCCGTGGTCTTCAATACCGGCAACACGCCGGGCTCGCTGTTCCGGGCGCTGAGCGCGCTGGCGCTGCGGGACGTGAACCTCACCAAGATCGAGTCCCGTCCGTTGCGCGGCAAGCCGTGGGAGTATCTCTTTTACCTCGAGCTCATCGGCCGTGAGGACGACCAACCCATCGCCAACGCGCTCCGCCACCTGGGAGAACTCGCCGGTTTCCTCCGCGTCCTCGGGACTTACCCCGCCGCCAAGCCGTAAAACGGAGCCGTAGAACGAAGTACGGAACCGACTTTGCTATTCTGTGAACTTAGGACTTGCAAGTCCTCCCACGGTCCTGTCAAGCAAAGCCTCCCGGCCATCTTATGGACGTTGTTCAACTCACACGCGCGCTCACCGACATCGAGTCGATCACGGGGAACGAGTGCGCCGCCGCGGAGTATCTCGCCTCGCATCTGGAGGCGCTTGCGGCGCGCTACGGCGGGCGGGTGGAGCGGATTGAGGTAGAGCCGGGCCGCTTCAACGTGTTCGCGTGCTGGGGCGAGCCGGTGGTAGCGCTGAGCTCGCATATCGACACGGTTCCTCCGTTCTTTCCGTCGCGCGAGGACGGCGAGTTTGTTCACGGACGCGGGTCCTGCGACGCCAAGGGCATCCTCGCCGCGATGAGCTGCGCGATCGAATCTCTGCTGGCCGAAGGGCATCGCAACTTCGGCCTGCTCGCTCTTGTGGGCGAGGAGCGCAACAGCGCGGGAGCTTTTCATGCGGCCAAGCACCCGTGCGGCTCAAGATTCCTGATTAACGGCGAACCGACGGAGAACAAGCTCGCCATCGGTTCGAAGGGGGCGCTGCGCTGCGAGGTCGCCGCGCGCGGCCGCATGGCGCACTCGGCTTACCCGGAGTTGGGTGAGTCGGCGATCGACAAGCTGCTCGACGCGCTTGGCCGCGTCCGCGCGCTCCGGCTTCCCACGGACGCGCTGCTGGGGGCGAGCACAATGAATATCGGCCTGATCGGCGGAGGCCGCGCGCCGAACGTCATTGCGGACGAAGCGCACGCGGAGTTGCTGATCCGACTGGTGGACGACGGCGTCTCGACACGCGCCGCTCTCCGCGAGGCTGCGGCGCCGGAGGCCGAAGTGAGGGAGGTGCTCTGCATTCCCGCGCTGCGGCTCGGCGCTCTCCCGGGCTTTGAAACCACCGTCGTGGCTTTCACCACCGACATCCCCGCCTTGAATGGCGCCTGGGGCACGCCTTACTTACTCGGTCCGGGGTCGATTCACGTCGCCCACACCGACGCCGAGCGCGTCGCCAAACGTGACTTACACAACGCAGTTCGCATCTACAAACAGATGACTCTTCAGTTAGGCAGGCAATAAGAACAGCACATGCAACGTATCGAATGCGGAGTTCTCGGCGCCACCGGCATGGTGGGCCAGCATTTCATTCGCTTTCTGGAAAACCATCCGTGGTTTGATCTGACCTGGGCGGGCGCCAGCGACCGCTCGGCCGGCAAGAAGATGCAAGAAGCCACGGCTTGGCGGCTCGATGGCGAGATGCCCGAGCGCATTTCGCGCCTCAGGGTGGAAGAATCGAAGCCGGGTAACGCGCCCAAGCTTGTCTTCTCCGCCATGGACGCCTCCGTTGCCACCGAGATCGAGCAGTCCTTCGCCAAGGCCGGACACATTGTGGTCTCCAATTCGAAGAACCACCGCATGGAGCCCGACGTGCCGCTGCTGGTGCCGGAAGTGAACGCCGATCATCTGGGCATCGCGGCGAAGCAACGCGAGCGCCGGGGGTGGACGGGGCTCATCGTGACGAATCCGAACTGCTCGACAGTTGCGCTGACGCTTGGGCTCGGCCCGCTGAAGCCGTTCGGCATCACGCGCGTGGTGGCCACTACGATGCAGGCGATCTCCGGCGCCGGTTACCCCGGCGTGCCTTCGATGGACATCACGGCGAACGTGATCCCGTTCATCGCTGGAGAGGAGGAGAAGATGCAGCAGGAGACGCAGAAGATCCTCGGCGAGTTGAGCTACGAGGGGTTTGCGCCGCTTGCCGCGCGAGTCAGCGCGCACTGCAACCGCGTGCCGGTTGTGGACGGGCACACGGTGGCCATCTCCGTTGAGTTGGCGGCGAAGCCGGAGCAGGGCGCGATTCTCGATGCCTTCCGGAACTACAAGGGAGCGCTGCAGCAGTATCAGCTTCCGAGCGCGCCGGCGAGGCCCGTCATATATATGGATGCCCCGGACCGGCCCCAGCCCCGGCGCGACGCCTGCCGGGAGAACGGGATGGTGGTGTTCACGGGGCGGCTGCGTCCGTGCCCGGTGCTCGACTGGAAGTTCCTGGCCCTGGGCCACAACACGATCCGCGGCGCGGCCGGCGCGGCGGTGCTGAACGCGGAACTGATGCAGGCGATCGGGCTACTCGACTCATGATTGTCATGAAATTCGGCGGCAGCTCAGTCGCCTCCGCTAAGGCGATTGAGCGTGTCGCAGGCATCGTCGGCGCGCGGCGAAAGTTACATCCCGTCGTGGTGGTGTCGGCGATGGGGAAGACGACGAATAAGCTGCTCGAGATCGCCAAGCGCGCGGCGCAAGGAGACCGCGACGGCGCGATGACGATGCTGTACGAGCTGCGCGATTTCCATCTCGCCGAAAGCGGGATGGAGCGCACGGTGGAGGAGCATTTTCAAGAACTGGCCGACATGGCGCGGGGTCTGGCCGCGCTCGGCGAACTGACGCCGCGTTCGATTGACGCGGTGTCGAGCCTGGGCGAGCGGTTGAGCAGCCTCATTGTGACGAAGTGGTTCGAGCGGCTCGGCATTCCCGCCGCGCATGTCGATTCGCGGAAGGTGATCGTCACCGACAACCGGCACACGCATGCCGCGCCGATTTACGACGAAACTTACAAACGGCTCGCCGCGACGATCCCGCCTCTGGCCGAAAAAGCGGTGGTGGTGATGGGTGGGTTTATCGGCGCCACCGAAGACGGCGTCACGACCACGCTCGGGCGCGGCGGGAGTGACTTCACGGCGTCGATTGCGGGCGCTGGCATCGGCGCGGCGGAGATACAGATCTGGACCGATGTGGACGGCATGCTGACTTGCGATCCGACAGTTCTCCCGGGCGGACATCGCGTGCGGCGCATTTCGTTTGCCGAGGCGGCGGAGCTGGCTTACTTCGGCGCGAAGGTGCTGCATCCGGCGACGGTGCTTCCGGCGATTGAAAGAAACATCCCGGTACGGATTCTGAACTCGATGCGGCCGGAAGTGGAAGGGACGTGGATCACTTCCGAGGCGGTGCCGAGTGAGAACGTGATCAAGTCG
>DAIDIH010000084.1 GCA_027459465.1 Bryobacterales bacterium | reverse complement strand
GGGTGAGCGAGATGACGAAGGCGTCGAGGGCGAGGGGTTTTTGGATGTTGCGGCGGGCGAGGGCGCAGAGTTCGGCGGCAATGGAGGCGGCGGTGCGGAGCCAGGGGAAGGAGACGCGGCGGGCGAGAGTGGCGAGGGGGCGTTCGAGGTCGCGGTTGCGGATGGAGGGGACGTTGTTCTGGAGAAGCAGGATGTCTTCGAGGAGGAGGAGGAGGACGTTCATGAGGTCCTCGATGCGGTCCTGTTTGCGAGTGGCGAGCGATTCGGCGACTTTGGCCCAGGAGGAGAAGGAGGCGGCGCCGGCTCCGGTTTCGAGAAGCGCTAGCATGGCGGCGCGGCGCGAGGTGTAGAGTTCGAGGTCGAGGGTGGCGGCGGCGCCGGGGGAGCCGGCGGCGAGCGAGCTGCGGCGGGCGGGTTCATCGAGGCCGCGGGCGCGGACGAAGGCTTCCATTTCAACATTCGAGAGGCGGCCGAGTTGGAGCATGACGGCGCGGGAGCGGATGGTGGGAAGCAGGTCGTAGGCGTTTTCGGCGGTCATGACGATGATCAGGTGCGGGGGCGGCTCTTCGAGAGTTTTGAGAAGGGAGTTGGCGGCCTGTTCGTTGGCGCGGTCGATGCGGTCGATCAAGAAGACGCGGCGGGCTCCGCGGAGGGGCTGGAACTGGGCCTTTTCGCGGAGGAAGCGCATTTGCGGGATGGAGATCTGGCGCAAGGGGCCGTCGGGGGCGAAGGTGAGGAAGTCGGGGTGGGAGGAGAAGAAGAGCGGATCTTCGTTGCGCTTTTCGGCGGTCCATTTTTCGCGGTCGGCGATGAGGGCCTGGTTGGGTTCGAGGCTTAGGTCGTCGCGCTCGATTTTTTCGGCGTCGCCTAAGAGGACGGCGGCGAAGCGGCGGGCGAGGGTAGCTTTACCGATGCCTTCGGGGCCGGAGAGAAGAAGGGTTTGGGGGATGCGGCCGGATTGGGCGATGTCCCAGAGGCGGCCGGCGGCCTGCGCGTTGCCGTAGAAATTGGGGAACACGGAAGATTCAGGCTAACATCGCGGGCGGCGTTAATCGTGAGAGGGATTGCCGTTTGCGTCGACGGCTACTTCGCGGCGTTTTCCGTTCTTGGTGACGACGGCTTCGTAGCCGGTGGTGTTTCCGCGCTTTACGGACTCGACGGAGCGGATCGTGCCTCCGGCAGCCTGCTTCTTGAGGCCCTTGAGCGCGCCGGGCGGAACGGTGGCGAGGGGAATCTGCTCCTCGGCCTCGATTAGGTGGCCGGCGGCGTCGAAGCTAAGAACGCGCTTGCCGTTGGAGGTGAGGGTTTCGACTTCGTAGATGGTCTTGCCGTTTTCGGTATCGGTCGAACAGCCCTGCATGATGCCGGAGTGCATCTCCAGGAGGGCGGCGCGTTGGACGGCGGTGGGCAGGGAATCGAAGCTAACATGCTTTTCGGCGGCGAGGGCGGAAAGCGGAAGGAGTGTTAGGACGGGGAGAATGAGAAGCCTCATGACTATAGGATGACTCCGATCTGAGAATTCATGGGAAGGTGACGCGGAAGGTGGAGCCCAAGCCGGGGGTGCTTTCGGCGGCGATGGTGGCGTTGTGGCGTTCGGCGATCCAGCGGGCGATGGCGAGGCCGAGGCCGGCGCCGCCCAAGTCGCGGTTGCGGGAGGGGTCGGCGCGGAAGAAGCGTTCGAAGACGTGGGGCAGGGCGTCGGGCGGGATGCCGATGCCGGTGTCGGCGACGGAGAGGACGGCCGGATTTTCGCCTCGGAGGCTGACGGTGACCTTTCCGCCTTCGGAGGTGTATTTGATGGCGTTGTCGAGGAGGATGAAGAGCAGGCGGCGGAGGGCGGGCGGGTTGCCTTGGACGGTGACGGGTGTTAAGGGGGTTTCGGTGTGGACTTCGACGCGGCGGGCAGCGCCGAGGATCATGCCCTGTTCGCAGACGTCGCGAACGAGGAGGGTGAGGTCGAGGGGTTCGGTCGAGAGGAGGGCGCGGCCGGCGTCGGCGCGGGCCAGCGTTAGGAGGTCGTCGACGAGGCGGGAGGTGCGTTCGCTTTCCTCGACGATCTGGCGGAGGGCTTCGCGGTAGTCCTCGGCGGTGCGGGGGCGGCGGAGGGCGAGTTCGGCGGTGGTGCGGATGAGGGCGACGGGGGTGCGGAGCTCGTGGGAGGCGTCGGCGGTGAACTGGGTGAGTTGTTTGACGGCGGATTCGAGGCGGTCGAGCATATGGTTCCAGGTGGAGGCGAGGCGCTCGAGTTCGTCGCCGGTGCGGGGGACGACGAGGCGGCGGGAGAGGTTGCCGATGCCGATGGCGGCGGCTTCGGAGGTCATGGCGTCGACGGGGGAGAGGGCCTGGCGGCTGATGGCGTAACCGCCGAGGGCGGCGGCGATGAGGGTGATGGGGATGGAGAGAAGCATGAGCCAGCGGAGGCGGGCGAGGAGGTCTTCGGCGCTTTCGAGGGAGGCGGCGGCGACGATGGAGTAGCGGTGGCCCTGGACGTAGTCCGAGCGGCGGAGGACGCGGTAGCCGAGGGTTGGGAGCGGGGCGGGAGCGTCGATGGGGAAGATGCGCTGGCCGTTGGGGCCGGTGACGCGGATGAGGCGGCCTTCGGGGACGGAGTCGGCGTATTCGCCGAGTTCGTCCTGGATGGCGGGGATGCCGCCGCCTTCGCGGGAGGTTTCTTCGATGAGTTCGACGGCGCCCTGGACGCGGCGGTCGAGGGTGTGGTCGACGGAGGCGACGAGGCCCTGGCGGACGGCGAACCAAAGCAGGAGGCTGAAGAGGACGAAGCCCGCCAGCCACTGGAGCGCGGACGCTAGGCAGGGCCGGCGGCGAGGTCCGTTGGCGAGGCTCGCGGGCGCGCACTCGGATTGTGTCAGGCAGCCGTGGCACCATAATAGTCAAGTGCTTTGCCGTTACGAGCGTGAAGAACGTGAACGGGACCAGAAGCAGCGAGACGGAGGCTTGGTGGCACTGAGCCGATGATCAACGAAGAGGGGCGGCCTACGGGTGTGATGGCACGAGTTCGAGTGATTGGCGTTACCTTCGTCCTGCTGAACGCGATACTGTACAGTTGCATCCTGCCCCTCTGGGAGGGCTTTGACGAGCCTTTCCATTATGGGTACGTACAGGCCATCGCGAACGGGGTCGGCTTTCCGGATCCCCGAACGACGCGCCTTTCTCATGAAATAGGAGCGTCGCTGCTTCTTGCGCCGGCAAGCATCGAAGTTCGGCGCAATCTCCCGCGGGTGACGACCTATTCCGAGTATCTTGCGTGGCCAAGCCAGCGACGGGCGAGCGTCCGAGACCAACTCGGCGGTATCCCGGCGGAGTTCCGATGGCAGGACTCGGAATACGTAAATTACGAAGCTCACCAGGCGCCGCTTGCCTATATGATCCTCGCGGTCCCGGAATGGATGCTCGCCAATGTCTCACTCCCATTGCGCGTATTAGCGCTGCGTATTTTGGCGGCGATTGCTGGATCATCGCTCTTGTATGCGGGGGCGATGCGGCTGTTCGGTGACCTTGGAATTCCCGCGGGATATAAGAGCGCTGCATGCTTCTGTATTTTTTCGTGCCAGATGACTTGGGCAACGATCGCACACATCGCCAATGACTGGTTGGCGCTTCCGCTGACGCTTTGGTTCCTGTCCTCTCTAATCGCATATCGCCGCGAACCAACGTCTAGGGAGGCGCTTCGCTTATGTGTCGTCGTTTCATCTGGTCTTCTGGCGAAGGCGTACTTTCTCGCGTTGCTCCCGATACTGCTAGTCACCTTTCTGGGAGCAAAAAAGTGGAAGCATGGGCTACTGGTCGCGATGGTGGTGTTGGCACTGGCGGGACCGTGGTACGTCAGGAACCTCGTGCGGTATGGGGATCTCTCTGGGATGCAGGAAACTCGATCGGGTGTCGGTACAGTGGGTGTCTTGGAATCTGCGGCGCGACTCGATTGGCCGATCATTGCGATTCGAACCGCCAGGTGGGCGCTGTGGACGGGGAATAATAGCTTCTTGACGTTCTCGACAACGACCCTGGATGCCACGCTTATGTTCGCGGCGACTGGGCTAATTTTGTGGGCGCTCCATCGCCAGCACGAATGGGCTGAATGGGTCACGGTGGCGCATTGCGGCATTTTTCTTGCAGCGCTCGCGTATGTGACACTGGTAAGCTTTCTTTATACTGAAGGCCGTGCGCTCGGACCAAGCCCTTGGTACGCATCTGTGCTCCTGCCGCCACTGATAGGCTTGATATTCCTCGGGTGTTCAAGAGCAGGCTTAGTAGGCCGGATTGTCGCGGGAGCCCTCGTGGTAATGTTTGGATATACCATCGTAGCTACATACGCGGCCAAGCTCATTCCGTTATACGGAGGATTTACAGGCCGCACATCACTTGCAGCGCTCGTGGTTCTTTACTCGTCTGATATCGGGATGTTGAGGAACGCCCTGAATTCGACGTTGCTGGTTCCCGCGACAATGGTGTTACTGTCGAGTGCCGCCGTTGGAGTACTCGTTATTGTGCAAGTTACAAGTCTCCTCCATTTGCTTGGCGAGGCGACTATGATTCGCGTTAACGCGAACACGCGGGCTGCTGTGCAGCGCCGTGGAGAGGAATGTCGCAGTACGGGCGTTAGGCCGTTCTTGGAAGAGGGTGGCGCAAACGACCGTGACGTATTGGGTGGATAGATGGTCCTGAATCGTCCAGAAGTACGTATGGCCCTGGTGCAATGACGCCGCCGCTCCAGGAGGTTCTCCGTGAAATTGTGCGAGTGCAGACCGTACTGCATGGCGCCGGCACCATGTCCAACGACGCGCTTAGAGCAGTTGCTAGACATGCCAGCGGTCGCAAGGTGCGCCGGTCAGTCGAAACGGGCTGTGGTGCCACTACGCTATTACTCTCTCATCTGAGCGCTAATCATACCGTTTTTGCGCTCGATCTTGGCGGGAGCGTGACGAACGTGCGTCGATCCCCTCTGTTGCGGCAACACTCCGTCTCCTTCGTCGAAGGCCCGACACAGCGAACGCTCGCCCAGCACAGATTTTGCGATATGCTCCAGGTCGCTGTTATTGATGGCCCGCATGCGTATCCATTCCCGGACCTTGAATATTACTTTCTGTATCCATACCTTGAAACCGGAGCGTTGCTCGTCCTGGACGACATCCATATAAGGAGCGTCAACAACCTGTTTCGTTTCTTGCGCAGTGATGAGATGTTTCATCTGGACGAGGTCGTCCAGACAACGGCCTTTTTCACTCGAACCGACGCTCCTACGTTCGACCCGGTGGGTGACGGCTGGGCTCAGCAGAGATACAACGGTCATACGCTGATTCGTTATGGCTGGCGATCGATGCTAGCAGGCGTTCTGCCGCGACCAGTCCTCAGGTTCCTGGCTAGCTATCGGGATACAAGCCGGCAGGGCGAGACAAACTTTAGGGGCGCGGTACGGATTACATCGCCTCGCCGCGGCCAAGGGGTGGCTGACGCCGGCGTTGTTCGGGGTTGTGCTTCATTCTCTCCTGGTGCGTATCTGTGGACTCTGGTCCGGCGTCATGATGTGGATGGGTGGTGGCCGCAGGGTGATGGGCCAATCCCGGTCGCGGACGGTTGTTGGAGCGCGCAAGTTCGCTTCGGCGGCCCAGGGGACGCAGGGTTCCGGTTCGAAATCGCGGCCGTTTTGGTCACGCCAACGGTGAACGACGCTTGGCTCGAATGGGTCCAAAACGTCAAGAGCACCGGACTATTTCCGCCCGTTCAGTTGCCTGTGGCACACCACATTGTTGCGGAGTGCTTTCAAACGGTCCGCAAGGTCGGTGCGGGACGCAGTCGCTGAACGTCCAGTGCGCTGTGGACGAAGTGACTGGGCAGCTATCTCTTCCGTTTTCGACTTCGTGGGGCGTACATCCTGACTGAATCTTCTCCAAGGTTTGTCGGCAGCGCGACAGTTTCTCTGTGATGAATTCGACGGTGGCCGTCCACACGCAGGGCTTGGGATCCTGGTGCCGGCCGGAAGCCATCCTTCAGCATGCGGCGTTTCCTCATCATCTGTACAGTTATTGTTGGACACTACACTAGCCTCGTCGGCGACGGAGCGTGTCTGCAGCCGCCTGTCCAACAGCGCGTGGTCGTCTTGTACGCGTCCGCATGTTGCCGTCGTCGTTTCAGGCGGCGGTATGGACTCCGCGGGAGGCTGCGTTGTCGGTCACCCGTTCCTCGAGGGCCGGAAGGTCAGAAATTGAAGAACTGCGCGGCGTTGCCCGAACCCCTGAATATGCGGGTGCCAAAGAGAAGAAGTTGGGAACCGTTGTCCCAGTCGACATTGATCTGACCGGATACGGGGCTCGTAAAAAGAGCACCGTCGGCTTGTGCGAACAGGCCGGTCTCGTCGCTTTCAAGACGAGGGGGATAGTTGTAGGCTGGATTAGTACTCATTGCTGCACCGTTGTTTCCGACGGTCCAGGAGGTATCGCTTGAGGAACTGCTCGTCGCTGTTAGAGCGCCAGAAGAGGTGTCGTAGGTCATAACCATTGGGTAATCGCCGTAGAGGCCCACTCGCTTCACGGATGGCCAGTAGGCCGACGCCATAATGGCGCGTTCGTTAGAAAACGTTACTCCATCGTAGGAGTCCTGCGCTTCGATACCAAAACCATTTGGGACAACGCCATATCCCGGCGCGTCGATGTAGTAGTACATACGAATAAAGCTCCCTGACCCCATTACAACGGGACTCGGGCCAGCAATGCCCTGGCCCGTGTAGCACGTGTAACATGGGTCGCCTGGGACCTGAATGACTGGGTTACCGCCGTTCAATGGAGAAAAAGTGACGCCGTCAGAACTGCTGAACGCGTATATCGCAGCGTGCTCATTGCCGGCTCCTTGCTCGTTGTTGCAACCGGCGTTAGGGGGAGCCCCCGGTCTGATTCCATTAGCGTACAAGTAATAGGTACCATTAAACTTAACGAGAGCGGGGTCTTGAATGTCGCAAACCGAGGGGGTCGGGTTGTTCACCGAGATCGGCTCGCCGTCGTAATACGTTTGAGTCGGGCTGGCGTGGCCAACACAAATTCCGTTCGGGTTGCCGCAGCTCCAGTAATACCTAAATACCCCTGTCGAATAATCCATGATCCCGTATGGATGTTCGTTCCAGGTGTTGCCGGGAAGCACCAAGCCGCCCTGGTCGGTGCCCGTGATTGTTTGGCTCCGGGCCGGACTGGTGAACAGGGTGACGCTGGCGAATGCAACAAATAGCGCTCGCTTCATAGATACGATCCTCCTGAACATTGCAGATATCAAAAGTGAATTCGCATCAGTGTCGATGCTATTCGGCTCATAATACTGCCAGAATGGTTTTGAAAGCAAGAGAATTGTGAGGGAGGTTGTGCTATTTCTGTCGGAGCCTCTCCGTAAATGCTTAGATGGGATTCGATAAAAGCCATAATTGCTAGAAAGCGGCGGCGCTCGGTTTCAGACCATACTCGGGATCGTTGAAACAGCATGGCTTGGATGGTTTTGGAACTGATAACACAGAGGATGACTCCGGATGGGGCAGGGGCTCGGAAGGGAAACGAGGGCGGAAAAGAAGGGAGAAACGAAGAAGGAGGGGATGTGTCCTGCTGCCCCGCGAACGCTCCCGTCAGGAGAAGTGTCGTGGTGGGTCCTAAGGGTGCCGTGGTGCGGACGCCAAGGAATACCCGGGGCTGGATCCGGGCCTACCGGTCTCAAGATTCCGTCGGGTTAGGGGCCGCTACTAAGAGAATGTGACGCGGAAAATGGAACCGGCGCCGGGGGTGCTTTCGGCGGCGATGGTGGCGTTGTGGCGTTCGGCGATCCAGCGGGCGATGGCGAGGCCGAGGCCGGCGCCGCCCAAGTCGCGGTTGCGGGAGGGGTCGGCGCGGAAGAAGCGCTCGAAGACGTGGGGCAGGGCGTCGGGGGGGATACCGATGCCGGTGTCGGCGACGGAGAGGACGGGGGAGGCGTCGTTGCGGAGGCTGACGGTGACGGTTCCGCCTTCGGGGGTGTATTTGATGGCGTTGTCGAGGAGGATGAAGAGGAGGCGGCGGAGGGCGGGCGGGTTGCCTTGGACGGTGACGGGTTTTAAGGGGGTTTCCGTGTGGACTTCGACGTGGCGGGCGGCGCCGAGAATCATGCCCTGTTCGCAGACGTCGCGGACGAGGAGGGTGAGGTCGAGGGGTTCGGTCGAGAGGAAGGCGCGGCCGGCGTCGGCGCGGGCGAGGGTGAGGAGGTCGTCGACGAGGCGGGAGGTGCGTTCGCTTTCCTCGACGATCTGGTGAAGGGCTTCGCGGTAGTCGTCGGTGGTGCGGGGGCGGCGGAGGGCGAGTTCGGCGGTGGTGCGGATGAGGGCGACGGGGGTGCGGAGTTCGTGGGAGGCGTCGGCGGTGAACTGGGTGAGCTGCTTGACGGCGGATTCGAGGCGGTCGAGCATATGGTTCCAGGTGGAGGCCAGGCGTTCGAGTTCGTCGCCGGTATGGGGGACGACGAGGCGGCGGGAGAGGTTGCCGATGCCGATGGCGGCGGCTTCGGTGGTCATGGAGTCGACGGGCGAGAGCGCCTGGCGGCTGATGGCGTAACCGCCGAGGGAGGCGGCGATGAGGGTGACGGGGATGGAGAGAAGCATGAGCCAGCGGAGGCGGGCGAGGAGGTCTTCGGT
>DAIDIH010000083.1 GCA_027459465.1 Bryobacterales bacterium | reverse complement strand
GAATTCTTTCTACGCGCCGTTCGAAGTAAAGGCGCTTTTCCCGCCAGAGACCTCACCCGGTCAGTTCCGGCAGGTTTCTTCCGCCGAACTCAACCAGGCGGCGACGGATGGTTGGGAGTTAGTCGGCGTCGTTCCGTATATCTATCGAAACGAAGAGCGCGCGAACGCGCCGACCAACCCCAAGCCTATGGTCACACAGACTTACCCGGCGTATTTCTTCAAACGGCTTCGACGTACACCGCGCTGACCGGGCTCACGCGTGGGCCGGGCAGAATGATGCCGGCCAGATTGAGCGGGTCCGCGTTGGCGATGGAGAGAGCGTCTTCGGGGTGGGTGTCCGCGCGCCGGACGGCGCGAAGCAGGTCGAGCGCTTCGGGGGCGGCGTACTGCTCGCCGGTGAAGCCCGCAACGAAACGCCCACCGCGCAACTCACCGCGCGCTTCCTTGCGGCGCAGCACCGGCAGCAGGTCCCGCCACGGCGGCGCGAGTGTTTCGCGCGCCAGCAGATCCCGGAGCAGCACACCCCAACGGCGGATGAACTGATCGGCAAGAGCGTCGAGGCGATCGGCCTGTGGCAATTGCGAGGTTCCGCGGCGAATCAACGCCCAGCGCCCAGCGGCATGGCGCGGCCGTTTTGTTCTTCCCCGCCCTTCGCCGCGACGCCGCTTCGGGTTGATCAGCGCGCGCAGGTTCTCGAAGCCATCGGCAGTAACCAAGCCGGCCGCAACCAGATCCCAGAGGGCGTCTTCCACTTCGCTCGCCAGATGGCGCGTGGTGCGGACGAGGTCGGCGAAGAACAGTGCGCCTTGTTGCGCGAGCGCGACGTGCACGTCTAGCGCCACCGGGGAGAGGGCGTTGAGATTGGGCTCGCCATCAACGCCCAGCCAATCGGCGTTTTCGCGGAGAAAGAGCGAGACAGGCGCAATTCGCGTCGCCCGGATGCGCCGGCCGCTCGCATCGGCGAGAGCCGGATGCGGCGACAATCTGCCCCAGGCGACAATGCCGGAGAGGCATAATTCGTCGAGATACTCGGGCTCGTAATTGGCAACGCGGCGGGAGAGGACATCGTCCTCCCAGGCAGCGGCCGGAAGTTCGTAGCCTTGCAACTGCCGGATCACTTCGAGTGTACCGTCCGCTCCGTGCAGACGGCCCGCGGGCGAGACATGCTGCCATCGGCAGAGAAAGCGGAAAAGATCCAGCGCGGAAACCGGCTCGATCTCCCGCCGAAGCGTGCCGAGCGTCAGACGGTGAATGCGCGCCAGGATGCGCCGGTTGCACCACTCGATTTCGCCTTCCGTACCGGCCCGCGAGAAATGGCCGCGAAGCACCTGACCTTCGGCTTCCAGCGTGAGGAGCGCCCGTTCTACTTCCTCGGATGCGCGCGCGAGCGTTTCAGCTAACCATGACAGAGTGAACGGGCCAAGCGACTCCATCCAGCCACGCACGGTGAGAACGATGTCCTCAACGGCGGTGCGCCGTTCGGTGGCAACCCAGAACGGGCGCCCGGCGCGCTCGATTTCCGACGCCCGGCCGGTTCTTCGCAGCTCGCCGAACCAGCCTCGCCAATCCTCGCGCGGCGGGAGCACGACCAGAGTCAACAGAGCGTCGTGCAATTCGTCAACATCGCGCACCTCGGGCCAGACTTCGTCGGAGACGGTGGCGATCGCCGCCGGATCCAGCACGCCCGCTCCACCCGCGAAATCCGTGCGCAGGGAGCCGCGCAACTGCACGGCGCGCGCGCGCCGTTCTTCGAGCGGAGCGTCGTCGAGGAAGGCGTAGGGATTGGCGCTGAGGATTTCGTGCGACAACGGCGACGGCTCAGGGTTGTCCACGCAAACGGTCCGGATCGCCCCGGCTTGAATCGCGCTCAGGATTTCGAGCAGACCGTCCAGATCCATGGCTTCGTGGAGGCAGTTGCCGATGGTTTCTTTCACCAGCGGATGACCAGGTACGCGGACTTCACCGCTGAGATTTTCCGCGCACGCCACCTGGTCCGGAAACACGCTTGCCAGTAGATCGTCTGAGCGCATGCGCTGCAGGTGCGCCGGTACCTTGCCGCCTCCGCGGAACCGCGGCACGGCAAGGGCGCGAGAGGCGTTCCAGCGCCAGCGCGTCGTAAACATCGGCGCGGCCAGCAGCGCCTGCGTCAGCACGTGCTCGAGAGTCGCGGGTTTGAGGAATTCGAAAACCAGCTCAAGGGGGAAGGCGTGCAACTCGCTCAGCGAAACGAGAATTCCGTTGTCGGTGGCCGCAGCCTGCAGTTCGAAGTTGAACGTTCGGCAGAATCGCTTGCGCAACGCGAGTCCCCAGGCGCGATTCACGCGGCTTCCGAACGGAGCGTGGAGCACGAGTTGCATGCCCCCGCCTTCGTCGAAGAAGCGCTCCGCTACTACGATTTGTTGCGTGGGCAGGGCGCCAAGCGAACGCACGCCGGCGCGAAGGTACTCGATGACCTGCCGCGCACCCGCGTCATCGAGACCGCACTCCGCGGTGAGAAACGCCGCTGCGGCTCCCTCCGAGGCTGCCGCGAGCTCGACGGCGCGCTGACGCGTCTCTGACACAAAGCGCGACAGTTCGGCCGAGCGTCCCGGCGCTTCTCCCAACCAGAAGGGAACCGTCGGCGGAGCGCCTTGCGCGTCTTCGACGTACACTCGCCCCGCAGCCACGCGCTTGATACGCCAGGAGTGCGTACCCAGCAGAAAGACATCGCCGGCGAGGCTTTCCACCGCAAAGTCTTCATTTACGCTGCCCACGCTGCGGCCGTCGGGTTCCGCGGTGACCGGGTAGTCGCTGTTATCGGGAATCGCTCCGCCGCTCGTGATGGCTGCCAACCGTGCCCCGCGCCGCCCTCGCACTCTTCCGTTCACCTGATCGCGATGAAGGTAAGCTGCACTGCGGCCGCGCTGAGTCGCGATGCCTTCGGACAGAATCTGGATTACCGCGTCGAAATCCGCTCGTTCCAGATTGCGATAGGGCCTCGCGGTGCGCACGCAGTTCCACAGCGCCTCCTCGTCCCAGGCTTCACATGCCGCCGCCGCCACGATCTGCTGCGCCAGAATGTCGAGCGCGTTTTCCGGGATAAGGATCCGCTCGAGTTCCCCCTCGCGGATCGCTCGCATCAGCGCCGCGCACTCGACGAGTTCGTCGCGCGTGGTCGCAAATATCCGCGCTTTCGGCCGTGCTCCAACCCAGTGGCCCGAACGGCCGAACCGCTGCAGCGCCACGGCGATCGAGCGGGGCGAGCCGATCTGTACGACAAGATCCACGGTGCCGATGTCGATGCCTAATTCGAGGGAAGCCGTCGCGACGACCGCGCGAAGATCCCCGCACTTCAGGCGCGACTCCGCATCCAAGCGCAACGCACGCGCCAGGCTTCCGTGATGCGGCAGCACAAATCCGGCGCCCAGCCGTTCGCCGAGCGCATGAGCGACCTTTTCGGCCATCCGCCGGGTATTAACGAAGACCAGCGTTGTGCGATGTGCGCGGATCAGTTCGGCGACGCGATCGTAGATCTCGTCCCACATCTCGTGTGTCGCGATCGGGCCAAGCTCATCGCGAGGCACCAACACCGCGAGATCCATGTCCCGGCGATGGCCGACATTGACGACCTGCGCCGCGGGAGCAAGAAACTCGGCTATTTCTTCGATCGGCTTCACGGTCGCCGACAAACCGATGCGTTGGGCGCGGCGGCCCGTGAGCGCGTCCAGACGGGAAAGGGTCAAAGCCAGGTGCGAACCGCGCTTGTCGCCCACCATCGCGTGAATCTCGTCGACGATGACCGAGCGCGTCGTCCGCAGCGCTTCGCGGGACTTTTCCGCGGTCAACAGAATATAGAGTGACTCGGGAGTCGTGACGAGAAGATGCGGCGGCTTTCGGGCCAGTTGTTGCCTTTCGCGGGCCGGCGTGTCGCCAGTGCGCACGGAGGTGCGTATCGGAGCCAGCATCACCCCGCGGCGCTCGGCAAGCTGGCGGATCTCGCGCAGCGGCACTTCGAGATTCCGATGAACGTCATTACTCAGCGCCTTGAGCGGCGAGACGTATACGACGCGCGTCTGGTCGGGCAGTGGACCGGATCGGGCCTCGCGGATCAGCTCGTCGAGGCTGACCAGAAACGCGGCCAGTGTTTTGCCCGAACCAGTCGGTGCTGAGATCAGAACATCCTGCCTGTCGAGGATTCGCGGCCAACCCTCGCGCTGCGGCGCCGTCGGCTCGCCGAAGCGCTCCTCGAACCACTCGCGAATCAGGGGATCCAGGCGGGACAGCACGGCAGAGATCTTCCTCTTCATTATCACCGCGACACGGCAAGCTGATATTCTGGACCGCGTCCGTTTTTCGCGCGTCCGAACATGCTGAACACACCCAGCCGCCGTCTCCTTTTTTGCACTTACTTGATAACTACCGTCGCGCTTGCCGCCGACAGCTCGAAACATGGCGCCGCGCCGGCCGACTGGTCCTCTTACGGCGGCGGCCTCGACAACATCCGTTATTCCAAATTGACGCAGATCAACCGGGAGAATGTGGCGAGCCTGCGCGTGGCCTGGACGTTCGACACGGGTGACGCCTTTCCGGGTTCGGAGTTCCAGTGCAATCCTCTCATCATCGGCGGCGTGCTGTATGCGGTTACGCCCAAAGCCAACGTGGTCGCTCTGAATGCAGCCACGGGTAAGCTGTTATGGCGGTTCAACCCGAATTCCGGCGGCAAAGTTTTCTTCAAGATTCGGAGCCGCGGCGTAAGCTACTGGTCCGACGGGAAGCAAGCGCGAATCTTCAGCGCCTGGCATCAGTATCTGTACTCCCTCGATGCTGCCACCGGACGTCCAGATCCGCACTTTGGCGTCAACGGCCGGATCGATCTCCGCGATCATCTGCGGGAGCCGAAAGAAATGCTGAGCCTCACCACGCCCGGCATCGTCTACAAGGACCTTCTCATCACCGGCAGCATCACGGCGGAAACGCTGCCCACGCCGCCGGGGGATATCCGTGCGTGGGACGTCCACACCGGCGCGCTGCGATGGTCATTCCACACGATTCCGCGTCCCGGCGAGTTCGGCTACGAGACATGGCCGAAGGACGCGTGGAAGTACAGCGGCGCGGCGAACAACTGGACGGGCATGGCGCTCGACGCCGCGCGCGGCATCGTCTACGCGCCTACCGGATCCGCGGCGTTCGATTTCTACGGCGCCAACCGCGTCGGCGACGACCTGTTCGCGAACACTTTGCTGGCGCTGGACGCAGAAACTGGAAAGCGGATCTGGCATTTCCAGGACGTCCATCACGACATCTGGGACCGGGATTTCCCCTCACCGCCCGCGTTGGTCACGCTGCATCGCGACGGCCATGCTATTGATGCCGTTGCCCAAACCACGAAACAAGGCGTCGTCTACGTCCTCGATCGCGTCACCGGCAAGCCGCTTTTCCCGATTGAAGAGCACTCTTACCCGCCGTCGGATCTGGATGGCGAAGTAACAGCCAAGACCCAGCCCTACCCGCTGCTTCCGCCGCCATACGCGCGCCAGATCCTCACCGAGGACATGCTCACGCAGCGCACGCCGGAAGCGCATGCGGCCGTTCTCGCCCGGTTCCGCACCCTCAGAAGCCACGGGCAATTCATCCCCGGGAGCCGGCAGGGAACCATCATCTTCCCCGGTTTCGACGGGGGCGCCGAATGGGGCGGAAGCGCCTTCGACCCCGACACCGGCCTACTCTACGTCAACGCCAACGAGATGGCGTGGATTCTACAAATGATCGAGCAGAAGCCGGTTTCTGGCATCACGTCCGGCAAGAAGTTGTACGACGCCAATTGCGCGGCCTGCCACAAGGAAGACCGCAGCGGCGCCCCGCCGGAGTTCCCGTCGCTGGTGGGGCTTTCCGACAAGTACTCGAAGGAAGACATCGACGTGCTGCTTTCCCACGGCACGGGACGCATGCCCGCGTTCTCCTCGCTAGGCGCACCCGCGATCCGAGCCATCGTGAATTACGTCATGACCGGGCAAGATGTTACCGCGGCCGGCGCTCACGAGGGACCATTCATGAAGTACCGAAACCAGGGCTATGTCAAGTTTCTCGACCCCGACGGCTATCCGGCAGTTGCGCCACCCTGGGGCACGCTAAACGCGATCGACCTGAACTCCGGCAAGATCACGTGGACGATTCCCTTCGGTGAGTACCCAGAACTTGCCGCACAAGGCATGAAAAATACCGGTAGCGAGAACTACGGGGGACCCGCAGTTACCGCCGGCGGCGTGCTCTTCGTAGGCGCCACGAACTACGACAAGAAGTTTCGCGCTTTCGACAAGTCCACAGGCACGCTCCTTTGGGAAACTACGTTGCCGTACGCGGGCAACGCCACACCGTCGGTGTACGAAGCTGATGGCCGGGAGTTTGTCGTGATCGCGGCCGGAGGAGGCAAGTCGAAAGACCCCTCCGGCGGACAGATTGTCGCTTTCGCCCTGCCCAGGTAACTCTCGGCCCAGGCGGCTCTCAATTTGTCACACCACTGAAATTTAAGCCTGCTACAATAGCGCCCAGTACGTTCGTATGTGGCTTTGAGGGGGGTGCATGCGTACCAGTGTTTTTGTATCACTGTTAGTTTACTCTGCGTCGTGCTTTGCCCAATCTGCGGGCGGCGTCGCGGGAATCACAGGCGTCGTGAAAGATTCCACAGGCGCCTTCGTGCCCAAGGCGAAGGTCGTCATCTCAAGCGCTGCGCGCGGCGTAGAACGCAACCTTGAGACGAATACCTCCGGTTTGTTCTCCGCGCCGTCGCTTATTCCAGGCTCCGGATACAAGGTTGCGGTGACGGCTCCCGGTTTTGCGCCCTACGACGCCACCGACATCGTCCTGCAGGTCGGCCAAAGCCTGAACCTCGAAATTACGCTTCAGGTTGGTCAAACATCGACATCGGTCGAGGTGAACGCCGCGGCTCAACTTATCGACGACACGAAGGCGGATGTGTCCACAGTTATCGGTTCCCGGGATATCCTGAACCTGCCGATAAACGGACGTCGCGTGGACCAGTTTGTCCTGAATACTCCCGGCGTCACCAACGACGGCACATTTGGCTTACTCACGTTCCGAGGGGTCGCCGGCAACAACTCGTTCTTACTCGACGGCAACGACAACACGGAGCAGTTCTACGATGAGAACGCCGGGCGTACCCGAATTCAGTCGCAGATTTCGCTGGATGCCGTGCAGGAGTTCCAGGTCGTCTCGGCGAATTTCTCGGCCGAGTACGGACGGGCGATGGGCGGCGTGGTCAACACCGTCACTAAGAGCGGGACCAATGAACTGCACGGCTCGGCGTTCTACTTTTTCCGCAGCACCGGATTCGACGCCCGGGACCCGTTCGCTTCCTTCAATCCAAGCGAACATCGCGTTCAGACCGGCGGCACGCTCGGCGGCCCGATCGTCAAGAATAGGTTGTTCTTCTTCGTGAGTACGGATATTACGCGTCGGAATTTCCCCATGGTGGACAGCCAGGTGAAAGTGGGCGTCCTCAACCCGGCCACACAGTCCTTCGTCGGTTGCGGCGCGCCGGCCACTCCGGCTCAATGCGCCGCGATCAACAGCCTGCTGCCGAGGTTCTACGGCCAGGTTCCGCGCACCGATGACAACGATCTGTACTTCGGCCGCATGGACTACAACTTGAACGAGAAGAACACGTTCAGCGCGAGCTTCAACTTCCTCCGCTGGTACTCGCCGAATGGGATCCAAACCGGGCTTTCCTCAACAGTTGGCTCTGCCATCAATGGCAACGGCAACGACAGCGTGATTGTCCGCAACGGCAAAGCAACCTGGACTTACGTACCAACAGCGAACTTTGTCAGCGCGTTCCGCTACGGTCTCGATACCGACCGCCAAGCCGACGGATTCAACCAGGCCAGCCTCGGAAGCGGCCTGGGGTATCTCGACGTCTCGGTCGGCGGCGTCCAGCTTGGGCCGGCCACTTACCTGCCCCGCGTGGAGCCGATGGAGACCCGCAACGAATTCGCTGACGACCTGAGCTGGACCAAGGGCCGCCACATTATTCGATTTGGCGGCAATTTCGCCAACACCATCGACGGTGTGGATTACATGTCCAACCGGTTCGGTTCCTACACCTACCTCACACCGACTTTGTTCGCCCAAGATTACAGCGGCAACACCACCGGCGCAAAGAACTGGACCAGCTACTCGCAGACCTTCGGCACTCCGCTCGTCAGTTACTGGATACGCGAGATAGGGTTCTACCTTGAGGATCAATGGCGGGTCAACAGCCGGTTGACAGTTACGCTCGGAGCGCGCTACGAGCATTCCTTTGTTCAACAGCCCAGCGTGTTCAACGCAGACTATCCGCAGACCGGGCACATCGCCACGGGCCCGCTCGACCTGATGCCGCGCTTGGGCATCAATTACCGTCTGAATGACAAGACGGTGCTCCGCGGCGGCTACGGCACCTTCTTCGCCCGCTACCTCGGCGGCCTGGTAGACAACCTGTATACCAACAACGGCCGCATCCAGACCGCGGACTCGCTCAGCGCCACCAATAAGGCCCAGTTGGCCGCCGGGCCCGTCTTCCCGAACGCGCTCACTTCGCCTCCGGCCGGGGCCAAGGTTGCCGCCGCCGCTCTCGAATATACGTCGCCGAACCTGAAGACTCCGTACTCGGAGCAGGCTACGCTGACGCTCGAACGGCAGATCGGCAAGGACATGGTGCTATCAGTCTCAGGCGTCTGGAGCCGCGGCGTGAACCTGTATGGCGTGACCGATGTGAATGCGCCTCCGCTCGGCCCGCTCATGACGTATAAGATCGACAATACGAGCGGCACTCAGGTGGGAGCATATACCACACCGGTTTATCTCAACCCACGTCCCGACACACGTTACGGGACGATCAGCGACGTCACGAACGGCCTCAGCAGCTTCTACAACGCTCTGGACGTCTCGTTCGAAAAGCGCTTCTCCCATGGTTTTTCCTCGATGGTCTCCTACACCTGGTCGCACGAGATCGACGACGGCCAAGGTGCCGCCACGAGCGCGATTTTCTACAGCAGCCCAACTTCGGTCTACAACGGCAACTACGCGTTCGAGAAAGGGAGCGGCCTTCTCGACCAGCGTCACAGGCTTGTTTACTCCTTTGTGTGGACTCCTACGGTAATGCACAGCGACACCGCTTTTGCGAAGTACTTTGCCAACAACTGGGAGCTTTCCAGCATCACTACCCTCGCCGCCGGCCGTCCGACAGGAAGCGAAACCATCCGCGTCACGGACACGCCGGTGCCGGGCATGTTATCTACTTCATCCCTGAACGGTTTTGGGGGCAGCACTCGCGTGCCGTTCTTGCCCGTAAATGGTTTGTATACGCCCCCAACGTACCGGGAAGACTTCCGGCTGACGAAGATGATTCCGCTGCCCTGGGAGCGCATCACTGCCTCGCTGAACTTCGAAGCGTTCAACATCACCAACACGTGGTCGCCGACGAGCCTGACGACGCAGGCGTTCACCGAGGCCAAGGGAGTGCTGACGCCCACGCCGGCAGCGTTTGGCGTCGGGTCGGCCGACGGCGGCTTCCCCGACGGCACCCAAGCCCGCCGGATGCAGGTAAGCGCGCGGATCACGTTCTAGCCAACACCTCCCGCCCGACGGTTGAACCGGTTTCCTGTACGATAAACCTCGAAGGTTTCGCGGAGGTTTATGGACCGGAGAACGTTTTTGCTGGCGGGCGGCAGCGCAGTAGCGGCGACGGCGGCACCGTCCGATCAGATTCGCCTTGGCGTGATCGGCAGCGGCGGCCGCGGGACGTTCGTGATGACGGTGTTCCAGAAGGATCCATCGTTACGTGTGGTGGCGATCTGCGATGTGTACGAGCCGAACCTGGGGCATGCCGTAGCGGTGGCTTCGAAAACACCTGGCACGCATCCCAAAGCCTACCGCAATTACAGGCAACTGCTCTCCGATCCGGACATCGACGCGGTCTTGATCGCCACGCCGGAACACTGGCATGCGCAGATGGTGCTCGACGCATTGGCGGCAGGCAAAGACATCTACGTCGAGAAGCCTCTCTGCCATACGCCGGAAGAAGGCGTCGCGCTGGTGGAGGCCGAAAAGCATACCAAGCAAATCATCCAGGTCGGCATGCAACGGCGCAGCTACGACCTGTACCTCGACGGGGCAAGACTGGTAAGGAACGGAACGCTGGGGCACGTGCGCATGGTCCGATCCTGGTGGCTGAATAATTACGTCGGCGACGGCGGCTCGCGGACGGCGAAACTGGACGGGCCGCTCGATTGGGAGCAGTGGCAGGGTCCGGTGAAAACACGCGTGCCTCTCGATCCGTTCATTTTCCGTAACTGGCGGTTTATCTCCGAGTACGCGGGCGGGATTGTGACCGACCAGGGCGCCCATGTCTTCGATGGCATCCACTTGCTCATGAACGCCAGCTATCCGCTCACCGTGACCGCGGCGGCGGGAAAGCCGCACCGCGTGGGCTTCGACACGCCCGAGTCGGTCGTGGTGGCGGCTGAGTATCCGGAAGACTTCATCGGCGTGTTTACGATCAATTACGCCGCAATGCACTACCAGTTCCGCAACGACCAACTGAACCAGCTTGATGGCGACCAGGCGCGGATGGATATTGGACGCGAGGAGTGCAAGGTCTATAAGCAAGGCGCCGAAGATGCCCCGGCTATCGCCTACCGCTCCGCAAAGGGCTTCGGATGGGCCACCGACCTCCACGTGCAGAATTTCGTGCATTGCGTGCGAACGAGAGAGAAGCCGACCGCGTCAGTGAAGCTGGCGTTTCAGGCCGTGCTGGTAACGCAGCTTGGGAACCTGTCGCTGAAAAATGGGAGGCGCATGCGATGGAACGCCGAATTGAACCGGGTGGAGGGCTGACGATGAACCGGATTTCGCGGCGCGCCTTGGTGTCCGCGGGCGCTGCATTGGCCGCCGCCTCGCCGTTGGCCGCCGCCGATGAAGCCAAGCCGCCGGCGCAAAAGCTGAAGGTCGCCATTTTCTCCAAGCATCTGCGATTTCTCGAAGGCGCGAGCCTTGCCGAGGGTGCCGCCACGCTCGGCTTTGACGGCGTTGACCTGGCGGTGCGCCGTGGCGGGCATGTGGAACCGGACCACGTCGCCAGGGACCTCCCGCCCCTGGTTTCCCTCATCCGCGCCCACGGCCTCGAAGTCCCAATGCTCACCACCGATATCGCCTTCGCCGAGAGCCCCTTTGCCACGGACATTATGCAAACCATGGCCGGCCTGGGCATCCGTTACTACCGGTGGGGCGGGCTGAAATATAACGGCGCAGAGCCGATCGCGCAGCAGATCGCGCAAATGCGGCCCCGCGTCGAAAAACTGGCGGCGCTGAATGCCCGATACAAAGTGACGGCGATGTACCACACGCATTCCGGCGTCGGACTTGTCGGCGCATCCATCTGGGACTTACACGAATTGCTCGAGGGATTCGACCCGGAGCGAGTGGGCGTCAACTACGACGTGGGCCACGCCACCGTCGAGGGCGGGCTTGGCGGTTGGATTAATAGCTTCCGCATCTCGCAGCCATACTTGCGCGGAATCGCGGTGAAGGACTTTTACTGGCAGAAAGATGCGCGCGGCCAGTGGCGGGTGGCGTGGCAGCCAATCGGCCGAGGGATGGTCCACTTTCCGCAGTTCTTTGGAATGGTGGCACGTTCGGGGTTCGCCGGACCGCTGCAGCTTCATTTCGAGTACCCGCTCGGCGGCGCCAACGACGGCAAGGCCACGCTCACCCTGCCGCGCGAGGAAGTCTTCCGAGCCATGCGAGAGGACCTCCGCCAGATTCGCGCGTACTTGCGGGAAGCAAACCTGGCTTGAAAAGCCGGGCTCCGCCCGAAGTATGGGTGACGGCCTATCGTAGTTCAATGATCTCGGCGCTGACCGCCTTCTCGGTGACTCGCAGGCGGCCCAGCGTAACAGGAAGGGCAAAGCGGCGTGGACCGCAGCTTCCGGGATTGAAGAATAGGACTCCGTTGCGGTTCTCGATGACGGGTTTGTGAGTGTGTCCGTACAGGACCGCCACGAGGCCGGAGGCCGTGGGATCAACAGCGAGTTCTGCAAGGTTGTGAAGCAGATGGAGTCTGTGGCAGCCGAGCGTAAGAGATTTCGTCGCCGGAAGCTGTGCACAGGGGCCCGTGAGGTCGATGTTGCCACGGATAGCGGTGAGGGGAGCCAGACGCGACAACGCTTCGAGGATCGACGGATCCCCAACGTCGCCCAGGTGAATGATGTGGTCGCTGCCTTGGAGCGCCTCCATCGCTTCAGGCCGGAGGAGGCCATGGGTATCGGCAAGAACGCCGACGGTAAGCCCGGCACTACGCTTCGGCGCGCCCGGCATCATCAAGCGGTCTGGGACGAGGGACGGTAGCCGCGGAAGCCGTAGAACGCGATGTAGAGATAGCAGAGCACCGGCAGGATGAAAGCGTGGTGGATGCCGATGGAGGGCATGTCCGCGAGTTTGCCCTGCGCGAGTGGGATGAGCGCGCCGCCGACAATGGCAGCGATCAATAGTCCGGAACCTTCGCCGGTGAGCGGTCCAAGTTCAGCGATGCCGAGCGTGAAGATGGTCGGAAACATCACCGAATTGAACAGGCCGACGAGAAGGATGCTCCACAGCGCGGCGTGGCCAAAGTTCAGCATCGAGAAACAGACGAGGCATCCGGCAAACAGAGCGGCGAAGCCCAGAACTCGGTTGGCGCGGAGACGTTGCAGGAGGCCCGAGCCGATAAACCGGCCCACCATCGCGCCGCCCCAATAGAAGGCGACGTACTTGGCCGCGGTCTGCTCCGTCATATTTCCGATATCCGGCTGCGCGAAGTAATTCACCAGGAAACTGCCGATGGAAACCTCCGCTCCGACGTAGGTGAAGATGCCGATGGCTCCGAGCACCAGGTGACGTTTGCTCCAGATGCCAGCCAGATGGCCGTGGCCGCGGCCGTTCTCCTCATCTGCCGCCTCGTAGTGCGGCAGGTGGGCAAGGCCCAAACCGAGAGCGATCAGGAAAAGGACGGCAGCCATCGCAAGATAAGGCATCTTCACCGACGACGCCTGCTGAATGCGGTAGGAGGCGAGGGCGGACGCAGAAAACTGGCGGAGTTGCTCAGCGGTCTTCGGAGCGGCAGAAAGAATCAACAGGCCACCGAGCGGAGGTGCGATGGTCGTTCCGAGCGAGTTAAAGGCTTGCGTCAAGTTCAGGCGGCTTGACGCGGTAGCTGGGGGACCCAGGATGGAGACATACGGGTTGGCGGCCACCTGCAAGATGGTCATGCCGGCGGCCAGCACGATCAGCGCACCAAGGAAGAGCGGAAACGCAGGCACGGTCGCCGCGGGGATAAACAGTAAAGCACCGCACCCCATGGTGATGAGCCCCAGGACCATCGAGCGCTTGTAGCCGATCGACTCAACGATCTTCCCCGACGGAAGCGCGAACAGGAAGTACGACGAAAAGAAGGCGAACTGAACCAGCATCACCTCGGCGTAACCAAGGTCGAAGATCGCCTTCAGGTGCGGAATCAGGATGTCGTTTAGAGCGGTGAGGAAGCCCCACATGAAGAAGAGTGAGGTCACCAATGACATCGCGCGAATGTCGGTGGATTCGGGCGCCGACTGCAGGGTGGTCGACGTGGTTGCGCTTGGTAAGGCCATACGTGGGTACCGGTGCTTCCCTTGAATGCGAGTTCAGGCGGCGGATCCGGCTGGGGATAACGCCGCTAGTCAAAGTAGCAGATATGTTGGCCGTGTGCAGCCGGGACCGTTCGGATGACGCCGGTGTCGAACCGGGCGGCCTCATGCGAACGCGGTGGCCGCGAACACAAAGCCGTAGCCAGGGTTCACCTGCGGCGTCATGTCATGAATGGCGCATGGGGTTGGTTGGTCCCAAAACAGCATTTCGCAGCACTTGGAAGTTATGCTTGAAGCCTTGCCCGTCGTCGATGTCGACGTCGGCCGCGTAATCATCGCCGGAGTCGCCACACCGTTGAAATGTGGGCTGCAGTTTGCCGTAGCGATCGAAGGTCTTGAAGAGGGAGACGACGTGGCAGCCAGCCATAGATTCGTACAGCGCCGCAGAAACGGTATGAAAAGCGTTGGACATCGCGGTCTCTTCCACCAGCGCGGCGTTGGTTCGGACGTAGGATACCCAGAGAGTGCTACAGGAACTCCGTCCATCCCGGAGTCCCGTCGCGCCTGATTTGGCGAAAATGTTCAGAAAGCCGGCTTTACGCAGCGGGTACGGAACGAGAGCTTCATACAAGTTTGCGCCGCCCAGAACCCCCCATTGCCGTGGTTAAACTGCAGCGACTCGCTCTTGGTCCTGATGAGCACGTCCCGAGCCTTTCGCGGCAACCGAGCGAAATCGAGGCCGGAGATGCCCACGACATTCTCCGGACCGACTGGGGCCGGCGCAGCAGAACCGGTGGCGCGCCCTTCGGGAAGAGTGACAAAGAACGGCACAATCGAGTGGCTCCCCGGGCTCACCCTCACGGAAGACACCGGGCCGGCACTCACATGGTCAGTATCGACCCTGGTATGACGAAGCTCATGGCTGAGGACCTGACATCAGGCTTCGTGTGGGAAACATTCATGCACAATCCCGAAGCCATACCCGGTGCGCAGAAGGCGGGATTCCACCCGGTGGGGCGATGAGAAGGCGTGGATTCGGCGCTCTGCTCGTTAATGTTATGCTCTCCGCGGCAGGAGCGCGCCCGGCGGATCTCCATCGGGCGAGGATCTCCGATCGCGAAGTGGATCATGTGTTGACCGCGACGCTTGCGTCACAGGGGGCCGTCGATCCAGTGGCGTTGACCAGTTTCTGCCGCTAGAGGCCGGACCATGCGCGAATCAAGCCGCGGGTGTTCATTCTCTGGGCGTTTCCGAGCACGTACGAGGCAAGATTGATGTTCCCAGGAAAGGGTCCGGAGTCGACATTCGAGCAGATCGAGGTCCGCTTTCGAAGAGTCGGAGGACGTGGGCCGGTTCGCGCAGCAAGGATTCTCGCGATCGGTTCCAATGCCTTGCTTCAGCAGACGGACGGGAGGACCGTTTCGCAGCGAATCCTTTCCGGAAGGGATCCGACGATCTTTCGCGCCGGGGGGCACGCTTAAGAGCTCCTGGACTTGCACGTCGCTGTGCTCCCTAGCCCGTCGCGTCCGCGGGATCCGAACCGGGTGCTCGTCGATTGTTACGTCAAAACGGCGGCACTGCCAACACCTTTGGATGCAAGGCTGGCGGCCAGGGCCCTCCAAGCCGCACTGGGCGAACGTCATGTTGCGGTGACGCTCCGGACCGACTCGTGGCTCGTAGAGGACCTATCTCTCCCTCCACTACGTGGCGCGGCGTGAAATGTACTGCAATGGGGATGCGGCGGACATGCACTGTGTTCCCGTCCGGTTTCCGGGCTTGCGAGCACTGCGGGTGACGACCCGCCCGCCTGGGGTCGAGTCGGCCGGCACTACGCGAAAATGGCCCGGCGACGCCCTCTGGAATGGTGTACGCTTATCGTTAGAAGTTTGCTCGGCGCCGGGGACGGTAAAGAGAAGCATGGGTTGCGCCGATATTGGGAGAGGATGGTGAGGACCGGCGGCTGCTGGAGATTCGTGAAACTCTGGTCCTCGAGTTGACATCCAGACTAGTAGAGGAGAAAGGCGCGGAAAGGCCGTCTATAGGAAAGAGGTCATCCTTTGGAAGATCGACTCAAGAAGCTGATGGAAGAGTTGGGCCACGCGATCAACGAGTCGCTCTCCGACTCGGACCGTATTGCGGGAGCGATTGGCGAGATCAAGAAGGCCGGCTACGACGTCTTCCTGGTGCTCGAGGCGACAATTGGGTTTAACAAGCGCGAGGAGGGAGCGCCGGAGGAAACTGAGGAAGGCGCCGCCACCGAACAACCCCCTGCCAAGCGCCGGATTGAGTCCACTGGAAAGATTAGGCTGACATCGCAGGATCAGAACTTCCTGCGCGCCTTGAAGATCGCAGTCGACGACGATTCGACCCAGCGATAGCGACCCCACTCCTGGCTAGGCTCCATTGCCGAGCAGTTCGTTGTAAACGTCCCACGTTTTTCTCACCGCCTTCTCCCACCGAAACTGCTGGGCCCTCCTCAGGCCGCGGTCGCGAAGCTTCGCGCGAAGCGCTTCGTCCGTTGTGAGTGCCCGGAGAGCCTGGGTAATCGACTCGATATCCAGTGGGTTGGCGAGCAGTGCCGCGTCGCCGGCCACTTCGGGCAGCGCGGACCGGTTCGAGGTCAGTACGGGAACACCCCATGCCATAGCCTCCAACACCGGAATGCCGAACCCTTCATCAAGCGAAGGAAAGGCAAATACTGAAGCGCGTGAAAGCAAATCGTGCAGGCGGGCGTCTGAAACATAGCCGGGCGTCTCTATATCGGAAAGCCTCGGGCTGCGCGCGATCCGATCGAGCACCGACGCCGCGCCGTAGCCGTGAGAACCGGCAAGCACCAGGCGCCAGCCTGGCTCACATTGTTCGAAGGCGTCGATGAGCCGTTCGAGATTCTTGCGCTTCTGGATTGCGCCGGCGAACAGGATCAACCGCCCGCGCTCTCCGGCTGGCGGTGTCTGAGTGGGGAGGTGAACGCCGTGTGGGATGACACGGATGCGCTCTCGTTCGACTCCCAGAAGTTCTTCCACTTGCCGGGCGGTGAAAGCGGAAACGGCGATGATACGGTGGCTGCGCGCGGCGGCCTCCCGGGCCTGCCGGGCAAACCGCGCCCGGAACTCCGGGCTGGAATACTCAGAGGTGAGCACGAACAGATCGTGGAACGTGGAAACGATATGGCGAGGGCGGGAGGAATCCACACGCTGGTTGAGAGCATGGAACAGGTCCACCCCGTAAGCTAAAGGAGCGCGCCACAACAGGCGGCGGCCCGCATTCGCGGGAAGCCCCTCGGAGGAAGACTCGCGCCACCGGTGCGCGCGATAGCACCAAAGCCATCGTACGTCCGGATGAGCTGCGGCAAGCCCGTGGAGAATCTCTCGCGAGTACACTCCCACGCCGGTGAGGTGCGTGCCGATGCTGTAGCTGGCGTCGACGGCGATGCGCACGCTTTTCAAGCTACCAACAAATGCGCGGCCGACGCAGGCGGCGGCTCAGGCGTTCGCGTTATCGACGGCGTAGTCTTTCAGTTTTCGGTACAGCGTCGTGCGCCCGATGCCGAGCATGTGTGCGGCGGTGGCGCGGTCGCCCTTGGTGATGCGGAGTGCGTGAAGGATCGCCCGGCGTTCGACCTCCGCGAGCGGAACGATCTCATCCGGATCGCCTCGCGCTCCGGATGCGGCTCCCGATCGCTCGAATGCAGCCTGCCGGGCGTGATTCTGCAGCGCCGAGGGCAGATCGTGTTTCTGCAGGAGCGGTCCGGGGCCGGAGGCGAGCAGGCGGTGAATGCAGTTCTCGAGCTCCCGGACGTTCCCCGGCCAAGAATAGGAAACCATCATCTCAGTCGTCTCCGCCGTAAGCTGATGGGCGCCCCCGTAACGCGCCAGGAAGTGTTCGATGAGAAGTGGAATGTCTTCGCGGCGGTCGCGAAGGGCGGGAAGGCGAAGCGTGACTACGTTGAGCCGATAGTAAAGATCCCGTCGGAAGCGGCCCTGCTCAGCTTCGACAGCAAGGTTGCGATTGGTGGCGGCGATGATCCGGAAGTCGCTTTGACGAGCCTGAGTGGAGCCGACCGGCCGGAACTCCTTCTCCTGAAGCACACGCAGTAGCTTCACCTGCATGTCCAGCGGCAGTTCGCCGATCTCGTCGAAAAACGCGGTTCCGCCGTGAGCGACTTCAATCAAGCCGATCTTCTGGGAGACGGCGCCGGTAAAGGATCCTTTGACATGTCCGAACAGCTCGCTCTCCATCAGCGGACCGACGATCGCCGAACAGTCGATGGGCACGAAGGGGCCGCGCGGATTCAACTGGTGAATGGCGCGGGCGGCCACCTCCTTGCCAGTACCGGTTTCGCCGAGAATCAGTACCGGCCAGCGAGATTGGCTGAACTGCTGAATCTGCCGGTTGACGTGCCGCGCCTGCGGCGACTTGCCAACGAAAACTTGAACGCACTCGGCTGCGTGTGCCGCCACAACAAAGTTCTCCCTCGTAGGCCGGTGTGTGAAAGCGGAATACCGACGCTGAATAGCCTAGATCAGGTAGTGGTCTGAGGGAGCAGAAAATCTACCGGGAATTTTCCGCCGCGACGCCGGGAACGCCTTCGAGGCTGACGACGAAGGATGCACCGGTTTCGCCGCGGAGACGCCCGGCCAGTTCCTGCGCGGCCGCAGTGGTTTCCGTTTCCCCGACCAGAACGCGCCAGAGCGGCGGATCGCCGGAGCGGAGCACAAGCCGAACCGGGCCATAGCGCGAACCGAGCCGCGCCTGGACCGCTTCGGCGTTCCGCTTGTCGGCGAAGGCCCCGATCTGCACAGCGAATAGCGAAGGACCCGGGTTCGTGGGGGCACTGATCAAGTTCAGCCGGACGCGCGCCGTTCCCGGACCGATCATCGCGATCTGCCGCGCGGCGCCTTTCGACAGGTCGATGATACGCCCGTCCACGAACGGTCCGCGATCGATGATGCGGACATCCACCGACGCGTTGTTCGACAGGTTCGTCACGCGGAGCATCGTGCCGAACGGCAGTGTCCGGTGCGCGGCGACAAGATCTTCCATGTGGTAGATCTCGCCGTCGGCGGCGGGTCGTCCGTCATAGGGAACGCCGTACCAACTTGCGACGCCGGTAGTGCCGTCGATGGCTTTGATTTCGGCGGGCGTCATCTGCGGAGGGGCAGGGAGGGGACGCGGCAAGGTAGCGACGTGCGCGTGGCGACGCGCACAACCGCTTTCGAGCACCCCGAGAGCGAAGATGACGACGGCGAGCCCGCGCGTCCGCATCACTTCGTATCGTAGCGCAGCGCTAATCCGCGGGTGGCTCCCGTCTGAAACATGGAGGCATAAAAATGTAGGCGCCGGAGCCAAAACATTTCTTGTGAGAAGTGTTTTTTGGTTTCGAATCCTCCCACGATCCCGTCCGCGGGACGGCGTCGTGCATTTTTTTCTTGACTTTCATCTCAAACAACCTTATATATGAATCACACTGCGATCTTTCTGGATCGCAAATTTGATGTTAGGGAGAATCACTCGATGAAGAACGCGACAAAGAAAGCCGCCAAGAAG
>DAIDIH010000082.1 GCA_027459465.1 Bryobacterales bacterium | reverse complement strand
GGCGGACTCGGGAGCCAAGTATATCGTGCCGACGTCGAAGCATCATGAGGGGTTTGCGATGTGGCCGAGCAAGGAGGCGTCGGCGACCTGGGGCCGGCCGTGGAACGCGGCCGAGATCGGCCCGAAGCGGGATCTGCTCGGCGATCTGACGGATGCGGTGCGGCGCAAGGGCCTGCGCGCGGGGATCTACTATTCGCTCTATGAGTGGTACAACCCGCTGTGGCTGAAAGACAAGCCGCGGTATGTCCGCGAGCACATGTTCCCGCAGTTCAAGGACGTGGTGACGCGTTACAAGCCGGCCATCATCTTCAGCGACGGCGAGTGGGACCTGTCTTCGGCCGAGTGGCACAGCCCGGAACTGCTGGCGTGGCTATTCAACGATTCTCCGGTGAAGGACGAGGTGGTGATCAACGACCGCTGGGGCAAGGAAACGCGGCACAAACACGGCGGTTACTGGACCACGGAATATACGGCGGGGATGAGCGGCATGGAGCATCCCTGGGAAGAGAGCCGCGGCATGGGCTTCAGCTATGGGTACAACCGGGCTGAGCGCCTGGCGGACTACCACACGGGGCGCGAACTGGTGCTGATGCTGGTGGACATCGTCAGCCGGGGCGGGAATCTGCTGCTCGACATCGGGCCGGCTGCCGACGGCACGATCCCGGTGATCATGCAGGACCGGCTGCACGAGATCGGCGAATGGCTGAAGGTGAATGGCGATGCAATCTACGGCACCCGGCCCTGGAAGGCTTCGCGGCAGTGGAGCGCGGGCGAAATTCCCACGGTGAAGTACAACAGCGAATTCGAGTCAACGTACGATGTGTCGAAGCTGGCGGCGAAGCCCGAGCCCGGCAAGGCGGCGATCGAAGCCTTCTTTACCAGCAAGGGCAATCATGTCTACGCGATTCTGCCCCGGTGGCAGGGGACGCAGATTTTGTTGAAGGATCTGACGGGCGTCAAGTCGGTTACTCTCCTGGGATCGCCGACGCCGTTGAAGTTTCACGCTGGGGCGAGCGGAGTCGCCATTGAACTTCCGCGCCTTCCCGATGAACTGCTCGATCAGCCGGCATGGGTGCTGAGGGTAAACCGATGATGCGGTACAGGCCTGATTGGGTTGGCGACGGCGGGCGGCTATACTCGGAGCATGACGAGAAGGTTGTTGCTGCTGGCGATGCTGAGCGCGGGGGCGGCGCTGGCGGTGGATTTCAGCGGGGCCTGGGACGCGGAAGTAGAACTGGATGCCGGCGGGGGCGTGGCTTCGTTTGTATTTCACCAGGACGGGAGCAAGCTGACCGGCGACTACACGGGGATGCTGGGCCATGCGAAGGTGACGGGCACGGTGGAGGGGACGCAGATTTCGTGGTCGTTCACGTCGACGGCGGAGGGGATGGGGGAGATGAAGGTGACGTACTCGGGGCAACTCAAGGAGGACGGGTCGATCGAGGGGAAGTGCACGTACGGGCAGTTGGGGACGGGTACTTTTAAGGCGTCGCGGAAAAACGAAACTAACCGCGCGGGGGTTTTCCTGCGGCGCGCGGTTGGCGTTTAGAGCAGGCGGAAGTTGACTTCGATGGTGGCGTAGACGGGGACGGCTTTGCCGTCCTTCATGCCGGGGCGGAAGCGCCAGCGCTGGACTGCTTCGATGGCTTTCTGGTCGAGGCCGAGGCCGAGGGGCCGGATGACTTTGACGTCGCGCGGGAGGCCGTGTTCGTCGACGACGAGTGCCAGGACTACGGTGCCCTGGAATTTGGCTTTGCGGGCCTCTTCGGAGTAGTCGGGATCGGGCTTAAAGATCGGAATGGGCGAGGAGACGCCGCCGCCGATGCGGTAAGCGCCGCCGCCGAAGTTGCCGCCGGAGCCGGGGCCGTAGCCATTGCCGGAGCCGGGGCCTACGCCGCCGCCGCGACCGGTGCCGATGCCCGCGCCGGAGCCGGGACCGTTGGACGGCATGTTGGACTTGGCGAGGGGGTCGCCGAGCACGTTCATGTTGACCTTCGGGACGGGCGCGTCGGGCTGGATGTTCAGTGTCGGCTCCATGACGAGCTTCGGATTGTCGTTATGGACGACGGCCATGGGCGGAACGAACTGCTTGGGGGAAAACCGGGGCAGCTTGCCTTTGCTGGGGGGTGTGGGAGAACGGTCGCCACCGCCGCCGCCGCCGCCCATCAGATCCTTCTTGGTGGGCATGGGCTTGTAGGGGGCGATGTCGGGGGCGATGAGGGTGATTTCCTGCTTGACGGCTTCCTGAACTTTTTTATTGGTGCCGATGAGGGCGAGCAGGAGGATGACGCCGACGTGGATGGCCATGGACATCACGCCGGCGCGTTTTTCCTGGCCGCCGTAGAAGCCCCAGATGTCCTTGACGGGGACGGGTTTAGAGGTGAGTTCGAGCGGTGGGAGCTTGGGCGGGCGGATGATGTCGTGGATGCCATGATACAGCGACCGGTACCACGGCACCGTTTGGGTTGCCGCAAGGAGGCGCTGGACTAAAACATCTGGATCGTCCGCAGTGTTATCTATGCGGGGCGGCTCTTGCGTGGTCATTAGGCGCTGCTCGGCTTCTGGTCTTGCTGTAGTCGACACAGGGATTCCGTCATTGGATTGGACGCATCACTGTCGCATCGGTTGCAAAACCGCTTCATAATTCTAGCACCATCGCCGGCGATGGCAACCCTGTTTCTATTATGCGGGAAATGCGGGATTTGTTGGGGCGGTGGAGGGCGAGATGGAAGCACGGGCACGGCGTGGGATTCGAGCGGGTGTTGAAGGGGGCGAGGGGAGCGGGAGGGCCGCTCCCAGGCGGTAGCGGCCCGGTTTCGCGCGGGGTTGGTAGCAGGCGGGGCTTCGGCAAAGTTGCGGGGATGGGTTACCTTGGACGTTCGGCGGACATCTTCTCCTCTTTGCCTTTATCATGCATGCAATCCAATTCTTTTTATCGCGCACAACGGCGCCGCGCGGCTTGCGCCGTTCCCGGCTCTGTGCGCTCTTTCTTATGGCATTGCTATCGCTGCCAGCGGCGAGACTGGCGGCGCAGGACAACTACGAGATTCAGGTTTACGGTTCGGACACAGTGGCGCCGGGCGACACGATGGTGGAGTTGCACAGCAACTTCACGATCCAGGGGAGCAAGACGATCATCGACGGGATGCTGCCGACCGAGCATGCGCTGCACGAGACGGTGGAGATCACGCATGGGTGGAACGACTGGTTCGAGACGGGGTTTTACATTTTCACGAGCGCGGATTCGGCGTATGGGTGGAACTGGGTGGGGGACCATATCCGGCCGCGGGTGAGGGTGCCGGAGTCCTGGCACTGGCCGGTGGGGGTGAGTCTGTCGGCGGAGTTCGGCTACCAGCGGGCGGCGTATTCGGTGGACACGTGGACGCTGGAGATCCGGCCGATTATCGATAAGCAGGTGGGGAAGTGGTACCTGTCGTTCAACCCGACGCTGGACCGGTCGTTCCACGGATACAGCGTGCCGCAGGGGTTGGTGTTTTCGCCGAATTTCAAGGTGGGCTACGACATTACGAAGGTGGTGAATGCGGGGTTTGAGTATTACGGGTCGCTGGGGCCGATTATCGGGTTCGATCCGCTGTATGAGCAGCAGCAGCAGATTGTGCCGTGCATCGATTTGAATTTCAGTCCGAACTGGGAGTTCAATTTTGGGATCGGGGTGGGGGCGACGCGGAGCACGGATCATCTGCTGATCAAGATGATTTTGGGGCGGCGGTTCAACTGGCCGGGGCACCGGCACGCGATGGAGGAACTAAATTGAGGCGAGGGGGAGCCAGCGATCGAGCTTGGCTTTGAGGAGTTCGGTGCGGACGGGTTTGATCATGTAGTCGTCCATGCCGGCGAGTTCGCAGCGTTCGCGGTCTTCGCGCTGGGCGTTGGCGGTGAGGGCGATGATGATGGAGCGGCGGCCGGGTTGTTCGAGCTGGCGGATGCGGCGGGTGGCTTCGAGGCCGTCGAGTTCAGGCATCTGGCAGTCCATGAGGACGATGGGGTAGCGGCCCTGCTTCCAGGATTCGATGGCGGCGATGCCGTCAGAGGCGACATCGACGTCGAAGCCGAGTTTTTGGAGCATGAGAGTGGCGACGCGCTGATTGACGAGGTTGTCTTCGGCGAGGAGGATGCGCGCGGGGCGGGCCGGCGGGCAGGTTTCTCCGGCGGGACCGTGGGCGGTTTTGCGGGGGTGTTCGAGGTGGAGGGCGCGGGCGATGGCGTCGCGTAGGGCGGCGGGGCGGATGGGCTTGGCGATGACGGCCTGGACGCCGGGCGGGAGGGCTTCGGCGAGGCTGACGCGGTTTTCGCGGGTGGCCATGAGGATGATGGGGGCGTAGGTGGCGGCGGAGGAGTTGAGGGCGGCGCAGAGTTCGTAGCCGCCGGCGTTGGGGAGCTCGAAGTCGACGAGGGCGAAACCGGGGGGCCTGGATTTGAGCAGGGCGCCGGCCTGGTCGAAGGAGACGGCTTCGTCGACGCGGCAGCCGAGGAATTCGAGTTGTTCGCGGATGGCCTGGCGGGCGGCGTCGTTGTCTTCGACGAGGAGGGCGGAGGAGCCGGACAAGTCGAAGGGCGCGGGTGCGGGGGGGGCGACGACAGTGGTGGGGACTTCGAAATGGAATTGTGAACCGAGGCCGGGTATGCTTTCGGCGCCGATATATCCGTCCATGCACTCGACGATTTGTTTGGCGATGGCGAGGCCGAGGCCGGTGCCGCCGAAGCGGCGGGTGGTGGAAGAGTCGGCCTGGACGAAGGGTTCGAAGATGCGCGGGAGGGCCTGGTGGGCGATGCCGATACCGGTGTCGGAGACCTGGACGAAGAGGGCGGTTTGGCCAGCGTGGGTACGGGGCTCGGCGCGGAGGAGGACGTGGCCGGCGGAGGTGAATTTGACGGCGTTGCCGACGAGGTTGACGAGGACCTGGCGGAGGCGTCCGGGGTCGCCGCAGAGGCGGGCTGGGAGGGAGGGGTGGAGACTGAGGACGATTTCGACGCCTTTGGAGTAGGCGGCGCCGGCGAGGAGTTCGGCGGTTTGTTCGAGGACGGCGCGGGGTTCGAATTCGACGGACTCGAGTTCGAGGCGGCCGGCTTCGATTTTGGAGAAGTCGAGGATGTCGGCGATCAAGGCGAGGAGGGTTTCGCCGGAGCCGCGGATGGTTTCGACGAACTCTTTCTGGTGGCGGTCGAGTGAAGTTTCGCCGAGGAGGCCGGTCATGCCGACGATGGCGTTGATGGGGGTGCGGATTTCGTGGCTGATGGTGGCGAGGAAGGCGCTTTTGGCGCGGGTGGCGGCTTCGGCTTTGTCGCGGGCTTCGGCGAGCCACTGGGTTTGGAGGCG
>DAIDIH010000081.1 GCA_027459465.1 Bryobacterales bacterium | reverse complement strand
GTGCCATACTTCACCAACGCGTCGAAGTTGATCACTTCCTTCCAGTACGTGGAACCGTAGAGGATGATGGTGATCTTTTTCTGCAGCTTTTTGGTTTGGGCGAGGGTGAGCAGTTCGCTCATCTCGTCCAGCGTGCCGAAGCCGCCCGGAAAGACGACGAGCGCCTTGGCCAGATAGGCGAACCAGAACTTCCGCATGAAGAAGTAATGAAACTCGAAGGAAAGTTCGGGCGTGATGAAAGGGTTTGGGCGCTGTTCAAAGGGGAGGCCTATATTGAGGCCGACGGTTTTGCCTCCAGCCTCGTTCGCGCCCCGATTGGCGGCTTCCATAATTCCCGGTCCGCCGCCTGAGCAGATCGCGAAGCGATGATTCGGGCCGGGAAGCTTCATGCTCCACGCGGTGATGTTCCGCGCCAGGATGCGCGCGTCTTCGTAGTAGCCACCTAACGGGCCATCGGGCTTCAAGCGGGCTGAGCCGAAGAACACGATGGTGTCACGGACGCGCTCCTTATGAAAATGGGATAACGGCTCCAGATACTCGGACAGGATGCGCAGTGAGCGGGCTTGCGGGCTGTCGAGGAACTCTTCGTTCTTATAGGCGAGGGGACGATGACCGTCGCTGGTGGGGTTCATGGTCATGAGGCATCCGGGGTGGACTGCTCAAGCTGGCGCAGCCGACGCTCCAATTGTCGCATCGTCTTCAGCAGTTCCGGGAGCTTGGGGAACGCGGTAATGGCGCGCAGCCATTCGCGCGCCTCGAAGGCGGGAGAACCGGAAACGACGGCGCCTGCGGGCACGTCCCCGCCGATGCCGCTCTGCGCGTAGACGACGGCGTTGTCGTGGATGGTGAGATGGCCCGAGACGCCGACCTGTCCGGCGAGCAGAACGTTGTTGCCGGTGACGCTGCTGCCGGCGAGGCCGGTCTGAGCGCAGATGATGTTGTCCTCGCCAACCGAGCAGGCATGGCCGATCTGCACGAGGCTGTCGATCTTTGTGCCGCGCCCGACGCGCGTTTCGCCGACCGTGGCGCGGTCCACCGAACTGAGCGACTGAATCTCGACGTCGTCGCCCAGACACGCCGGGCCCGACTGCGGGATCTTGATGTGCCGGCCTTCGGCGTTCTTGGCAAATCCGAAGCCGTCGCCGCCGACGACCACGCCGTTGCCAAGCGTGACGCGGTTGCCAATGCGGCAGAACTCGCGCACCGAGGTGTGGGAGTGGGCCAGAAAATCGTCGCCGATGACGACTCCTTCGTAGACGACAACGTGCGGATGCAGCACGCAGTTGGCCCCGATGACGGCGTCTTCGCCGACGACCGCGTAGGCGCCGATGGATGCGTTGGGTCCGATGCGCGCCGAGGCGGCTATCACAGCGGTGGGATGAATACCGGGCGCGGGAAGCGGCGCCTGGTAGAACAATGCCAGGGCTCGGGCAAAGTCCAGATAAGGGTTCGAGGAGATGAGCTGATCGGGCGGCGGAGCGCCAAACGACTCGGAGACGAGAATCGCTCCCGCTCGCGTCTGCCGGGACTTCGCGGCGTACTTCGGATTCGCCAGGAACGTCAGTTCCGAGGGGCCGGCCTGCTCGACGCCGGCAACGCCGTTGATCTCCCGCTCCGGGTCGCCGATCAAACGGCATCCGAGCATCCCGGCTAGTTCGCCCAGTTTCATGTTGCCGATTGCAGCACCCACGGCGAGTGCGAGTCAAACCGGGGCGAGCCTAGCCGGCGTTGACGGTCTCCAACTCTTCAGAGAGTTCTTCCCACTGGCCCATCAGTACAGCCAGGCGACGGCGCTTTTCCTCGACCAGGCCGCTGAGGCGGAGGGTTTCCTCGACACTGACGAACTGAGCGAGGCTTTCTTCGTGGCTCGCGATTTCGGCTTCGAGCGCGGCGATGGCTTTCTCCGCCGTTTGCAGGCGCTCTTCCAGCTTTTTGCGCTTCATCGGGTTGACGCGCTTTTCGGGCTTTACTTGAGCAGGCGGGGGAGCCGCGGCCGGGGGCTCGTCGTCCGGCGGCGCGCCGTGGCCGTTGAGCGATAGCGACAAATCGATGTGGCCGCCGTCCTTGCGCCAGAGATAGTCTTCGTAGTTGCCAGGGTAGACGCGCACTTCGCCGCCGTCAACTTCGAACACACGCGTGGCGAGTTTGTCGATGAAGTAGCGATCGTGCGAGACGAAGACGACGGTGCCGGTATAGCTCTGCAGCGACTCGAGCAAAACGTCCTTGGCGCGCATATCAAGGTGGTTGGTTGGCTCGTCGAGTAGTAGAAAATTCGACGGCTTGAGCAGCAGCTTTGCCAGTGCATAGCGGTTCCGCTCGCCGCCCGAAAGGACGCCGATCTTCTTGAACACGTCGTCTTCGGAGAACAGAAAGCAGCCGAGCAAATTGCGAAGCTCGGTTTGCGTGGCGTTGGCGCCGGCGCGGCCGATGTCGTCGATAAGCGCCGCAGAGGGGTCGAGTTCCTTGTATTGATCCTGGGCGAAGTAATCGGCCTCGGCGTTGTAGCCCAGCGTGTACGTGCCGGAGGTGAGCGGCTCGGTGCCTGCGAGCAGCTTGATGAGGGTCGATTTTCCGGCGCCGTTTACGCCCACCAGCGCGATGCGGTCGCCGCGTTCGATCAGAAAATTCACGTCGCCGAAGACGAACTTGTCTCCGTAGCTCTTGCTTACCTCTTTGAACTCGGCCACCACGCGCCCGCTGGGTTTCGGCTGCGGAAACCGAAAGTGGATGGCGCCTTCTTCCGGCGGAATCTCGATGCGCTCGATTTTTTCCAGTTCCTTGATCCGGCTTTGAACCTGCTTAGCCTTGGTTGCCTGATAGCGGAATCGGCTGATAAAGGCTTCCAGTTGCTGGATGCGGTCCTGCTGGTTCTTGTAGGCCGCTTCGAGTTGCGCCTTGCGCTCGGCTTTTTGCGCCAGGTACTTCTCGTAGTTGCCGCTGTAGAAGTGGATCCGTTTGTTCCAGATCTCGACGGTCTTCTTTACGACGACGTCGAGGAAATAGCGGTCGTGCGAGATGAGGACCAGAGCGTTCGGATAATTCGAAAGAAACTCCTCGAGCCAATTCCGGGCCTCGAGATCCAGGTGGTTGGTGGGCTCGTCGAGGAGCAGCAGGTCCGGCTTTTCGAGCAGCAGCTTGGCGAGGGCGATGCGCATTTGCCAGCCGCCCGAAAATTCCTCGGTGCGGCGGTTCCAGTCCTCGGCGGAGAAGCCGAGGCCGGCGATTACGGCGCCGACCTGCGCTTCGATCGAATAGCCGTCGTGGTTGTGGAACTCGCTTTGGATGACGTGAAAGCGCTCGGCGACCTGAGCGTATTCCTCGCCTTCCGGGTCGAGTTCGGACATGGCGTGGGTGAGCGTCTCCATTTCCGTTTCCAGAGCGCGGAGACGGTCAAAGACGGACAGGCACTCCTCGAACACCGTACGGCCGGAGAGAGTCAACCCGTCCTGCGGCAGGTAGCCGATGGTCATGCCCTTGGCGCGGGTGACGCTGCCGTAGTCGAGCGAATCGAGGCCGGCGAGGACCTTCAGGAGCGTCGATTTGCCGGTGCCGTTGCCACCCACCAGACCACAACGGTCCTGTGGCGTGATCAACCAGTCGACGCTTTCAAAAAGGAGCTTATGGCCGAAGCGCTTGCCGGCGCCGGAGAGCTGAATCATGATGCAGTGCGCTACTTATTACTGTCTCATGCGGCGAGAGCCGATTCCACCTCGTCTAAATATAAAGAGACTTAAGCGCGGCGGAACCTTACACTAAAAATTTGCCTATGCACGGATTTTTTTTGCGGCCCGATGACGACGACTTCTCTTTCGGCGGGGATATGGGGGGCGGTTTTGACGACAACGGGGGCTACGACGGGGACGACGACGTTCAGGACGACGACCAGGACGGGCAGGATGGCGGGGGCGATGACGGCCAGCAAGACGATGGAAATCAACAAGATACGGATGGAGACGAAGACGCTGACGTATACCCTGTCCCCGGCGATTTCTCGAACGCGACCGATGCGGATTTTGAGGACGACACGGGCGACTGGACGGCGGATGACTACCAGCAATCGGCGGAAAACCTGTTCGGCGACCACGAATACTTCGGCGACAACATCATAAGTCAGTTAACAGATGCCGGCTTCCGGCTTTACGAGGATCCGGCTTTCGCCCAAGGCTTTGAGAGTCTCGCGCCGGGATGTTCGGAAACGCTGCGCCTGTTCGAGCGCGAAGGGGAACTTTCGGCATTCGGGTTCGTGACGATGGAGGTACTGGCGCTGCTGCGGCAGCGGTACACGGGGCTCGACCTCAGCAATCTGGAGGTAACCGTCCCGCCCAAAGGCGAAGCGCCCGAGCCTCGGCCGCTGCCGCCGGAACTGGCGTCGGCGCCCGAGCGCGAGGCGGTAGACCTGCGCAAGTTCTGCTCACCGGTGGGCGATCAGGGACAGACTGCGCGCTGTGCGGCGTTCGCCTGGACTCACGCTACCGAATTGGTGCGCAATCTCGCCTCGGGCGAGCAGATACTGCTCTCGCCAACGTATTCGATGCTGCAGTTCCAGCGGATGCAGGGTGACGCGCGGGATTATTCCTACGCCCACGAGGGCGGTGACGGCACGGTTGCCGGGCCCGCGCCGGCGGAAGTCCTCATGCAGCAGGGAACCTGCCGCCAGGAATATTGGCCGGACGATGCCGATACACCGGCCGCGCCGGAGCGGGCGATGGCTCAGGACGCCGCGCAACACCGTCTTCCTGGACAGCCGTGGCCGATCAGGCTCGATGACGTGAAGAAGGTGCTGAGCGCCGGTTTTCCGGTGCAGGTATCGATGAATACCGGACCAGCGTTCATGCAGGTAGGGCGCGACGGTATTTTCAGCGTGGCGGAGCCACCCAGCGGACGCCATGGCCGGCACGCTATGCTCATCGTCGGCTACCGCGGGAATTTCTACATTGTGAAGAATTCCTGGGGCGCCGATTGGGGCGACCAGGGATACTGCTACATCCCGAAGAGCGTGCTCGACGGCTCGGAGCCGGATTTCGTCGCCGTGTTGCCGGGGACCTGAGTGAGATCGGGAACGCGCGAAGGGCTCCGCGGGGAATTGGGGCCCATGGTGCGCTTGGCCACGCCGATCGCGCTGGCTGAAGTCGGCTGGATGACGATGGGTATTGCGGATACCATCGTCGTGGGCCATCTGCCGAACAGCGCCGCGGCGATCGGGGCGGTGAGCCTCGGCAGCATCGTGTTCTACACGGTCGGTATCTTCGGCAGCGGTTTGCTGCTGGGGCTCGACACGCTGGTTTCGCAAGCCTTCGGCGCGCGGCGGGTGGACGAATGCCACCACTCGCTCGCCAATTCACTGTGGTTCTGCCTGCCGCTCGCGCCGGTGCTGATGGCGGTGCTGTGGGGGACCTTGCCGCTGCTCGAACATGGCGGCATCGACCGGGCGGTGCTGAAGGAGACGGTGCCGTATCTCAAGGCGCTGATCTGGAGCACGCCGCCGCTGCTGGTCTATTTCGCGTTGCGCCGGTATCTGCAGGGCATGAACCTGACGCGCCCGGTGACCTTCGCGCTGGTGACGGCGAATGTGGTGAACGTTGTGGGGAACTTGGCGTTTGTGTTCGGACGCTGGGGCGCGCCGGCGTTCGGCACGCAGGGTTCAGGCTGGGCCACCTGCGTTTCGCGGTGCTACCTGGCGGCGGTGCTTGCGGGGTTTGCCGTCTGGCACTCCTCGCGCTACAAGACGGGCCTGTTTGCGATCGACTGGCGGCCGCATGTTGGGCGGATCGGCGCGCTGGTACGGCTGGGGCTGCCGGCGGCTTCGCAGATCGGGCTGGAAACCGCGGTTTTTGCGGTCGCCGCGTTTCTGATCGGAAGGCTCGGCGCGGTGCCGCTCGCCGGACATCAGATCGCCATGACGACGGTATCGTTCACCTACATGGTGCCGTTGGGAATCGGATCGGCGGCCGCGGTGCGCGTGGGACAAGCGCTTGGCCGGCGCGACCCGGAGGGCGCAAAGCACGCCGGATGGGTGGCGCTCGGCCTCGGAGCCGGTTTTATGAGCCTTTCGGCCGCGGTGCTGTTGCTATTTCCCGAGCGTATCGCCTTGTTTTTCAGCGTCGATCCGGCGGTGATCCGGATGGGTGCGCGGCTGGTTGCGATCGCAGCGTTTTTTCAGATCTTCGACGGCCTGCAGGTGGTGGCCACCGGCGCGCTGCGCGGAGCCGGCGACACGCATACGGCGATGTTCTGCCACCTCATCGGCTACTGGGGGTTTGGCCTGCCGCTAGGATGGATGCTGTGTTTTCCGGCCCACTTCGGCGCGCCGGGGCTCTGGGCCGGACTCTCTGCCGCGATCATCACCATCGGTGCGGCGCTGCTCACTTTATGGAGAAAGAAGAGCGCGCGGTTCGCCTTCGCCCAGGATACGCCGAGCGTCGCGCTTGACTGAGAAAACGGCGATTCGATACCGTGAGACCGTACGGAGGTTGCTTGGTCCTTCTGCTATTTGGACCGCCCGGTAGCGGCAAGGGCACGCAGTCGCGATTCATCACGAACTGGCTACACATCCCCGCGATTTCCACCGGCGAGCTGTTACGGGGGGAGATCGAGGCGGATACTTTTTTGGGCCGCCAAGCCCGCGCCGTCATTTCCGAAGGAAAACTGGTTAGCGACGGGTTGGTAAACCGGATGCTGGCGGACCGCATTGCTCAGCCGGACTGCCGGGACGGCTTTCTGCTTGACGGATATCCGCGGACCGTCGAGCAGGCCGAGTATCTCGATCAATTGCTCGCCAGCCGCGGCTTGCCCGAACCGGTGATCCTGCATCTTGAAGTCCCGGCGGCCGCCTTGATCGCGCGTATGGTTTCCCGCCGGCAGTGCCCCACCTGCGGCCGCACCTACAACCTTCTCACCGACCCGCCGAAGACGAGCGGCGTCTGCGACGACGACGGCACGCCGCTGATCCAGCGCCTTGACGACAACATCGAGGTTTTCAAGCAGCGGCTTCAGACCTACGACGATGTGACGCGGCCGGTGCTGGCACACTATTACAACCGGAATTATCACCAGATCGCGGGAGACCGGTCGCCGAAGTATATCTTCGAGGCGATCACCGAAATCCTCGAGCCGATGATCGCGCCTCCCTCCGAAGCCTAGCCCGGTTGCTCTATCATCAGGATTCATGGCTCGCAGAACCCTACTGCTTCTGTTGTCTTTGTGCGTCGGTGCTTTCCCTTAGGATAAGAAGGCGGCGAGTGAGAAACCGGGGCTGCCGCTCAAGCCGGACCGCAAGCTCGAGTTCACCACCGATGAGGGCACCTGGCTCGCCGTCTCGGTCGCGCCGGATGGGCGCACGCTTGTTTTCGACATGCTGGGGGATCTGTATTCGCTGCCAATAGAGGGCGGTGCGGCAACGCGCATCACGTCGGGCCTTCCCTTCGATAGCCAGCCGGCGTATTCACCGGATGGGAAGCTGATCGCGTTCTTAAGCGACCGCGACGGCGCCGAGAACCTGTGGATCACCAAGGCCGACCGCACCGAGCCGAAACGACTGAGCAAGGACAAGGAGTCGGAGTTCGTGTCGCCGTCCTGGACGCCGGATGGCCAGTATGTGCTGGCGTCGAAGACCGCCTCCCCGCTTGGCGCGCACGAGATCTGGATGTACAACATCCGCGGCGACGCGGGGCTACAGGTGACCAAGAGCAAGGCCACGCCCCAGACGCCGCGCGACCACACGCAGAATTTCCTTGGCGCCATCGCGTCGCCGGACGGGCGGTATTTTTACTACGCCCGCCGCTTGCGCGACTTCAGCTACAACGCGATTTCTTTCCCGCTGTGGGAGATCTACCGCAAGGACCGCGTGACCGGCGAGGAGGACCAGATTACGAACGCGCCGGAGAGCGCATTCCGGCCCGTGCTTTCGCCCGATGGAAAGCTGCTGGTCTACGGTGTGCGCTTCGAAGCGCAAACCGGGCTCCGGATCCGCAACCTCGAAACCGGCGACGACCGATGGCTGAAATATCCGGTGCAGCGCGACGACCAGGAATCCCGCGCAACGCGCGACGTGCTGCCTGGCTACGCGTTCCTGCCGGACGGGAAGTCGCTGGTGGCAAACTATGGGGGCAAGATTCACCGCATTGAAATCCCCAGCGGTGCCGATCCGGTGATTCCGTTTACCGCCAACGCGGCGCTCGAGCTTGGGCCGCAGCTTGAGTTCCCCGCGCGCGTCGAACAGGGGCCGGTACGGGCATGGCTGATTCAGGGAGCGGTCCAGTCTGAGGACGGCAAACGCATCGCGTTCTCGTCTTTGACGCAGCTCTACGTGATGGATGTGCCGGGCGGCACGCCCCGGCGGCTGACCACTGGCGACGGGGGCGAGTACGAGCCGGCTTGGTCGCCGGACGGGCGGTGGATCGCGTACGTCACCTGGGACGGCGCGGCGGGCGGGCAGATCTGGAGCGTGGCCTCGGATGGGAGTTTGGCGCCGAAGCAAATTACACACGTGCCGGCCTTCTATACGACTCCGGTGTTTTCGCCCGATGGCTCGCGAGTTGTCGCGCTGCGTGCTTCCGCCTATGAGCGCGACCAGACAGCGGCTTCTTTCGGCGATGCGACGGGGTTTGACCTCGTGTGGATTCCGAGCCAGGGAGGTGAGGCGCAGGTAATCGCGCCCGCGCGCGGCTTCTCGCGGCCGCATTTTACCCGCGATCCGGATCGCATCTACGTTTATTCGCGCCAGCGCGGGCTGATCTCGCTTCGCTACGACGGCACGGACCGGCGGACGCACCTGAAGGTTCTTACCACGAACCTGGTCGGCGCACCCACGCCCCCGCCGGCCGAGCAGGTGCTGATGAGCCCCGACGGAAGCGAAGCGCTGGCGCTTATCCACCATCAGCTTTACCTGATGGCCGTGCCGGTTCTGGGCGGGGACGGACCGGCCATCGACGTCGGCAAGCCCTCCGTGCCGCTCAAGCGCCTCACCGACTTGGGCGCTGACACTTTCGCCTGGGCAGACGGCGGGAAGACCATCACGTGGTCGCTTGGCGCTTCATTTTTCCGCCAGCCGGTTTCAACCGTGAGTTTCGACACGCCTCCGGCCGGCGGCGGTGACAATGGCTCGGAAGAAAAAACAAAGCCAAAGGAGCCGCCGAAATACCAGGAATTTCCGGTGGCGATTGACGCGCCCCGATACACGCCCAAAGGCGCCATCGTGCTGAGAGGTGCGCGCGCGATCACGATGCACGGCGACGAGGTGCTGACTGACGCCGACATCGTTGTCACCGATAACCGCATCGTGGGGGTTGGCCGAAAAGGCTCGGTGCCGGTTCCGAGCGGCGCGAAAATTCTGGACGTTCAAGGGAAAACGATCATGCCGGGCATCGTCGACGTGCATGCCCACTGGACCGAGATCCGGCGCAATGTGCTCGACCTGCAGAGCTGGCCGTTCCTGGCTAACCTCGCCTTCGGGGTCACCAGCGGCCGCGATCCGCAGACGGGCACGAACGACACCTTCGCCTACCAGGACCTGATCGACATGGGTAAAATTCCGGGGCCGCGCGCTTTCTCTACCGGTCCGGGAATCTTCGGACCTTATGCCAACAATGACATTTCCTCACTCGACGATATGCGCGACACCGTCGCCCGGTATCACAAGTACTACCGCACGAACACCGTGAAGTCGTACCTTGTCGGCAACCGGAAGCAACGCGAATGGATGGTGGAAGCATGCAAAGAGAACCAGATGATGCCGACCACCGAGGGCGCACTCGACCTCAAACTCGACATGACGCACGTGCTCGACGGTTTCGAGGGGAATGAACACGCGCTGCCGATCGTTCCGCTCTACAAGGACGTGGTGGAGCTATTCGCCAAATCCGGCATCTTCTACACGCCGACGCTGCTGGTGGCCTACGGCGGGCCCTGGGCCGAGAATTACTTCTACACAAACACTGAAGTTCACGACAATCCGAAACTGCGGCGCTTTTTCCCGCACAACGTGCTTGACCAGAAGACGCTGCGCCGCCCGTGGTTCCGCTACGACCAGCAGATTTTTCCTCAGCTTGCGGCA
>DAIDIH010000080.1 GCA_027459465.1 Bryobacterales bacterium | reverse complement strand
GAACCCCGCGCCAAACCGTAAGCGCCGAGCCAAGCCTCTCTAAGGAGGCTAATTTTTCGACCCGTAGCTGCCCGCCGTTACAGAGTACGACGGCACACTAACTACAAAGCATTATTGGAATGAGGATAAATCAGGGTTCATGAATTGTCAATGCTGTATTCACCTTTTTTTGGTGTTCACGTGTTCATTGCGGGCGGCGGGACGAGGGGCGTATGGGCAAGGAGATGCATAACTGTCTGTAAGTGACACGTGGGCATTGAGTTAACGTTACCAAACGGGAGACGGACCAGGATGTGTCCGGAGCGTTGGCCGGGCGCGTCGCGGTGGTGGTTGCACGCAAGAGTTGGGGTAACGATGCAAACGGTGTGACATACGGGGCAAGTATGCGGCCGCGGGAGTGGAATTCGCGTGATGGGTGGGTAAGGTCGAAGTGAAACGACGGTGAAAGGGCGAAAGGGGGGCCGGCTCGGGGCCGTTGTCCGTGATTAAGTAGGCCGGCAGGACGGCTTCGCGCAATGGCGTTCGACGCCGAACTGCGGCAGGCGTCGCTGGGAGACCCGTTTTCGTGCGTCTACGGCTCCGAGGGTAGGTCAGAGAACCGGATCCCGCGGCAGGAGTCGCCGGTTGCCAGGCAGTCGACCATCTTGTTGTGGAAGGCCTAGATGGGCGCGCTGTGGGGAATCTGGTCGTGCGACGTGAGCGGGAGCAGTGAGAACTTCGCGTACCAATCTTTGGGGTTCTCGCAAAAGACGGCGCGATCGGGGCTGAATTCGAGACCGAACGCGAGGTCCGCGGCCGTCGGCACGATGAGGGCGCTCACGATGGCGCTCGATGCGTAGTAGATCTTTGCGGCCGGCAGCGGGACGCCGAGGATATTTCCGATCAGGGGAATTTCAATGAGCGGAGGCACGATCGGCAACCGGCTGCGAGGCCGTTGCACCATGGCCGTGAACGAAGACACGTCGAATAGCTTGACCGATTCAACCCGGACCCGCGTTGCCACGTTATGGCGCGCCACACGGGACTGGAAGTCGTTCGAGCTGGAGCCGGTCTCGGTGTACAAGGTCGGCGGGGAGTCCTCCTGTGCCCAAAGCCGCATATCCAGTTCGGCGGATGACGCTCCAGGGAGAGTGTGGGGAATCACGTCGAGAGTTAGTTGCCTGCCGATTTCGGCGTGTGTCTCGATCGGCGTGACGGCGGCCAATAGCGCAGCGATGCCCGGGGCCGTGGTGCCGCCCTTAAACAGGTTCGCTACGGCGCAGAGAGAACTTCCCGCCAAGCTGCCGTTGCCGCAGGAAATTCCCCCGCCTCCGCCACCGGAGGCTGCTGGCGTCACGCTTCCGTCTGGATTGATGGTGATGTTGTTCGTGTTGGTATTCGTGTTGGAGTTAGCGGACGAGGTGGCGGCCGAAGTGGAGCCTCCGCCGAGGATCGAGCTCATTACGGCGTTCAGTGTCTGCGCCTGCGTCGCGTCGAAGGAACTTTGGGAGTCCGTGTCTACCAGGCTTTCGATGCCGCCGATGCCCCGCACGGTGATCAGGCCGTCGGCGATGAAAGATTTGTTGTGGCGCCACAGTTGGAAGAAATGATTCTGATTCGGCAAGTCATACTGGACCTGGTCCAGGAGCGTGCGGCTGAGGGCCGCGACGTCCTGGTTGAAGGCGACCACGAGCGGGTCGAGCCGCGAGTTAAGTTCCTGCGCGCTGTGCGGGAGCAGGTACGTGCCGAACTCTTCGGGGTACTGTTCGGCTACTTTGTAGTTGAACAAAAAGTCGGCGACGGCGCTGCGGAGCAAGCCCACGCTGGTGGTGCGGTAGCTGACCTGTTTCGACCGCAGGCTGCTCGCCACTGTTTCCAGATTCTGCTCAGCCAGCGAGTTCAGTTGTTGCGGGGAGAGGGTGGAGAAGCTGCTGTCGGGGAGGAGGCTTTTGGCTGCCTGGATGGTGAAACAACTCAGGGGCAGAGCCACGGTCAAGCCGCAGGCGCGCCGGGCGTACACGGCGGCCCGATCGAGAGTTTGGCAACTCAGCTCTGCCGCAGCCGGTGCCCTGTTTTTGGGAACGACCGCATAATCGGCGTTCTTGTCGATGTCGCCCGCGCCATGCCTGCTCAGGAATTCCGCCCGTGCCTTTCGCAAGCATGCGACGTCAAGATCCGGTCCCGGCGTGTTGTCCGCGCCTCCGGTTCGGGAAGCCTGGGTGGGCTGGCGGTTTCCTTGCAATGGCGCCGGCAGTTTCTTCGCAAGCTCGTTGCGGCCCGGAAAGCAATCGTCGCCGTAGACCTCGAATTGGCCTTGCATGCAGCCGATCGTAGTGAGCACAACCTTGGCGGTGTGCTTGGCGGCCAACATCGCCAGAATAATGCTGGTGAGGGACGGGCGCACGGGGGTGAACGCGCGAGCGTAGCCGAGGCAGTACTGGCCCGGTGGACAGAGATCCCAAAACTTAATTTGTCGCGGTGTAAGTTCACAGCCCGTTTTCCCCGAGGTCGCCTCGCACTCGCCGGTATCGGCGACGAAGCGTCTGGTCAGGTAGTCATAAAAGCCCTTGTCGAAGAAGTCTGGCTTTTTCATCTCCCGGCTGAGATAGGCCCAGCCATAATCGATCGCGTTTTGCAGCGCCTCGTTATTGGCGTCCACCAAGTCGCGGGCCTTTTGCAGACTGTTGGCTATTTCTTTGCCGTCCGGGGAACTGGCCTGCAAGCTCCAGAGATTCATGAGGACCTCCGGGCGCGGTAAATCGAGGAGCGTCAGGAGCCGCTCGCGCTGTCTCACGGCCCTGGCAGAGTTGGTATCTGTGAAGACGACGGAATCGTCCACCGCCGCCATTCCCTGACCTAATGAGCCGGAGGGAGGGGGATTGGGGGCGGAGGCGGCGGGAGGGTTCGCGGGCGCCGGGGGAGTGGCGGGGGCCGTAGCGGCGAGGGTGGCGGCAGCCGAACCGGCAGCCGCCGGCGACGTGGTTGCGCCGGCGCCGCCGGAGTTCCCGGTTACCGGCGCCGTGGCGGCATTGGCGCCGAGCGTTGGCTGTGGCGCGGCCGTGGGCGTAGTGAGCAGGGACGCCACGACATCCGCGGCGGAACGGTAAAACATGCGCTGCAGCGGTTCGGGTTCGTGGCGGCCGAAGCCCTCCTCTCGCACGTGCTCTATCGCCCGTTCCCATTCGGAATCGGATACCGGCGTGTTGCTGGCGACCTGGACTACGCTATCGGTCAGCGCAGCGGCGGTGAGCGGTGCGACATTCAGAACCTTCGCGGCAATTGAGGCCGTGCCTTTCGGAAACGGTTGGATCCTGACGAAGAGGGGATCGGGCCTTGCAATGGCGGCGATGGTGGACCGCACAAGGCCGAACGCTTCGCCGGAGCATTTCTTTTCACAGGCGACGAGAATGCGGCCGCCGTCTATCGACAGAGTCAGATTGGAAGACTTACCGAGCGCCGCCTCGATGGCCTTCACGATCGCGCCGGTGTTATTTGCCTGGACCTTCCGCCATTTATCCTTGCATCCGTCGCCTTTGAAGGGGTATGGGGGGGTCTGGAGGTCGTTGGCCTGGCAGAAGAAGGGGAGATCGATGGCGACGACTTCCTGGGCTGGCGGAAGACCCTCGATATCCTTTTCGGCATCCCGTTGAGCCGGTGACGGTGTGGGAGGCGTGGGGGTGGTTCTGAGGAAGTCCCGGTCGCGATCAAGCCTCTTGACCAGTTCCGAGATCCCGTCCTCGCTCAGAGCACTGGTTGATTCGACGCGAAGCGTGCGGGCGTCGATCACTTCGGCGCTGAGTTGGCTATTGATCACGGGGACGGCTCCAGCCAGTTTGGCGCCCATTTCGAGAGAGTCGATTTTGTAGTTCAGGAAATACGAGTAGGAGGGGCGGGCGAGGCTATCGATGGCGGTCTCGAGATTCCGGAGGTCCGATCGGCAGGTCTTCTCCCGGCAGAAGACGATTATGCTTCGATTGCCGGCCGCCGGCGCGAGCGTAAACTCAGCCGGCGGCGGCGTGCCGGTGCTGGTGGCTGTGGCGGTCGCTGTGCCAGTGGTGGCGGCGGTTGCAGCGACGGTGGTGTTTGCCGAGGTAGCCTGTGGAAGCTGAGGCTGAAGTTCGTTCGAGACGGTGTCCGCGTTATCCGCCGGTACGACGATGCCGGACAGCCGCTTGTTTGTGCCGCCCTTCCCGTTCGGTGGTTCTAAAGAACAAGCCGCGCCAGGCGCCGCCGGCTTCCTCACGCGGAGGATGCGCCGGTTTGGGCCCAGTCCCTCGGCGATGCAAAACGAGGGGAGGGTGTAGACGCGCTCTAATTTCGCCGGGACCGGAGGGTCTGGCTTTCTTTCGTCCGCGGCAAGGCAGGCGGCGGCGAACCAAACCGTGAGCACGGCCGCCTGGAATATGGGCATGCGGGCGATCCTCTGTGAGACTGCGGGCATTTTTAGACTGCCCCTTTCGAGATGACGATGACGTTGCCCGGTGCGCCGGTCACGCGTTCGAGTCCGTTAAGGCCGGCCGGGTGAACGCCGAGTTCGTGTGAATTGCGTGCCAGCCGGGTCCCGTGTTGCCGCCGGCTTGGGTGGAAAGTAGCGTGTAGAAAGGTAACGCCAGCACGCAAAATAAGTGGGAAGCCATGTACAAATGCGTCCTTTCTCTCACGATTGGGAACCTTTTAGCATAAGTGTGATGTAAGTCAAGTAAAGGTTTCATTGAGCCGCCCATTATTACTGAAGAAAGCGGAGAAGATACTGGTGCGGCGGCGCGAAATGGTTCGGCAGGCGCTGCGATCGTATGACGAATAACGTTACAGTGTATGTCTGGACACACCCATGTTATAGGGGTGCTCGCCGCTTACTTGGCCGGTGGAGGCGTTGACGACCACGATCGCGGTGGGCGACGGGCGGCGGGGGACCTTCCTTCATGACGGCGCGGGGTGTTCCGCAAACCAGGCGAGGATGCGGCGGCGGAAATCTTCGGGGGCGGCGGCGAAGGCGCCGGTGTGGGAGGCTCCGGGGACGAGCCAGAGCGAGTTGCGGGGTTGGCGCGTTCGAGGCGGACGGAGTTAGAGGGTGGGGTCCGGCGGTCGTTGAGGCCGTGGATTAGCAGGATCGGCGTGGGGGCGCGAGCGATGTCGTGAAGGGGCGACACGGTTCGGAGGTCGAGGCCGTCGGCCCAGTGGGCGTAGGCCATGGCGGTTTTGACCATGACGCGGGCGAGGGGCCGGGGGACGCCGGCGAACCGGCTCATGCGATCGGCGCCGGCGTCGAGCAGATCGGCGTAGGCGGATTCGGCGACGATGGCGGAGAAGACCGGCTGTACGGCGGCCGACTGGATGAGAACGGCGGCGCCGAGCGACTCGCCCAGCGCGTAGAGTTGGCGGCATCCCTGGTGCTTCATCCAGGCTGCCCAGTCCAGGACGTCGTACTTCTCAAGGAGGCCGTAGGTTACGAACTCGCCTCCGCTGGCTCCGTGGGCGCGGCTGTCGGG
>DAIDIH010000079.1 GCA_027459465.1 Bryobacterales bacterium | reverse complement strand
TTTAACGTTTGCAACCTTCAGGAGCGGACTAGGCGGATAGCTGTCCCGCGAGGGCGTCGGCACAACGGGATTTCCGCGGGTAATCGCGCGCATGACCGCGTTCTCAACCTGCTGTCGATCCGCAGTATCGACCACCTCAATCGGCTCCATACCCATATAAAAGCCAGCCTCCGTCTTCGCCATAGTCGGCACGTAGGCCTTTCCGTTGCGAATGATGAGCATCCAGTAACCGTCTTGGAATCGTGTCATCGGATTGGAACGAGTACTACCCGAACGCCTTTCTGAGCGGCAGCCGACACAACACTATTTATGGCCGCTTGTTGAGCTGCGGTCATCCCTCCTTGTGGAATAGCCACTTCCAAGGCGCGGCCGGTGATTTGAGAGCCGTTAACTGCGTATTCGCCAAGCGTTGCACCGGAGAACTCCGCAACCTTGTCGACGTAATTCGTCAGCAGTCGCGTAAGATTGGCCGGGTTTTGGTAAGTGACCGCTCTCAAGTCAACAGACTTGATGCTCGTGGCCACACCGTTAATGAATTTATCGATTGTAGGAAAGGTTCTGGGCAGATTCGCTCCAAGCGCTCTCTCGATCGTGCTACCACGGGTAAAGTTCCCTAGACTCCAGACTGAAGGCCCAGAGCTCCCCGCAGCCGCTCCCCCCAACAAACCACCGAACGCACCCCGAACTAGGCCAAGAAGGCCGAAGTCGGCGGCGTAATCGTTCTCAAGGCTTCCCTCAGCTACAATCTGCCCATTGACGAAGACATCACCGCCACGTTGAGAGATATCGACGGCATTGACGGTCTGAGGAGTGATATTTCCGTTCTCATCAACACCAGCCGCTGCACAACCACCTCCGGTGCCATCGTCGGCCGGGCCGTTATTCGTATCCACACACTTCCGCCCCGTCGGATCGCTATACCTCAGCGGATTATTTCTCCCGTAGCCGAACAGGTTCCAACTTTGCGGGTTAGACGGGTCCTGATCTATGAACGGTTGGTCTGGAGAAGTAAACCGGCCCTGCGCCCCTGAATAGTAGCGAACGTTGAACCAATCCAACCCCGTTTCTGCATCTCGTTCTTTCCCCGTAAACCGCCGGCTCACCCCATCCACCAACCCATACCCGTAATACGGCCGGCCCGCCGCCAACTCCTCCCCAAACGGCAGATAATCGTGCAGCGAAACGACACCCCCGCTCGGATCCGTCACCGCCCGAATACTCCCCAGCGGGTCCGTGGTCAAATAACACGTCTGGCACGGCGCATTCTGCGCCCCCATCGAATACTCCCCCGCCATCTCCCCCGCCGCGTCGTACACATACACCGTCGTCGCCCCGCCCACCGTCTTCGTCACCCGCCGCCCCTCGCCATCGTAGGTGTACGCCGCCGACCCATTCAACGAACTCGCAATCGCCGTCTGCCGGTTCTCCCCGTCATAGCTCACCGTGTACGGGCTCAGGAACGTCCCGTTGCCCGCCGCGTCGTACCCGTAATTGCCGCTAGCCACCAATTGATTGCTTAAATTGTAGTTCGACCCCGCCGTCGGAGTCAGCGGCGACACGGCAATCCCGCTCGCCGAACTCACCCACCGGTTCCCGAAATTGTCGTAGCCAAAACCCTCCGACCAAGTCGTGCTCCCGCGCGCCGTCTCCGCCGCCGACGTAATCCGGTTGAAGCCGTCATAGCCGTACGTCTGCGTGGCCGCCAAATTCGAGATCGTCTGGCTCACCACATTCCCGTTATTGGTGCTGCACGGGGACGTGCCGCTCGCGCAGTAACTGAACCCCAGCCCCAGGACGCCATTACTTCCCGCCGTCGTCCCCAAAGTCACCCCCGTCGGCTGCTGCCGGTAAGCATCGTAAGTATGTCCCTCCACCAGCCCATTCCCCAGCGTCAACTGGCTCACCGGCCCCTGCGCCGCATAAGAAATCCCAAACGCATAGCTCTGGCTCGCACTCCCGCCCGGCGCCGTCCCGCCCACCCCCGCCACCCGGTTCCCCGCATCATAGTTCCAGCTCACCGTCCGCCCCGTCGGATACGTCATCTGCGTCATCCCGTGCGCCAGATTGTACGCATAGCTGAAGCCATACGTCTGCCCATTCGTCGTCTGCGCGCTCGCCAGCACATCCCCCAGCGCGCTGTACTGCGAATACGCCGTGCTCGAAGCCGATGACGTGATAAACGTCAAGTGCCCGATCAACCCCGCCCCCGACGGCCCACCGATTCGCAGGCGCCTCGCGTCCTCCGCTCGTCGAGGAAAACGTCCACCGTGCCGCCACCTTCGCGAGTCAGCGTGCCCGGTCCGATCACGCCGGCCGTCGAAGGGGCGGCGTGATAGCGTATTCGACCGACATCGGGTTGGCCATGCGTTTGGATGCGTTCAGAATCTCAAGGCCCACCACGTTGCCGTCGCCATCGTAATCGAGAATCACCCCGGGCTTCTCCTGGTCGCTCTCCGCGACCGGAGCGTCGCTCAGCACCACGCGGAGAACGTCTACCTCGGGATCGTATACCACTTTCATTCGGCGCTCCAGTATTTCTCGATCTTGCTGGTCCTGTAGGCCGTGACGATCACGAGCGGCGTATGTTCTTCCGCCACCACGACCCGTAACTAATACATTTTCCCATCTTCGAACCGCAACCGCGACTGGTAGATCCAGGCGCCGGCGTGGGATTCGTCGCGGAGACGCTGTTCGGGAGCGTCCATGACGGCCTTCACCAGCGCCAGCGGGATGCTGCGGCGGCCCATCTCCCATTCGGCGTGTCGCGAGAGACGGAACTCCATAACCTACAACTCTCCCCGGAAGGAGCGGTCGAGGACGGATGGCAGCATGGCATCAAGTTCCGCGGCGGTCTTGGCCTGCAGGTCTCTCAGTGTGTCCACCCTTGAGCGAACCTCCTCGACGTATTCGACAATTCGGCGTTGCTCAGCCGGCGACGGGACCGGCACGGGGACCTTTCTCGTGTCGGCCACATTGAGTTCTGTCAGCCGGAAACCAACCTTTTCCCGCTTCCAGTCACCCTTCTCGCGGCTGCGCAGTTGGACTTGGCCTTGAGCGCCGCGCAGGTAGGCATACAGATACTCGGGGCTGACGATGTCGGGACGGGGGCGGGCAATTGCGACATGGCTGTCGGTCGACGCTCTTCGAGTTCCGTTGGAGTAGAAAGCCACGCGGCCCAGGCAGCCAGCGGCGGAACAGGCTACCAGAATATCGCCGGGGCGCGCCAGGGCCTCTTCGTCGACCTTCGCGGCAGCCTCAGGACCGAGGGTGATCGTGGAGTTCACGTACCGCCCCATCTGTACGTGCTGTGTCTTTATGAGGTAGTGGTCCGACGATCCCTGGGCTGTCTGGCGTCCACGCGCGAGAAACGTAGTTACCTTTTCGAGCGGAAGGGCGCCGGCCAGCGTCCTCTCTGGCCAGACGTTGAACTCTTCGGCGGCGACCAACTTCTCGGTCCAGCCTGATGACGTCTGCCTCAATCGTGTTGCTGCGGCCAGTTTCTCTTTGACTGAGTCGATCAGTGAGACCACCCGCTGCTGTTCGGTCGCAGAGGGTAGCTCCACGGGGACGCCGGCAATATCTTGCGGCTTCAACGACACATTGGCCGTTCCCTGCATGAGCGGCACGAGAATCTGGCCCTTGGTAGCTGTGAGTAAGTAGTACAAATACTTCGCGCAGCACTGTTCTGGATCGTGAGGAACCAATGCGACCAGGAGGTTTGCCAACGCAAAACGACCCTCCTGGTAGTGGACACGATGCAGTGCGGCATCACCATGTCCGGTTGACGATATGAGGGGCACACAGACCGCAGGGCCTTCGATCTGGTATGTGCTTGAAGTGCGTCGAAAATCCGCCGTGACAACGAGAGGATACTCCCCCGGTTCGGTCTTCAGTGTTGGCGAGGTCCCCTTCTCAAATCGGCAAATGTCCCCAAGCGTATGCTGCGCCCAGCCGCTCACCTGGACTCCTCCGCGAGCAGTTGCTGAATCTCATTTATGATCTCGATGATCTGGTGTTCTTTGAAGAGAATATCTGCCGCCAGCTTCGATGGTGGCTGATGCACCAGATCCTCGGCAGCGTTCGGATTCTTAACGTCGAGGTTGCAGCCGCGCGAGAGAATTTCACTAGCGGGAACTTTCCACGCTCGCTCATTCTCCTGCCGTTTCTTCCACCAACTACGGCAATTCGCAAATTCCTCGAATTGAATCGGTGCCGTCTTCGTGTAACTCTTTCGGCCATCCGGTGACGGTTGCTCGTAGTACCACACGTGTTTAGTTGGCCCAGTACGATCAAAAAAGAGGAGGTTCGTCGGAATAGATGTATAGGGAGCAAACACGCCGTTCGGCAGCCGCACTATGGTGTGTAGATTGAACTCCTTGAGCAGATCCTCCTTGATGCGGGCGCAGATGCCCTCGCCAAACAATACGCCATTCGGCACGACCACCCCGGCGCGCCCCGGCTTCGGCTGCCGTCGCAACTTGCGCATAATGAGCTGCAGGAAAAGCAGCGCGGTTTCGGCGGTCTGTTTGTCATCCGGGAAGCTCGAGAGAATCCCGCGCTCCTCCTCCCCGCCGAAAGGCGGGTTAGTCATGACCACGTCCGCGCGGTCCCGGTCGCCAATTTGCGCCAGCGGGAATCGCAGGCTGTTCTCCGGGTCGATCTTCGGCGCCTCCAACCCGTGCAGTAACAGGTTCATCCGGCAGAGCAGGTACGGCAGAGGCTTGGCCTCGCCGCCGAAGATACTCCGCTCTTGAAGCATCTTCCTGCCCTGGACCGTCTTGCATTGCTTCTCCAGATGAGAGAATGCTTCTACCAGGAAGCCGCCCGTACCGCACGCCGGGTCCAGCACCGTCTCACCGAGGCGCGGGTCCGGCACCTCCACCATGAACCGCACCACCGCACGCGGTGTGTAGAACTCGCCGTTCTGGCCGGCGGCGTCGCGCATTTCCTTGAGCATCGACTCGTAGAGATGCCCCAGCGTGAACATCTCCTCCTTCGCCAGGAAGTGGATGCCGTTCACCTTATTGATCACATCGCGCAGCAGGTATCCGGAGATCATGTTGTTCGCGACGCCGGAGAACACGGTGGCGATCACCTGCCGCCGTCCGCCGTTTCCGTTGCCGCCGCGAAGCCCCCGCAAGTAGGTGAATAAACCGTCCCCTTCTTGCCGTTCGGCAGGACGGCTTCTTCCTGGTTGATGAAGGCCAGCAGTTCTGGGCCGGTAATGCCGTCTTCCTTCGCCGCCCAGTCGCGCCAGCGGTACGGCTTGTCGACCGAGGGGCGGTACTTCTCCCCGCGCAGTTCGGCCCGCGATTCCTCGATCTGCTCCATGTCGTCCAGAAACTTCAGGAACATGATCCAGGTGAGCATCGGCAGGCGGCCGAGGTCGCTGGACAGCCCCTTGTCCTTCCGCATGATGTCGCGGGCGGATTTGATGAGGCTGCCCAGTTGTTGCGCCGTGGTAAGCGGCGCATGGGATTTCGCTTTCGCCAACTACTCCTCCGTCTCCTCCTCCGGGTCGGGCACATAAAACCGCCGCAGAGGCAGGATCCCTTTGTATCGGGAATCGAACTTTTCGTAATGGGTCAGGATCAGATCGACGAGTTCCGTGCCGTCGATCAGCTGCAGGTTCGATTTTCCCCGCGCGAACTGCTTCGCCTGATTCTTGAAGGTCCCGAGCGTCACCAACAACCCGAACTCCTTCGGGTCTACTTTGCCATAGAGTGACGACACGACGGGGTCCCCGACGTTCGAGGCGTCGCTGCTCTTCACCTGTACTTTGATGATCGGCGGCTCGAAGCCCAGTTCGTCGCGGTGCGCGATGATGTCCACGCCACCGTCCGTGCCTTCCGGCGAGAGCCGGGTCCGGTAGCCCATGGTGTTGAGCAGGTGCGCCACGAAGGCGGCGAACGGGTGACCCTTCAATTCCTGGGCGAGCGTTTTGAGGATGTAATCGCGGGTGGTCTCCTCGATGTCGCTCTGAACCTGGGCGCCCGTCTCGTCTTCCTTCACCGGCACTGGAGCGGCGTTGCCCCCGAGCGCCGCGCGGAACTCCTGGGCGTAGTTCCTGATCTGGAACAGGCTCATGGCCGATCCCATCTCGTAAAGAGCGCCTTGAGAAAACGTGGTACGGGGCAGGCACTTCAGCCACTCCACGGAACGGGTGCTCGGGTAAGGGAGCAACGATGCGTTGTAGACGTAGGGTCCGTTCAGCAGCCCGATGTGGATCTTACGGTCGTGCTTCGATGGGTAGACGACCAGGTCGTCCGGCTTCATTTCGTGGACGACGCGGAAAAGCTGGCCGGCATTGGTCGGCACGGCGCCGGGCTTGTAGTTCGGATACGTCTTGGCGACCGCGGCCTTGAATGCCTCCCTGTCGGGCGGGATCTTTGAAAGGTCGCCCATCTCCTGCCAGCCGAGAGCAACCACGTGGTTCTGCATGAACAGGCTGTGGGCGTCGCCTGTCTTTCCAGCGTGAATCCCCCAAATCGGTGTGTTCGGTTTCATCGTCGTTATGCCGCGTAAAGCAACGTCTGCAAGTCGTTAACGGCCTGGCGCAGGCGGTCGGAGCCGCCGAAGAGGCGGGAGATCTCCAACACGCTACCGCGTTCAGAAATGGGCGGCACCTCCAAAATGTCGGGCAGCAGGAACTGCGCCACGCCGTGCTCGGCGTACTTATCGAGCAGGTCGTTCAACACGCTGCGTGCATCGGGGCCGAACCGGTCGAAGAAATCCTTCTTCTCGCTCCGGAGCCGCTGCGCGCGCTCCCGGCGCGTGCGGAGCGGCGCGTTGAACGCGACGTGACACAGCAGGTCGAAGGGGTCGGCATCCGGCGCGCTCACCCCGCGGGCCAGTTCCTCGAAGTCCACTCCGCGATCCACCAATTTCTCGATGATCGCGGCACGCTCTTTCGGGTCGGACCAGTCGCGCCGCAGGTCCGCCGCGTTGCGATAAAGCGTTCGCACGCGCTCCTTGGTGTAGCCGGTGAACTTCACCACCGTCAACTGGCGGCCATCCGGATCGAGCTCGTAAACCAGGTGCGTGACGACGTCCACATAACCGCCGTCGAAGTAGTACTTGCGGTGGCCGTCCGGACAGTCATCAATGATCGGCCCGCCGGGCGGTTCCGGTTCGGGCGGCTCCTCCGGCTTCACCGTGATCGTAGGCTTGACCGGCTTTCCTTCCTCGTCCACTTCGTCCTGGGTTTCGATGGACGGGTCGCCGTCGAAGGCTGGATCGGCGAATAGGCGCGCCGCCGAGCCGGTGTAGTCGAGGATGTTGAAGAACAGCTTGCCGTAATCGTCCCGCACGCGGGTGCCGCGCCCGATGATCTGTTTGAACTCGATCATGGAGTTGATCACGCGGACCAGGACTATGTTCTTGCAGGTGGGGGCGTCGACGCCCGTGGTCAGCATTTGGGACGTGGTCAGGATCACCGGGGTCTCGCGCTCGAGATCCTGGAAGTTGCTGAGGTGGCCGCGCCCGACGTCGCCCTCGTTCGATGTCACCCGGCAGACGTAATCGGGATACTGCTGGACCAGGCCGGAATTGAGATTAACCAGGGATTGGCGTATTTCCGCCGCGTGTTCCTGATCGACGCAGAACACGATCGTCTTGGCGAACGGGTCCGTCTTGCGGAGAAACTCCGTCAGGTGCTTCGCGACGCACTCTGTGCGGGCGCGCAGGGCGACCCGCCGTTCAAAGTCGTTGGTGTGGTACTCCTCGTCCGGTATGTCGCGGCCATAGCGGTCCAACTCGCCCTGGCTGGGCCGCCAGCCGGCCGCGTCCCACTGCGTGATGACGCGGTGGACGCGGTACGGCGCCAGGAAGCCGTCGTCGATGCCCTGCCTGAGGCTGTAGGTGCAGACCGGATCGCCGAAGTAGCGGTACGTGTCGGCGTTGTCTTCGTGCTTGGGCGTCGCGGTCATGCCGATCAGGTAAGCCGGCTCGAAGTAGTCCAGGATCTCCCGCCAGTTGCTCTCGTCGCGGGCGCTGCCCCGGTGGCATTCGTCCACGATGATCAGGTCAAAGAAGTCGGGCGCGAACTCGCGGTACAGGCCGGGCCGGTTCTCGTCCTTGGCGATGGCTTGGTAGATGGCGAAGTACATCTCCCGGCTCTTGTTGGCGACGCCGTTCTCGATCTTCCAACGGGCATCACCGAAGGGTGTGAACGTCTTGTCCTTGGGGTCGTCGATCAGGGCGTTGCGGTCGGCCAGGTACAGGATACGCGGTCGCCGGTATTCCTTCTGCGGATTGCGGTTCCACCGCGAGCTCCAAAGTTTCCAGCAGATCTGAAATGCAACGACGGTTTTGCCGGTGCCCGTGGCCATAGTGAGCAGGATCCGGTGCCGGCCCTGAAGAATGGCCTGGACGGCCCGGTTGATCGCGATCTCCTGGTAGTAGCGGGGAGACTTCCCGCTCAGGTGATAGGCCGGCGTCAGGAGCCGGTCGGCCGACTGAGGGGACAAGCCGTTCCCGGCGAGCAACCGTTGCCATAGTTCGTCGGGCGTGGTGAAGTCGGTGACGGTGCGTTCGCACCCTTGGAGGAAATCATACTCGACGATCTCGTGGCCGTTGGTGGCGTAGGCGAACTTCAGGCCGAGGATCTCGGCGTACTCTTTCGCCTGCTGCAGCCCTTCTGACGCCAGGCAGTACGAGGCTTTTGCCTCCACCACGGCGATACTGAAATCGGGACGATATCGGAGCAGGTAGTCGGCGCGCTTGCCCGGGCGCCGATGCCCCTTGCCCCCGGCGGCGACGATCGGCCCATCCGTGAAGGTCACTTGCTCATTTAGGCGATGCGGCTCGGTCTCCCAACCAGCAGCCTGGAGCTTTGGGACGACGAACCTCCGGCATGTATCGGCTTCATTGGGCATGCATCGCCTAAAGTCAAGGACCGCACTGTCCCGACTAAGCCGTTATACCTGCACCGATCCATGCGCCGCAACCTGTCCAAGCACACCGGTCGCCTCGCCAGCCACGCAACCGCCCACTCCCCCCTCCCTGAACAAATCTTCAGACTCCCGTCAGAAAATCTTAAGTATCGCCCCACCCCCCGCCCCCGTTATAAGTAAGGAACGGGAAGTAACACCATGCCGCCCCACCCCCTCGCCCTAACCCGCCGCGATCTCCTCACCGCCGCCGGACTCACCCTCTCCGCCTGCGCCCCAACCTCCCACCAACCCTCCAACCCCGCCCCCGCCGGACCCGCCGATCTCACCCTCCGCATCGGCCCCACCCTCGCCAACATCGCCAGGGACCACACCATCCCCACCCTCGGCTACAACGGCACAGTCCCCGGCCCCCTCATCCGCCTCACCGAAAACGTCCCCCTCACCGTCGACCTGTTCAACGACACCGACACCACCGAATTCGTCCACTGGCACGGCCAGATCATCCCCGCCGCTGTCGACGGCGCCGCCGAAGAAAAAAGCCTCCCCGTCCCCGCCCACGGCCATCTTCGCTATCGCCTCACCCCCGCCCCCGCCGGCGCCCGCTTCCTCCACACCCACACCATGCCCATGTCGGACCTCACCCGCGGCACTTACACCGGCCAGTTCGCCTTCGTCTACATCGAGCCCAAAGAAAACCCCGCCCGCTACGACCAGGAAGTCTTCCTCGCCACCCACGAGTGGGAACCCTTTTTCACTTCAGCCGAAGAAGAAGAACAGCCCGAACTCCCCCCGCCTCCCAGCCTCAAGCCCGACCCCAAGCCCAACGGCTGGGAAATCGGCTACCAGCGCTTCACCATCAACGGCAAATGCCTGGGCTTCGGCGAGCCCATCCGCGTCCGCGAACACCAGCGCGTCCTCTTTCACATCCTCAACGCAAGCGCCACCGAAAACATCCAACTCGCCCTCTCCGGCCATCGCTTCCAAATCGTCGCCCTCGACGGCAACCCCGTCCCCAAACCCCAACTCGTCGACGTCCTCGAACTCGGCACCGCCGAACGCATCTCCGCCATCGTCGAAATGAACCACCCCGGCGTCTGGATCCTCGGCACCCCGCGCGATGACGACCGCACCAACGGCCTCGGCATCGTCGTCGAATACGCGAACAAATCCGGCCCCCCGCGCTGGATCGCCCCGCCCAAATCCCGCTGGGATTACACCCTCTTCGGTACGGACAAATCACCCGCCCCGCCGGAAGAAACCATCCCCCTCGTCTTCGGCAAAATCAACGGAGGAACCGGCGGCTTCAACCGCTGGACCATCAACGGAGCCAGTTACTCCCCTTCCGCCCCGCCCACCCCGCTTCACCAGGGCCGCCGCTACCGCCTCGTCTTCCAGAACAACACCGACGACGCCCACCCCGTCCACTTACACCGCAACAGCTTCGAGTTAGTAAGTATCAACGGCAAACCCACCGGCGGCCTCCTCAAGGACGTCGTCCTCGTCAAAGGTTACGGAAAAGTGGAAGCCGACGTCACCCCCGCGGGCGAAGGACTCACCCTCTTCCACTGCCACCAGCAATTTCACATGGACTATGGCTTCAAACTCCTGTTCAATGTGGTGTAAGTTCGCGGCCCTCCTCGCCGCCGGACTTACTCTCGCCGCCCAAACCCCTCCGCCCTCCGCCGGTCTCACCATCTCGGAAGCCGTCGCCGCCGCCCTCCGCAACTACCCTTCCATCCAGGTCAGCCAGGAGCAGATGAACGCCGCCGCCGCCGGCATCCGCCTTGCCCAAACCGCCTACTTACCCCGCGTCGATACCCTCGCCCAGTTCAACCGCGCCACCCGCAACACTTACTACGGCCTGTTACTCCCCCAAACCGTCATCCCCGGCGTCGACGGCGTCGCCTCCAATAACTTAGGTTCCGTCTGGGACTCCGGCGTCGGCGTGTTAGTAAGTTGGCAGCCCTTCGATTTCGGACTCCGCTCCGCCAATGTCGCCGCCGCCGCCGCCGCCCGCCAATACGCCCGCGCCACCCTCGAACGCACCCGCTACGACGTCGCCGTCGCCGCCGCCGACGCCTTCCTCACCGTCCTCGCCGCCGAACGCACCGAACAGGCCGCGCAAGCCACCGTTTCGAGTTGGGAAATCCTCGAGCGCAGCACCCACTCCCTCGTCGCCGCCCAACTCCGCCCCGGCGCCGACGAAGCCCGCGTCACCGCCGAACTCGCCGTCGCCCGCACCATGCTCGCCCAGGCCCGGCAGGCCGTCGGAGTCGCCCGCGCCACCCTCGCCCAGTTCGTCGGAAACGACACCGCCCACCGCAAACTCGCCTCGGACAAACTTACTTCCACTCTCCCCGCCGCTCCCCCGTCCGCGCCGCTCGACCCCGCCGCCAACCCGCTCTCCATCGAACAAAATGCCGCCGTCGCCCAGCAGCGCTCCCAACTGAAATCCCTCCAGAAGACTTACTACCCCCAGTTCCTCGTCCAGGGACTCGCCTCCGCCCGCGGCACCGGCATGGAAACGGACGGCGAACGCCTCGGCGGCGCCAACGGCCTCGCTCCCACCGTCCAGAACTACGGCATCGGACTTACTGTCACCTTCCCCGTCATGGATAAGTTCGCCATCGAAGACCAGGAAGCCCAACAGCAGGCCAGAATCCGCGCCGCCCAGGCCCAGTCCCGCCTCATCGCCACCCAACTCGAATCCCGCTTCAACGCCGCGCTCGCCACGCTCGAAGGCGCCCGCGCCGTCGCCGCGAACACCCCCACCGAAGTCTCTTCCGCCGAAACCGCTCTCAAGCAGGCCACGGCCCGCTACCAGTCCCAACTCGCCCCCATCGACGACGTCGCCCAGGCCGAGCGCCTCATGGTCCAGGCCCGCATCGACGACGCCCTCGCCCGCCTCTCCGTCTGGCGCGCTCAACTCGAAATCGACACCGTCCGCGGCGATATCCAACCCTTCCTCGCCCAGGCCTCCCAATGAACTCTCCCGCGAAACTCAGCCCATGCGCCTCGTCCTGACTGCCCTCCGCCGCCCCGTCACCGTCGTCACCGCGCTCATCGCCATCGCCCTCAGCGCCTGGCTCGCCGTCCTCCGCATGCCCGTCGATATCTTTCCCCAGGTCGGCGACCCCGCCATCTACGTCGCCCAGCCTTACTCCGGCATGGACCCGGCCCAGATGGAAGGTTACTTGACTTACTACTACGAGTATCACTTCCTCTATATCACCGGCATCGACCACGTCGAAAGTAAGAGCATCCAGGGCGCCGCCCTCATGAAGTTAGTCTTCCACCAGGGCACCAACATGAGCCAGGCCATGTCGGAAACCGTCGGCTACGTCAACCGCGCCCGCTCCTTCATGCCTCCCGGCACCGTCCCTCCCTTCATCACCCGCTTCGACGCCGGCAGCGTCGCCGTCGGCCTCCTCGTCTTCCGCGGCTCCAACCATACGCAAGGCGAAATGCAGGACTACGCCATCAACCGCGTCCGCCCCCTCTTCGCCACCCTCCCCGGCGTCTCCGCGCCTCCGCCCTTCGGCGGCAACCAGAAAACCATCGTAGTTACTCTCGATCCCGCCAAACTTACTCAGTACCACATCTCCCCCGAAGAAGCCATCGCCGCCGTGAGTAGGTCGAGCGTCGTCATGCCCTCCGGCAATATGTGGACCGGCACAATCGAACGCATCGCCCGCACCAACGCCGCACTCGGCGCCAACCTCAACGTACTGATGGACACCCCCATCCGCCCCGTCTCCGGACCAACCGTCTACCTCCGCGACATCGGCTCCATCGAAGCGGGCACCGATGTCATCACCGCTTACGCCCACGTCAACGGCAAACGTACCGTCTATATCCCGGTTACCAAGCGCGCCGACGCCTCCACCCTCGCCGTCATCAACGCCGTCAAAGCCGCCATGCCCGCCTTCAAACGCGCCGTCCCCGAAGACGTCGATGTAAGTCTCGAGTTCGACCAGTCTCCCTTTGTTACTAACTCACTCCGCGGCTTAGTCTACGAAGGGTTACTCGGCGCCCTGCTCACCGGCTTGATGGTCCTTCTCTTTCTTCACGACTGGCGCAGCGCCCTCATCGTCGTAACCAACATCCCCTTCGCCCTCTTGGGCGCCGTCGTCTGCCTCTGGATCACCGGCCAGACCATCAACATTATGACCCTCGGCGGACTCGCCCTCTCCGTCGGCATCCTCGTCGACGAAGCCACCGTCGAGATCGAAAACATCCACACCCGGATGCTCCCCGGCGTCTCCCGCGCCCGCGCCGTCCTCGAAGCCTGCTCGCGCACCGCCACCGCCCGTTTCCTCTCTATGCTCAGCATCTTAGCGGTGTTTGTGCCGTCGTTTTTCATGGCCGGAGTCGCCCGCCAACTCTTCACGCCGTTGGCGTTATCGGTAACGTTATCAGTCGCGGTTTCATACATCCTCTCCAGCTCCCTCGTCCCCGTCTTTTCCACCTGGATCATGCGCCTCGCCCACCGCGGCGAAGAACGCGAAGGCTTCCTCGGCCGCCTCCGCGCCGCCTACGAAAACTACCTCGGCTTCGTCCTCCGCTTCCGCCTCCCCCTCGCCGCCGTCTACCTCCTCACCGCGTTTCTCTTTCTTTTCCTTGCGTTCCCCCGCATCGGAACCGAACTCTTCCCGGACACCAACACGGGCGTCTTCCGCCTCCGCCTCCGCGCCCCTGCCGGCACCCGAATCGAAGAAACCGAGCGTACCGTCCTCCGCGCCCTCGACGTCATCAAAACAACAGCCGGTCCGCAAAATGTTGAAATAACAAGCGATTTTGAAGGCCTCATCCCCTCCAGCTACCCCGTCGACCTGATCCATCTCTTCACCAGCGGCCCCGAGGACGCGATCATCCAGTTCTCGCTCAAACCCGGCACACCCGGCGGCGAACCCCTCCGCGAACGCCTCCGCGCCGCCCTAGCCCGCGCCTTACCCCAATCGAATGTGTCGTTTGAAGCGGGCGATCTCGTCACTCAGGTGATGAGCTTCGGCTCGCCCACCCCGGTCGAGGTCGCCGTCCAGGGAGTGAGCCTTGACGCCGACTACACCTACGCTCGCCTCGTCCGGGAACGCCTCGCTAAGCTGCTATTTTTGAGAGACTTGCAGTTCGCGCAGCAGATGAACTATCCCACCCTCGACATCACCATCGACCGCGGCCGCGCCGGCCAGTTCGGCCTCACCATGGCCGACGTCACCCACTCCGTCGTCCCCGCCACCTCCTCCAGCCGCTTCACCGACCCCAACTACTGGCGCGACCCCAACACCGGCAACGCGTTCCAAATTCAGGTGCAACTCCCGCAGAATCAACTACAAAGCGTAGCCCAAGTCGCCTCCCTCCCCATCATGCGCCCCGGGAACTCCAAGCCCCTGCTCGACGACATCGCAACCCTCAGGCCCGGCGCCATGCCCGGCGAACTCGACCGCTACAACGGCCAGCACGTCATCAGCCTCACCGCCAACATCCACAACCTCACCCTCGGCCAGGCAGTACCAGAAATCCAACGTGTCCTCAATAACTTACCCGCGCCTCCCCGCGGCGTCACCGTATCGCTCCGCGGCGAAGCCCCCGCCCTCGGCCAGACCCTCCTCGGTCTGCGCACCGGTCTTCTCCTTGCGATTGCAATCATCTTTCTTTTACTTACGGCTTATTTCCAATCCGCCCGCCTCGCCCTCACCGTCGTGCTCACCATCCCCGCCGTGCTCGATGGCGCCCTCGCCATGCTCCTCGTCACCTCCACCACGCTGAATATTCAATCATTTCTGGGCGCAATTATGGCCACCGGCATCGCCGTGGCCAACTCGATTCTGCTCGTCACTTTCGCCGAGCGCTTCCGCACCGAAGGCCATACGGCGGAAGAAGCGGCGCGCGACGGCGCCGCCAGCCGTCTCCGCGCCATCCTGATGACCGCCTCCGCCATGGTTTTCGGCATGATGCCCATGGCCATTGGTTTTGGCGAAGGCGGGCCACAGGCCGCGCCCCTCGGCCGCGCCGTCACCGGCGGGTTGATCGTGGCCACCTTCGCCACCCTCACCATTCTGCCCGCCCTCTACGCGATACTCCAGGGCCGCGCTTCCACCCACTCGCCCTCGCTCGATCCGGGCGACCCTTTGAGCAGGTACTACGATGGCAAATAGAATATTTATACTGATTGTTGTTTATGTCCTCTCCGGACTCGCCCCCCGCGCCCAGAACCCCGCGCTCGCGAAAGTCATTTCGCGCCCCGCCTCGAGCACCATCGACCTGCCTGCCGAAATCGCTCCCTACCTCGCCACAACCATCGACGCCAAAGTCCCCGGCTACGTCGAGCAGATGCTGGTGGACCGCGGCGCGGTCGTCAAAGAAGGCCAATTGTTAGTCACACTTACAGCGCCAGAGATGCAGGCCCGCATCGCCCAGGCCCAGGCCCAGGCCGAAGCCGCCAAAGCGGAGCAAAGCCAGGCCGAAGCCCAACTCGCCGCCCAGCAGAGCACCCTCGAAAAGCTCAAGCAAGCCGCCCAAACCCCCGGCGCCGTCGCGGGCAACGACTTGATTCAAAACGAGAAACAACTCGACGCGCTGCGCTCGCTCCTCGCCGCGCGCAAACAGGCCGCCGACGCCGCCCAAGCCGCCGTAGACGCCGAAAATTCCCTCGTCGCCTACCTGAAAATCACCGCGCCGTTTGACGGCGTCATCACCACCCGCCTGGCGCATCCCGGAGCGCTCGCCGGCCCGCCGGGCAACGCCCCGCTGTTGATTCTACAGCAGATACAGCATCTACGCGTCGTCGTTCCCGTGCCCGAGGAAGACGTAGGCGAGATCGCGCGCGGCGCGACGGTAGCGTTCACCGTCCCGGCGTACCCGAGGCGCGTGTTTTCCGGCAGAATCGCGCGAATTGCACATTCACTTGATGCAAAAACGCGCACCATGCCGGTCGAACTCGACGTATTCAATCACGACGACGCACTCGCCCCGGGCATGTACCCCAGCGTCCGCTGGCCCGTGCGCGGGACAAAACCCGTTTTGTTTGTGCCGAAAACCAGCATCGTCACCACCACCGAGCGGACTTTCGTGATCCGTGTCCGCGGCGGCCGCGCCGAGTGGATCGACGTGCGTCCGGGCCCGGCCGAGGGCAGCCTGGTGGCCGTGACCGGCGCGTTGCAGGAAGGCGATCAGGTCCTGCGGCACGCCACCGACGAGACCCGCGACGGCTCGCCGTATCCCGCCGCCGGCCGATGAAAGAAGTGCCCCTCGCGGAAGCGCGGCGGCGTCGCATATACTCTTTCTGATGGCTTCACAGAACACTCCCGCCGGTGCTCCGCCGACTCGCCGCGGCTTTATGGAAATCGCCATTGTCGCGATGAACGCCTTGATTGGCGCGGCGCTCGCCATACCCGCGCTCCTCTACTTGGTCCTTCCTTCGCACGGCCGCAAGCGATCGCCGTGGACCGACGCCGGCGACCTTTCGGGCCTCGTGCCCGGAAAACCGAAGGAACTCGAGTTTATGCGCCGGCGCGTGGACGGCTGGAAGGCATCGACGGAAAAATCCACGGCGTGGGTGGTGCGCGAGACAAACGGAAAACTCGTCGCCTACGCCCCCATGTGCACACACCTGGGCTGCGCCTACCACTGGGACGACGGCAAGGACCAGTTTGTGTGCCCGTGCCACGGATCGTATTTTTCGGTTGACGGCCAAGTGATCTCCGGACCGGCGCCGCGTCCGCTGGACCGCTACGCGGTGAAACTGGAAGGCACGCGGATCTGGTTGGGGCCGCTCGAAAAATCGAACGAGGAGCGCGCGTGAGCATCGTACGGAACGTCACTCACTGGCTGGAGGAGCGCACGGGCCTTGCCTCCGCGGTTCATCATTTTCTGTATGAAGAGATTCCGCCTTCGAGCGGGTGGCACCAGGTGTTCGGCAGCCTGGCGCTGTTTTTGTTTTTGACTCAGGCGTTTACGGGGATTCTGCTGGCGATCAACTACGCTCCGACACCGGGCGAGGCGTATCACAGCCTGAGCTACATCGTGAACGATTTGGCCGCGGGGCGGATGATCCGCGGGCTGCACCACTGGGGCGCCAGCATGATGATCGTCGTGGTGGTGCTGCACATGACGCAGGTTTTTCTCTTCGGCGCGTACAAGAAGCCGCGGGAAGGCACGTGGATGGTGGGCGTGGTGCTGCTGACCATCGTGCTGGGATTCGGGCTTTCGGGCTACCTGCTGCCGTGGGACAACCGTGCGTACTGGGGCACGATCGTGACGACGCAGATCGCGGGGCAGGCGCCGATTCTGGGGCCGTACATTCAGAGACTTATGGGGGCGGAGAACGGCGTGGGGGCGGTGACGTTTGCGCGATTCTACAGCGCGCACGTGCTGATGCTCCCGCCGCTGACGATCATTCTCATTGGCCTGCATCTGTACCTGGTGCGGAAGCACGGCGTGGCGCCGGAGGCGATAGAACATGGACCAAAGAAAATGTTTTATCCGGGCCAGGTGTTCAAGGACACGGTGGCAATCTTCATCGCGTTCGCGATTCTGTTCACGATGGCGGTGACGCTGCAGGTGCCGCTGGAGCCGATCGCGGATCCGACGAACACGTCCTATATTCCGCGGCCGGAGTGGTATTTTCTGTTTCTGTTCCAGACGCTGAAGTTTTTCAAGGGGTCGCTGGAGCCGATCGGGAGCGTGTTTTTGCCGAACCTCACGCTGCTGGTGCTGATGTTTACGCCGTTTATCGACCGGGGTCCGCTGCGGCGGTTGCGGGAGCGGAAGGTGGGTTGGTTTCTGGTGATTGGCGGGGCGGTGGCGTGGACGGGGTTGACGACGGCGGCGGTGCTGACGACGCCGAAGCAGTCCGAGACGCCGCTGCAGGTTTCGGCCTGGAACCGCGTGCCTCCGAAGGATTTGACGGCGTATGTGACGTTTAAGAATTCGAAGTGCACGACGTGCCACAACCTGGACGATGGGGATCCGAAGCCGGGTCCGAACCTGGCGGGGATTACGGCGCACAAGCCGGCGGCGTGGATGATCGACCATTTCAAAGCGATGACGCAGCAGACGGGCGCGGCGGCGATATCGGATACGCAGGCGGCGGCGCTGGCGGCGATGATGGGGCGCCTGACGCCGGATACGGCCGACGGGATGATCGATGCGCCGGCGGCGGCGATCCGTGGGGCGGAGATTTACGAGAGCCACGGCTGCTCGGCGTGCCACCAGATCAACGGCGAGGGGATGGCGATGGGTCCGGCGCTGAACGGCGTGGGCCAGCGGCGGACGAAGGTGTGGCTGGACAAGCACCTGGAAAATCCGCGGTCGATGAGTCCGGGGAGCATCATGCCGCCGTATAAGTTGTCGAAGCCAGACCTCGACGCGCTCGACGCTTACCTGCTGGCGCTGGGCGGATCGTAAGACGAGGCGGCGGCCGCGGAGTGCGGTCCGGTTTGCGTTGGATTCGGATATACTGGCGCAGGCTGAAGGAGTGAAAAGATGAGATCCAACCGGCGCAGGTTTGTTCAGACACTTGGGGTAACTTCGGCGGGGATTGCCGCCGGATCGAGTCTGTCAGCGACTCCGGAACTGGCTGTTGTGGGCCCGGCGGAGAAGCAGGTTCTGTTTGTTGGCGACAAGATCGCGCTGACGCGGACGGAATACGGGCAGGTGAGGGGCTATCAGCTTCGGGGGATTTACTATTTCCTCGGGATGCCGTATGGGGCGGACACTTCGGGGGCGAACCGGTTCATGCCGCCGCAGAAGCCCAAGCCTTGGGAGGATGTTTTTCCGGCGCTGTGGTGGGCGAACTCGGCGGCGCAGAGCATGGACAACCGGTATCACAACCCGTTCGGCTCGTTCCGGGACCACTGGAATTACGGGGATGTAAATGAGGATTGCCTCCGGATTAACGTGCTTACGCCGGGATTCAACGACGGAAAAAAGCGGCCGGTGATCTTCTGGATTCACGGCGGCGGCTTTATCAACGGCAACAGCATCGAGCAGGACGGGTACAACGGCGAGAATTTCGCGCGGTTCGGCGATGTGGTGTTCTGTTCGGTGAATCATCGGCTCGGGCCGTTCGGGTACTGCGACCTTGCCGGCGTGGGCGGAGAGAAGTTCGCCGCGTCGGGAAACGTAGGCATGCTGGACCTGGTGGCGGCTCTCGAATGGGTGCGCGACAACATTTCGAATTTTGGCGGCGATCCGGGGAACGTCACTATCATCGGGCAGTCGGGCGGCGGGGCTAAGGTTTCGATTCTGACCGCGATGCCTAGCGCCAAAGGGCTATTCCACAAGGCTGTCGTGTTGAGCGGGGCACTGCGGAAATCCGGCGAGAAGGATTACTCGGAGAGCCTCGGCGCGGCCGTGGTGGAAGAGGCTGGACTTACACCGGCGGAGGTGTCGAAGCTGCAGGAGATGCCGTGGCAAGAGTT
>DAIDIH010000078.1 GCA_027459465.1 Bryobacterales bacterium | reverse complement strand
ACCCAGCGTATTCGAGAATTCCTGAAGCAGGAAGGCGCGGGTGGATGGCGGAGGCGCAGGTTCACCGTTCCTATCGGCCCGCACGGGGACGGTGAGGTTGAAGCCGGAGTCCGCGATGAGTTGCCACGGCTCGGAGGCGGGATTGCGGTTCTGGCGCAACGGTAGGATGCGGATGGCGCCGGGGGTGATGTGAGGCAGCGGCGGCGGATAACCGTTCATGAAGACTAACCCGCTCGAGCCGTAGGTGAAAAAGTAGACCTGGATCTGGTGGGAGGGGGCGGCTATCCCTGGGGCCGTGAAGGAGCGAAGGACTTCCACGCCGGCGAGATTGGACCAGGTTTCGGCCTTCCAGGGGAGATGGCCTTCCGGGACGCGTCCGGTCCGGTGGACGTCGAGGATGCGCCCCGTTACCAGGACGGGCGCCGATGCGGTCTCGGTCCATTGCCACTCCTTTACGAAGCCCGCTTGCAGGATGAGCGCGAGCGGCAGGAGGAGGAGCGGTCTAGCGCATGTCGATAACACAACTGTACTCGTCACAACGCACGTGCCAGTGAGTTAGACCGAGACGCCGCAGTACGGAGCGCGCCGGCTCGTTGTTGGCGTCGAACATGACTTTCTCCATGCCCCAGGGATAGCCTGCTACAAACGACTGACAGCAGCTTACTCGCAGACCGGTCTGCCGCGAGAGGTCCTTCGCCATCATAGAGGCGCTTTCGTAGATGGGCCTGACGCCCGGGGGTATGGTGACAAGACGGTCGAGCAGCGGCGTTATTTCAATCGATCGGCCCTGGGGATCACGGGTTTGGGTGGGCACGAAGAAGAATGCGCCGCCGGTCTCGTCGAGGCGGGATGCAAAATGCGAGTGGAGGTTGGCTTCCGCGACTATGCTTTCGAGCAAGTCATGCACATTCTGCGGGGAGCCATCCGGATTTTCTGGGAATCGTACCTCAAATCCCCACCGCGCGGGAACGAGAGTGCCTGGGCGAGCCCCCCGGACTTCGCCAGAGATATCCATCATGTCACCGCGAAATTGAAAGAACGGGTCCTCGGCACTTACTACCAAGCCGAACCGGGATTCGAGCTTAGTGGCGATGGCGTCAAGCGGCCGGGAGGTGTAGACGGAGAGGACGGCGGAATCGCCGAGCCGCTTGATTGGGGCAAGGTCTGGGGCTTGCGGCGCCGCGAGCGGGACGATCGCTACGAATGCGCCGGCGATCCGGATTAGATGGCTCATTGCAGAGTTTGACGCCGGAGTGGGATGCGTTGTTCCGGGTAATTGAAGCGGCGGGCCAGTGGGACGGAAGTGTTAGATGCGAGGGTTTCCGCGGGAGCGCGGGTTTTGGCTTGGAGGTATAAGAGGGGGAAGGAGGCGTTCGAGATGCGGATTGCAACTGTGCTGGTGGTGGTTGCGCTGGCCGAGACGGCTGTGGCGCAGACGCCCTTGCCTTCGCCGACGATTTTGGTTTCGGCGACCGGTAAGGTGGCGGCGCGGGCAGATCTGGCGATTGTATTCTTGAGTACGCGGGCGTCGGCGGCTTTGGCGGCGGATGCCTTGGACCAGAATGCCAAGAAGGTGCGGGACGTTCGGGCGAAGCGTGTTTCGATGGGTTACCGGGAGGACCAGATTCATTTTTCGGGGAATCGGTTTGCTCCTACCGGGCGGGGTGGTTACTATGCGGGTCAGGAGCAGCCTACCGGGTTCGACGTCTATAACATCTTCTACGTTTACCTTGAGGGGACGGAATTGAAGGACATCAATGTCCTCGATGCGAAGGTGGGCGCGCTGCTCGATGAACTGGGCAAGATCGGCGCCGGTCCGGTGAACATGCCGGTTCTATCATCGACTTGGGGCGCTACGGTGGTGGCGTTCACGGTGAAAGACGCCGCGACGTACGAGAAGGAGGCGTACCAGGCGGCGATGGATAATGCGCAGCCGATCGCGGAGGACATCGCGCGGCGCATGAAGGTGAAGATTTCCGGGATTGAATCTGTTTCGTTGACGTCGACAGTCCGCCCGGTATTATCCGCTGCCACTCCGCTGTCCGAAATCCCGTACGACTATCTGTCGTCGTCACCGGAAGACGTTCCGGTGCGGGTTAGTGTCAACGTGCGATACAGCTATAAATAGTTACCCGAAGTTGCGTCTGTAACTTCGACGATTAGGCGGCGGCCTTCCGGGTGGACGGTTACGTCGCGGAAATCTCGAATGAGCGGGCGGTGCCTTAGTTGGCTTGGAGGCACGGTTGTCAGGATTCCGACGACCTGCATGCCGGCGTTGATTCCGGCCTCGATGCCGGGGCGGGTATCTTCGAAGACCAGGCACTCGGCGGGCGGGACTCCCAATTGTTCGGCGGCGAACAGGAAGCCTTCCGGGTCCGGCTTACCTTTCCGAATTTCATCGACGGGCACGATGACTTTCGGAACGGGCAGGCCGACGGCTGTTACGCGCGCCTCGGCCAAGCCTCGCCAGGCTGAAGTTACGATCGCCCAGGGGTGGTTTTGGAGGGCGCGGACGACCTGCACGGCGCCCGGCACGGCGAAAATGCCATCGAGTTGTGTTTCTTCGAAGCGCGCCATTTCGTCGAGTTCCGCAGTGTGGTCGCGGCCGGGAAGAAAATGCTCCATCGTGACCACGGTTGGGCGGCCGTGGGAGAACGCGAGGATGGCATCGAGGGGAATTCCGTGGCGTTCGGCCCACCATTGCCAAGCGCGTTCCACGACGCGGGTAGAGTCGACGAGTGTGCCGTCCATATCGAAGAGCACGGCGGTGCAGGTGAAGGTCAAAGGAATGAATTCTCCGTGATGATAGTCAGTTTTTGCCGGCCATCCCTCCCTTTATGCTAGCTGCTCGCTTCGCAAAGAGACGGCCGCGCTTGAGGTGAAGCGGACCAACTGGCCGTTGCACGGGACGACGACAGCGGCACGATGCGGCGGCGCATGTTGAGGGCGTGCTCACCGCTTACCTACAGGCGGATGCGGCTGATCCGGAGAGGCTCAATGCCGCACACGGGCCGGGGTACGCCCGCGACAGGCGACGTGGGCTTCGGGAAGCGCGGTCATCCGGCTTCCGGCTCCTGAGCGGAGCGAGTGGCCCGTACCAGACCGATTGTGGAGAGCGGGGAGCGGAGGTGGACGGGCGGCCGATCCTGGGATTGGCGGTGGGCGTCAGGTGGACTCGAGGTGATGAGGAAGCCCGAGGCCAAACCGGATGCGGTCGACCTCCTGGAGCGGCTTTAGGAATGCGGGCTCCTCCAAGGGCCAGAGTTGGGCGGGCGAAGCCGCAGAACCGGAGGCGGCGAGCACACAGTTCACGGCACGGCGCGCCGCTTCATTCGCGGCTTCCATGCAAGCGATGTCTGTGTAAGTGCGCACGTAATCCGAGGCCAGGAATAGGTTTTCCATCTCTACCTGCGCCTCGGGCCGGTACTGAAGCGACCCGGCAATGTTGATGAGCAAAGGCTCCGCGTTCGCCGCCGTGCCCGGATTGGGAAACTCGATGTCGGGATCCAGGAACCAGGAAAGTAAGTTCGCGTCGTTTAGGGTTGTCGCGCCGCCGGCATTCAGGTGCTGTTTAAGCTGGGTCCAAACCTCCTCCTGGATCTGCGGAGCGGTACACTCGCGCGCTGGTTTGCCATAGACCACACCGGGCGCCTCCCATTCGGAGATATCGGCGGAGAGGATGCCCTGGACCGCGCCGTTTCCTAATTCCGAGAAGTCCACGTTGGTCCAGAATTGCCGTTGGGAGATGGATGTTAGAGCCCAGGGAGAGTCCAAGTAGATGGCATGACCGTTTACGACGGGAACATCGCGCGAGAGATAGAACTGAATGCCGTTCATCCAACGCGTTTGCAGCTTGTCCAAGTTAGCGATTGACGGCGCCGCTCGTTTCAGTTCCTCGGTAAGAAGCGAGGCCATGACTTCGACCGGCAGGGCGGCAAGATAGTAATCGGCTTCGATGCGCGGACCGCTGGCGACCGTGACGCCGGTTACGCGGGCGCCGTCCCTTTCGATCGCGGTGACACGGGCTTCGGGATGGAATTCCACGCCCAATTTGCGGAGGTACACGGTCCAGGGATCGATCCAGACATCGTTGGTCGGGCCCATGAGCAGGCGATCGAAGACGTGGTCCGGAGATATCAGACCGTAAAGGAGCTGTAACTGGGTAACTCCGACGGTACGCGTGCTGCTTTCCTGGGCGCGCATTGCTACGAGGGAGCGGGTAAGACCCTGTCCCAGGTAGGCCTGGTAAGTTTTCGACATGCGCGGCGCGGCGATAAAGTCCCACCAGGCGATGTTTTCGAATTCCGCCAAACGGCGCTCGGGGCAGCTTGCCGCGACGATCAGGAGGCGGCTTACAAAGTAAGCTAACTCGGGAGCGGGAACACCGAGAGGCGTGAATAGCTCCACGAGAAATACGCGCAGATCTTCCAGGTTTTGCGGGCATCGGGCAAGCCAGGTAATTTCGGTTTGTCCGGCCCGGGCGAGGAGAATGCGTGTGGCCACCGCAAGATTATCGAAGGTGTTCCCGTGATCGCCGTAGGGGATGCGCCGCATCGTATCGGTGACGTGTTTGTAGAACCCGGGGAAGAACCGGAACCCGTGTTCGCCGGGGAGAGGCCTGCGGTCCGGTGCGGCCGAACCCGGCACGGGAATGCTGCGCGCCTTGCCGCCCATGACGGGTTTCCTTTCGTAGACATGCACCCGGTAGCCGCGCTCGGCGAGTTCCTGTGCGGCGCTGAGACCGGCTACGCCGCCGCCGAGGACGGCTACTGTCTGTGCCATGCCGCCATTTTATGCCTTATGCCGCGCGGGGGCGGCGATTGTCAGCTCAGGGCTTTCTTGAGGAGCGCGGCGATTTTCGCTTCTTCGGCCGGGGTGAGTTCTTTTAGGGCGAAGGCGGTGGGCCACATGCGGCCTTCGTCGAGGTTGGCTTTGTCGGAGAAGCCGAGGGTGGAGTAGCGCGTTTTGAACTTCGCCGAGCCTTGGAAGAAGCAGACGACGTTGCCGTCCTTCGAGTAGGCGGGCATTCCGTACCAGGTTTTCGGCGAGAGGGAAGGGGCGTTGGCTTTGACGATGGCGTGGAGGCGCTCGGCCATGGCGCGATCGGGTTGCGGGAGCGCGGCGATTTTGGCGAGGAGGTCGCTTTCTCCATCGGCTTTGTTTGCGCTCCGAGAGCGGCTCGCCTCCGCCTTTAGCTCCTGGACGCGCTCTTTCATCGCGGCTTGTTCTTCGGCTGTGAATCCGGCGGCCTTCTTTGCAAGTTTCATGGTGACTTCCTTTCCGCGGTTGAGATCTCGTTTCGAACTATTTTTCCGCCTTTCATGACGAAGCGGATGTGCTCGAGTTCGGTGATGGCGGCGAGGGGGTTGCCGGAGACGGCGACTAAGTCGGCGTATTTGCCGGGGTCGATGGATCCGATGCGATCCTGCCAGCCGAGGGCTTCGGCGTTGGTCATGGTGCCGGCCTGGATGGCCTGGGCCGGGGTCAAGCCGGCGATGTTCACCATGGCCTCGAATTCGAGGGCTTGCGTTCCGTGGGCGAAGGTGGCTCCGTCGACTCCGCTGCCAACCATCATTTTTAGTCCCCTGGTGGCGGCGGCGATGCGGACGGCATTTTCGAAGATGGGGATGATGCGGAAGCGGCCGCCGGTGTTCGTTGCGTCGGCATCGTCCATGGCCGGTTCGGTGTAGCGGACGATGGTGGGATCGTAGTAAAGCTTGCGGGCGGCCATGAGATTGGCTTCCTGTTCATTGAGGCCGAAGGCGTGCTCGATCGAGTCGCAGCCGGCGAGGATGGCGTTCTTCTCTCCTTCGCCGCCGTAGACGTGGCAGGCGGCTTTATGGCCGAGGCGATGGGTTTCGTTGATGAGGGCTTCGAGGACGGGCAACGGGTAGGTGAGTTCATATTCGGCGACTCCTGTTTTGGTGAACGAGTATCTGCCGGTGGGAAAGAGCTTGATCCAATCGACGCCGTGATGGATCTGATCGCGCACGGCGGCGCGGGCGTCGGCTACGGAACGGACTAAGGAACTTGCTAACGGATCGTCGGGGGCCGCAGGATCCGGGGGATGGGCGCTCCAGACGATGCCGCGGCCGGAGACCTGATAGCGCGGGCCGTCGAAGCGGCCTTCGTTGATGGCGTTGCGGATGGCGACGTCGCCGTAGCCGTTGCCGTGGGTGCTCATGTCGCGCGCGGCGGTGAATCCGGCGCGGAGGTCGGCCTGGGCGTTTTCGACGGCGATTAGGATGTAGTTTTCGGTGGTTCCGCTTTTCGGGCGGCGGTTGAACATGTGCGTGTGGGCGTCGATGAGGCCGGGGAGGACGGTCGAGTGAGTGAGGTCGATGATGGGCGTGGCCGGGGGGATTTTGACTTGGGCTTCGGGGCCGACTTCGGTGATGCGATCGCCGGAGATGAGGATTACTTGCCGGGTTTTCATCGTGCCGGTTTTGGAGTCGAACAAGCGTCCGGCGCGGACGGCGAGCGAGTGCGGGGCGGGAGGGCACGCGTAGATGCCGCCGTCGGAGCCGACGCAGGGCGGAGGTCCGGCGCCGCGCCATGGGGTTTTGAGCGGCCGGCTTTGCGCCGAGAGCGCGGCGGCGGTGAGGGAGAGGCTCACGACCGTTGCCAGCGCGTGTTGCCATCGCATGGGGGTTCTCCTTTTCCGGGCAATTGTATCGGATGCGCGGGTGGTCAGAGGCCGAAGACGTAGAGGACGCGGTCGGCGGCTATGGCGATGCATTGATGGCCGTCGACGGTGAAGCTGACGGGGTTGGCGGCGATGGCGCTGCCGGTCTGGAAGTCCCAGAGGGGTTTGCCGGTTTGGGCGTCGAGGGCGTAGAAGTTGCCTTCGTCGGAGCCGGAAAAGACGAGGCCGCCGGCGGTGGACAAGACGCCGGCCCAGGGGGGCGAGTGGAGCTTGAACTCCCAGCGGAGTTCGCCGGTTTCGGCCTCGAGGGCTCGGATTGCGCCCCAGGCATCGTCGTTGGGCAGTTCTTCTTCGCCGCCGCCCATGAATTCCATTCCGGGTTTATAAGGCGTGTCGCGCTTGTAGTACCGGGAGCCGATTTCGCGTACGGCTACGTAGAAATAGCCGGTGGCCGGGCTGTAGGAGGGGCTGAACCAGACGGTGGCTCCGTTGGCGTTCGGCCAGACGAGCGCGCCTTCTTTGGTAGGTTCGGCGTTGCCCGCGAGAATGGGCCGGCCCTTTGCGTCGAGGCCTTTCGCCCAGGTTTGTTTGGCGTACTGGCGGCCGGACAAGAATTCGCCGGTGACACGATCCAGCACGTAGTAGAACGCGTTGCGGTTGGCGACGGCGACGAGTTTGCGTTTCACGCCGTTCAGCGTGGCGTCGAAGAGAACGGGCACGTGGGCGGAATCCCAGTCGTGCGTGTCGTGGGGCGTGAACTGGAAATACCAGCGCAGCTTTCCGGTATCGGCGTCGAGGGCGACCAGGGAGCAGGAATACAGGTTATCGCCCTGGCGGGCGTCGCCGTTCCAGTCCGGGGCGGGATTGCCGACGCCCCAGTAGACCAGTTTGAGTTGGGGATCGTAGGCGCCGGTGACCCAGGTTGGCGCGCCGCCGGTTTTCCAACTGTCGCCCGCCCAGGTGTCGTGGCCTGGTTCGCCGGGCGCGGGAATCGTGAAGAAACGCCACGCGCGTTTTCCGGTTTGTGCGTCGTAGGCGTCGATGAAGCCGCGGATGCCGGCTTCGCCGCCGCTGACGCCAACGACCACTTTGCCGTCGATGGCGAGAGGGGCCATGGTCATGCTGTAGCCGGTTTTGTAATCGAGCACCTTGGCCGACCAGCGCTCTGCGCCGCTATTGAGATCCAAGGCGATGAGAAAGCCGTCGAGGGTGGCGACGTATAAGTTGCCGTTGAGCACCGCCGCGCCGCGGCTTGAGTGGCCGAACCCGATGCTGCGGAAGTCCGCGGGCAGCGCGCGCTTCCACGTCCATAGGGTGCGGCCGGTTTGCCCATCGAGGGCGGCGGCGGAGTTGGGTCCGGTGATGTAGACGATTCCGTCGACGTCAATGGGAGACACTTCGTTCTGTGGATCGGGGAACTGGTAAGCCCACTTCACCTTGAGGCGCGAAATGTTGGCGGTATTGATTTCGGTGAGCGGGGAGAACCGCTGGCCGTCGAGAGTGCGCGAGTAAGTCAGCCAGTTGCCGGGCTCCTTGTCAGCGTTCACGATGCGCTGAAAGGGGACCTGCGCGCCGAGGGAGGTGCAGGCGAGCAGCAGGAGCGGTAGACGTTTCATGGCAGCCCCCTAAGGGAGGCAAGAAACGCCACGAGATCCTCCAACTGGGCGGGGGAAAAAGCGGATGCGTAAGAAGGCATCGGCGTCTGGTTCCGGAGCTTTTTCAAGGCGCGAAGGGTGCTCTTGCGAAAGCTATAAATGCGGCCGTGACTGTCTTTGAGCTGAATGGTGAAGGTGTCCTCGTTCAGACGGATGCCTCGCAGGGTCTGGCCCGACGAGGTGGTTACGTCCACGAGCAGAAATCCCTCCGGGATGGTTTTTGCGGGGTTGCGGAGGGTTTCGCGCAGTTGGGCCGCGCCGCGTTTTGCTCCGATGTCTGTTAAGGGCGGACCGAAGGCGACGCCCTGGCCGGCGAGGATGTGGCAGCCGAGGCATCCGCTCCGTTCTAACAACGCCTGGCCGCGGGCCGGGTTGCCTGGCAGCTTTTCCGGTGGAATGTTTCCGAGGCTGCGGACAAAGGCGGCGATATTGGCGATGTCTTCGGGGCTGTAAAACCCTCCGTCCGGCATGTCGGGCGGAATGCCATTGAGGATGAGGGATTTCAGTGCTTCGTCGTCGGGGGCGCGGTCGAGTTTCGGGCGCCGGAGGTCTGGTCCGCGGCCGCCGCCGCCGTCGAGTCCATGGCAGAGCGCGCAGTGGGACTGAAAGATGGTTTTCCCGGCGGCAGGGTCTGCGGCCGTTGCTGCGTTCGGCTGAACGGGGACCTGGCAGATGGCCGGCGAGAGGAGCGCTACGGCGGTCAGGAGAGTCCACTTCGCCATGGGTGACTCATTCTACGACAACTCGAGTTGGTTCTCGGGGTATGGGGCGCTGGGCGGGTTACTTGGGGGTTTTGGTGGGATTGGGGTAGCGGGTGAGGTTTTCGACGGTGGAGAAGGTTGCGGGGTCCATGCGTTCGATATAGAGGCGGCCGTCGAGGTGGTCGATTTCGTGTTGGAGGATGCGGGCGTACCAACCGGAGGCTTCGAGGCGTTGGGGGGCGGCGGTTTCGTCGAGGTATTCGACGGTGACGCGGCGGGCGCGAGGGACGAGGGCGGAGAAGCCGGCGACGCTGAGGCAGCCTTCGTAGAAGGCGACGGTTTCTTCCGAGCGGGCGGTGATGGTGGGATTGAAGAGGACGTGGAAGGGGACGGGGGCGCGTTCGCGGGCGGCGAGGACGGCGGGGTCGAGGGGGCGGTGATATTCGGGGCGGTCCTCGATGACGGCGAGGCGGAGGCTCATGCCGATTTGTGGGGCGGCGAGGCCGACG
>DAIDIH010000077.1 GCA_027459465.1 Bryobacterales bacterium | reverse complement strand
CAGCTCGTTTAGCCGCCGCTCCAGAGCCTCCCGCCGCTTCCGCTCCTCCACTAACTCCACCTTGTAAGCCGGCTCGGCCTTCCGCCGTTCGCTCTGAGCGAACTCTTCCACCGCGCTCCGCACAATCGCCGCGATGTCCACGCTCCCATCGCCCATGCCCGCGGCCTTCTTGCTCTCGTTCTCGTCCATTTCCGTCTGCCTCCTCGTCTCTCTTCCCCAACTAACTCTGCTGCTCGATCTCCCGGACTATCCGGTCCTTCGTCTCCTGCGGCGCATCGCTCAGATACTGCAGCGCCAGCGTCTTGAAAATCTCTTTCTTCAGCGTGGGCGACTCGATCCCCATCCCCAGTAACTTCTGCGCCTCCGCCAACTGCCCGCCGAAATCCCCTATCTGGAACTCGTCCATCCCCGTCACGCTAACCGCCACGCCGTCCTCCCGCGCCGCGTCCACCGCCTTCAGCACCCGCTTCATCGCTTCCTTCACCGCATCGCCGTAGGCCCGCAGCACCTCCTCCGTGATCGCGAAATCCCACTGTTTGCTCACCCCGCTCTGCGTTCCCCCGCCCCCCAGCGGACCGCCCGATTGCATCAGCCAGCACACCCGGTAAATCTCGTCGCGCAGACGCTCTAGGTTCGCGTGCGCGATGTGGTACACGTTCCCCTGCGGCTCCGTCCACCCGAACTTATCTTGCGGCCCAAGCTGGATGTAGTAACTCTCCCCCACCATCTGGTTCCACTCCCGCTCCGAGTAAATCACCGGCATCGCGAACAGCCCCATCGTCAACGCCCAGCTCAGCGCGTTCGACTTATTGAAATGCTCCAGTTGCAGCAGCCCGGCCCGGTTCATCAGCCACAAACCCTCCGGCACCGCCAGGTCGAACACCGGCACGCATCGCTGCTTCGCCAGTCCATGCCGGCCGCTCGCCTTCAGCTCAATTTTTCCGGGATGCGTTCCATCCTCTAGCCCCTCAAACATCCCCCAGCTCTCCTGCGGCTTCATCCGCTCCCACACCTGGTAGTTCTCCCGGTCGTAGTAAAGCCACCGCGTAAGCACCTGCCACTTACTCTCGTCCAACTTCGGCTTCACGATCTGCGTCGTCCGCAGCACCACCCACTCGTACCGCCCCTGCTCGTCGAGGCTCCAGTTAATCAGTTCCTGCGGGGAATACCCGGCCAGATAGGCTCTCGAAGCGCCGCCCGCATCTTCTTCCGCCCGCGTCTCCATCAGCCGGTCCACTCGCGGGAAGTCCACCACAATGTGGCTCCGCCCGAACACCGTTGCCTCAATAAACCGCGCCCGGAAAAACTCAGAAAACGACGTCCCCTTCCGGTCGCAGTCTTCCATGAACTCGTTGTAGAACCTCCGCGACGCCTCGAACCCGCCTTCGAACGCCACTACCGGCTCCCGTCGGAACAGCGTCGCCGTATACCAATCCACGATCGACCCCGCGTGGTTCTCGTAAAACACCCGCAGCAACCGTTCGGCATATACGTCCCGCGGCTCTTTCTGCCGTGGCACCAGATACCGTTCCGCATAAGCCTTCAACTGGTCCCCGCCGGCGTATAAGTCCGCGTATGTCTTCCAGGTTTCCCGCCGCCGGCGGTAGTCCGGATGCTCCCGGTGTATCTCTTTCTGGTCTTCGTGTATCAGTTCGTTGGTCATTGGCTCGAATCTTTCCCGCCCCTAAAACAGCCTTTCACCCCGCATCCCAAACGGCGGTTGCGGCTGGCACTCCCACCACACCAGATACCCAAGCGCGTCCGATAAGTGCGTCCGCCGTGGGTCCCGCTCCTTGTCGATCACCATGCTGTCCGGCTTGTACATCACTTCTTCCAGGTCCACAATGGTCTCCTTGCACTTCGGGTCCAGATACAACTCCGTCTCCCCCGTCGCCGACCGCAACTTCGCATTCATCAACATCACCCGTTCCCGCACCATCGGGTTCGACCTCGGCACGCGGAACTCCAACTGCCGGAAGCCCTCCCGCGAGAAGAACTTCTTCACCATGTCGTAATCGCTCGTTCCGCTCGTCTGCCGCCGCGACCCCGACGCATCGCCATAGATCACCAGCGGCGCCGGATGAAACCGGTGCCGGTCATGAAACTCCTCGCACGCCTGTACCGTCGAGGCCCGGCTCAACACAATCTCGTCCAACACCCTCACCTCATCGCCTACTTTCTGCACCACCACCGAACACATCGGATCCACATTGAAATCCATTGCCCACAACAACGGCAGCCCTGGATCCGCCTTCATCTCCCGCAGGTTCCACTTCCGGTCAAAGCTCGTGTAAACCCGGCCCGCCGACATACTCAGGTACTCACCCAGAACCTCCTGGGCGAAAAATTTGTCGTCGTAACTGCGCTTCAGCCGCTCGTAATAATCCGGTATCTTGTCCAGCACATACCGGTTCTCATACGGCCGCGCCTGAATCAGCTCGTAGCCTTCCACCTTCTCCCGGATAAAACGCCGGTACACCCAGTCGTATCCCTTGGGCGTCCACACCGCGAATCCGCAAAGCCGCTTCGCCAGAGGATCTCGCAACCTGCCTTCCAGCCGCAGCCAGCTCTCTTCCGCCGTGTAAGTCAACTCATCGATCCCGAACCACGCCAGGTTTGTCCCGCGCAGCCTCTCGTAATCGTCCAGCGACCGGAACACCACCCGCGACTTCGTTTCCCCAAACGTCAGCAGGTTTTCCGCCTTGTTGTACTCATGCGGAATCTTGTTCTCCTCGAGCGTCGCCAGCATCGCCGTCAGCGTCGCATCCCGTAACATCGGGTAAGTCGGCGCCCCGATCAACCCCAGCCGCCCCGGATTCAGGTAACTGAGCCGGATCGCTTCCTGGCACAGCGCCTGGCTTTTTCCCGATCCAACCGGCCCCGAAAATCCCTTGAACCGCGCTCGGGAAGCATGAAACTTTCTCTGGGAAGGAAGTGGGTCATAAGTTATTCCCCGGTATCGTCGTCCGCCTGCGGTTCTTGTACCCACTGGACCACAATCTCCTTCTCAACCACTTCGTTCTCCATCTCGCGCACTAACTGCAGCAGCCGGATGTAGTCGCTCAAACTCGTCTTCCCCATCTCTTCCGCCATCTTGTCTTCAAGCTGTTGCAGAATGCGCTTTAGAATCCGGATCCGCGACACCGCCGTCCGTGCGCGAAAGTCATTCTCCTTTACGCGCTCCTCCTGCTCCTCGGCCTCAGGCTCCGCTTCGTCCAACTCCTCGATCTCGGCCGTCTTCACGGCCACCCGTTCCTCGGCGCTTGGCTTCGGTGCGGGCTTCCGCCGGCTCACCCGTTTCTCCCCGCTTGTCGTCTCGTTGGCCTTCGTACTCATCCGCATGTGAGGCTACCAGACCCCACCTTCGGCGCCCTCCGCACATTTCCCCTAAGAGATTCATTCTACAGTGGTTACGAATTCCTCATCCGTTGTGAACGCATTTTCGCCCGCCCCCGCCCTTGCCTCCGGCCCCCGCAAACCCCTATCTTCAAAACAGCGCGCTTGCACGGCGCTTGGAGATCGCTCATGCAAATCGCCGCCGGCATCGCCGTCGTAGGAATTCTCGTCTTCCTCGCTCACCTCTTCTCCGGTCTCTTCAGCCGCACCCGCGTCCCCGACGTCCTGCTTCTCATGCTCATCGGGGTTCTCCTCGGCCCCGCCTTCGGCCTCGTCACTCCTCACAGCTTTGGCGTCGTCGGCCCCTTCTTCTCCACCGTCACCCTCGTCATCCTCCTGTTCGAAGCCGGCGTTCATCTTGACATCGACGTCCTCCTCACCAGCCTCCACCGCTGCGTCCCCCTCACTCTCACCAGCTTCACTCTCTCCATGCTCGCCGTCGCCGCCATCTCCTTCTTCGTCCTTCACCTCCAGGTCACACTCGCCCTCATGCTCGGCGCCATCGTCGGCTCCACCTCTCCCGCCGTCATCGTCCCCCTCACCCGCAAACTCAACATGGAAGAACCCTCCCGCGGCATCCTCCTCATGGAATCCGCCCTCAGCGACGTGCTCAGCATCGTCATCGCCCTCGCCATCCTCGATGCCTACCACCTCGGCCATCTCCAGGTCGGCGTCCTCATCGGCCAGATCCTTTCCATGCTGCTTCTGGCCGCCATCTTCGGCATCCTCGCCGCCTTCCTCTGGTCCGCCCTCCTCAAGCGCGTCCGCGGAATCGAAAACTCCATCTTCACCACGCCCGCCTTCGTCTTCGTCTTGTTCGGTGTCGTCGAGTTACTCGGCTACTCCGGCTACATCGCCGCCCTTGCCTTCGGAGCCACCCTCGGCAATATCGAAGCCTTCCACCGCGTCGGCTTTCTCAAGCGCCTCCTCCCCTCCGAGCCCATCTCCCTCAACCAAGTCGAACGCGACTTCATCGCCGAAATCGTCTTCCTCCTCACGGCATTTTTCTTCATCTTCATCGGCATCTCCATGCACCTTCGCAACCTCCCTCTCCTCGCAATCGGCTTCTCCGTTACCGTCGTCCTCCTCCTCCTGCGCCTAATCGCCGCCCGTCTCACCCTGACTCATTCCACCACCGTCCGCGACGCCTCCCTCATCGCCGTTATGACCCCCAAAGGTCTCGCCGCTGCTGTCCTCGCCGGCGTCGCCCTCCAAAACAACCTCCCGGGCGGAGACAGCATCCAACGCGTCACTTACTCCATCATCTTGTTCAGCATCGTTCTGACCTCCCTACTTACTCTCCTCATCGATCGCACCCGCCTCGGCCGCCTCTACGCCTTCATCTTCCGCGGCTTCGCCCAACCCGCCGGTCAATCTCTCGCCAAATCTGCCTGACCCATGAACCGGCTCATCCCCCCACTCGCCTCCGCGCTCCTCCTCTGCTCCTTCACCTGTTCCGCCGCCACAAACCCGTCCCTGCTTCGCCGCCGCATCGAAGATACCTTTTACGTCCCCGATCCCCTCCCTCCCATCGACGCCGCTTCCTACGGCAGCTTCCAGCCCGAACCCGGCATCCTCGCCGACCGCGTCACCTACCACACCGAATTCGGCATGTCCGTTCCCGCCATCGTCTACCACCCGGCCCGCCCCGTGCCTCACTTACATCCCGCCCTCATCATCGTCAACGGGCACGGCGGGGATAAGTTCAGTTGGTACTCCTATTACGCCGGCATCCTATACGCCCGCGCCGGTGCCGTCGTCCTCACTTACGACCCTGCCGGCGAAGGCGAGCGTAACTCCCAGCACCGCTCCGGCACCCGCACCCACGACCGCTTCCTCCCGCCCGATGAAATGGCCCAACGCCTCGCCGGCCTCATGATGACCGACCTCATGCAGGCCGTCTCCTACCTCCGCTCCCGCCCCGACGTCGACCCCTCCCGCATCGCCGCCGCCGGTTACTCCATGGGCTCCTTCGTCGTCTCCCTCACCTGCGCCGTCGACACTCGCATCCACGCCTGCGTCGCCGTCGGCGGCGGCGACCTCGACGGCCCCAACGGCTACTGGGACTCCAGCGACAAACCCATGTGCCAGGCCATCCCCTACCGCTCCCTCTCTTTCCTCGGCGACCGCCCCGCCCAACTCTTCGCCCTCAACGCCCTCCGCGGCCCGCTCATGATCTACAACGGCGCCGAAGACGAAGTCGTCGACATCCCCCACCACGGCCCCGCCGTCTTCACCGATCTCCGCAACCGCACCATCCAACTCCACGGCTCCCCCACCGGTGTCTTCGACTTCGCCTTCTCCCCCACCGGCAGCCACCGCCCCTGGTTCCTCACTAAACCCGTCGCCCTCTGGCTCAACCGTCAACTCCACTTCCCCTTCTGGTCCACCGCGGCCATCAACTCCATGCCCGAAACCCATATCTCCGAATGGGCCGCTCAAAACCACGTCCCCATCGACCGCCTCTACGCAACCGAGCCCCGCGAAGGCGGAACCCTGGCCCTCGGTGCAGGCATCCCCGCACTTACTCGCGACCAACTCAACGTCCTCCCCGAATCCGTCTGGTCCACGCAACTGTCTAACTTCTCTTACGATTCCTGGACATTCCACGCCCGCTCCGTCCACGTCGACACCTTCACCGGCCGTCCCCGTATGATCGTCATCAGCGACATCGGCAACGAACCCGACGACCAGATGTCCCTCACCCGCCTGCTTCTTTACTCAAACCAACTCGACATCGAGGCCCTGATCGCTACCACCTCGACGTGGCAGCGCACCGCCACCCACGCCGAAACCATGCGCGCCCTCATCCGCGCCTATGCACAGGTGCGCCCCAACTTACTCTTCCACGCCTCAGGCTGGCCCACCGCAGATCAGCTCCAGAACCTGTTCTTCACCGGCCAGCCCGGCTACGGCCTCGCCGCCACCGGCCCGGACAAAATGTCCGAAGGCGCCAAAGCCATCCTCGACGCCGCCGCCCGCCCCAATCCCCGCCCCCTCTGGATCACCATCTGGGGCGGCGCCAACACCCTCGCGCAAGCCCTCCTCCACGCCCGCGCCACACTCCCTCGCGATCAACTCGCCACCCTCATCTCCAACCTCCGCGTCTACTCCATCTCCGACCAGGACGACGCCGGCCCCTGGATCCGCCGCGAATTCCCCGATCTGTTCTACATCGTCCAGCCCACCACTCCCACCAGCGGCGAATACTACTACGCCACCTGGACCGGCATCAGCGGCGATGTCTACTACCGCAATGGCGCCGGCGCCGACGGCACAACCGTCACCAACGAGTGGCTCGACACAAACATCCGCGCCAAAGGCCCGCTCGGCAAGCTCTACCCGCGCTTCCTCTTTATCATGGAAGGCGACACCCCGTCCTACCTCAACTTACTCGACAACGGCCTCAACGCTTACCGCCGTCCCGATTGGGGCGGCTGGGGCGGCCGCTATATCTTCCGTCAACCCTACGGCGAATCCCACCCCATCTGGACCCAGGGCGGCGACTTATTCTCCCGAGTAACTTCCCAGGACACCGTCCCCGGCGTCGACGGCCAACTCCACACCTCCGACCAGGCCACCATCTGGCGCTGGCGCACCGCCTATCAGAATGACTTCGCCGCCCGTATGTCCTGGACCATCTCCGACTTCGCCCACGCCAATCACAACCCCATCATCGTCGTCAACGGTGACGCCACCACCGCACCCATCTCCCTCGACGCAACCGTCGGCCAACCCGTCGCCCTCGATGCCTCCGCAACCCACGATCCCGACCCCAACCAGCATCTCCACTATCAGTGGTTCCTCTACCCCGAAGCCGGAAGCACCGAATCCTCCCTCGCCGCCATCACCATCTCCAACGCCGCCTCCCCCAAGCCCCGCGTCATCCCCACCGCCACCTGCCGCCCCACGTGGCTTCCCCTCCGCCAATCCTGCCCACCCACCGGCGCCGCCCACCTCATCCTCGCCGTCACCGACGACGGTGCGCCGCCCCTCACCTCCTACCGCCGCATCCTCCTCACCATCCATTCACAACAACACCCCGCCCATACCGAGTAAGGATGAACTCATCACAAAAGTGACATCCAATCGGCAGGTCACCGTACCCAAGGCAATCGCCGATCCATACGGCATGCGCCCGGGCGACGAAATCGAATGGGTCCCTGCAGGCGACGGGATCCGCGTCGTCCGCCCACCCGATCGCGCCCTTCCGGCCGACCGCGAGGCGCGCCTTCGGCTCTTCGACCAGGCCACGCGGCGTCACGCAAAGCGTCGCTCCCAATCCGCCGCCCGGCAACCGCGCGATCGCGGTTGGACACGCGAGGACCTGTACACCCGTGGCCGCACTCGTTGACACCAACGTCCTGGTCTATCGCTTAGACGACCGGTTTCCCCACAAACAGCGCATCGCCACCCAACTCCTCCGCACCGGCATCCTTTCAGATACCCTCCGCGTCCCCCATCAAGCCCTTGTCGAGTTCGTCGCCGCTACAACGCGCCCCATCCGCGGCCACGTAATCCTCAGCCTGTACGATGCCCTTCGCGAGGCCGAATACTAGGCCTCGAGGAAATACTGAGTGAAAACTTTCAGCACGGCCGTATGTATGGCTCCGTCCGCGCCGTTAACCCGTCCCTCCCTCAGCCCCGAGCGGCATGATTCTGTGACCCGTCGTCGCCGTCATCCTCGGCGGCTGTGGTCTACCCGCCTCAACTCCGTAACATCCCGCCCTTCCGCTCCACCGCCTTCGTCGCCCCAACCGACAGAGGCACAAAAAAATCCTTCCCCGTCAACTGGCACTCCTCCACCATCTGCAGCCCATACTCGCACCGCCCCAAATCGGCCGCCCCCGCATTATTCGATCCAAACGTGAACTTACACCCTGCCTGTTTCGCCAGCTTGATAATCGAAGCGCTCGGCAGCTTATACCGGTTGTTAATTTCAATCGCCACCCCGCTCTTCGCCGCCGCCTCCACCACGCGCTCCCGCCGCCCCTGCGTCCATAATTCCTCGTACTTATTCTGAAGCTGGTCCGGCAAGTAGGTCGGATTCACGTAAATATCCACCGGCTCATGCTCCAGAATCCCCACCGCCCGGTCCACCAGCGTGTCCATGAACTCCTGCGGATTCTCGATCGTCCCCACCTCGGCCGGAATCCACGTCCGCATCCGCCTGCCGTGGTTGTCCGTCCACGTCATCGAGTCGGTGAACACATAATCGAACTGCGCCACCGTCTCCCGCGAAAACATCTTCACCCACTCCCGCCCCTCCGCCTGCATCGCGATGAACACCGGCAAACCCTGCAGGCTCTGCACATACTTCCGGGCCCCTTCATCCGTCGTAATCGGCTGCCCCTGCCCGCAGTTCGCCGCCAACCCGTACTGAATCCCGTCGTGCATGCTCTTCGCCACAGCCGCATCCACCGTCAACCCGCCCTTCGGGTGCACATGCTGGTCCAGCAGCGGCACCCCATGCACCCCCTCCTTCAGCATCAGTTTGTAAGTATCGTCCGCCGTATACGGCTCACCCTCGGTCGGCAGATCATCCGGCAGCGGCTTTACCCGCACCCTCCGGTACATCGCCTTCGACCCCGGATCGTGGCACTGCAGCGCAAACGTCCCATGATCCAGAAACCGCTCCGTCTCCATGCTCGGAGGAATCACCGGCGGCGTAGGCTCCAGGTAATTCACCACCAGCATATCGTTCAGCCGCACCTGCACCCTCTTCCCGCGCACCGCAATATGTAACTTGAACCAATCGTTATCCGGGACATACTGCTTATACGTGTTCCGTAAGTTATACAGCGAAGCCGTCTTCTTATGCTCCCGCGCCTGAGTGTTATTTACCTGAACCTCGCACCCCTTATTCGGCCAACCCGTCTCCTGCCATCGCGTATGAAAATACACCCCCGAGTTACACGACGGCCGCGTCATCACCTCGGCTTCCAGCTCGAAATTCTTAAAGTCCGCGCCTCGCACCGGGCCGTCATAAAACAAATGACACCGCGGCCCGTCCGCCTTGAGCAGCCCATTCTCCACCCGCCACGACCCCGGCCCGGTCTGCGGCCTCCACCCCGTCATGTCCCGGCCGTTGAACAACTCCACCCACCCCTCGTCCTGCCCCACCAGCGGCGCCGCCGCCATCGCCGCCACAAACGCCCGCCGCGTCAAATCCACACTCTTCATTCTCTCGGTCTCCTTCCCGCCTCGGCCCCCACTATATCCGATCCTGCTCACACCCACTCGATCTTACGCACCGTCAATTCGCTCTCCACATCTCCCGTATGCTTGATCCCCGCCGGCTCGAAAAGCATCACCGCCACCTCCTCCTCCGCCACCGGCCGGTGTTCTACCCCGCGCGGCACAATCAGAAATTCGCCCTCCCGCAACTCCACCGTCCGGTCCCGAAACTCCATCCGGAAACTTCCCCGCACCTCAAGAAACATCTCGTCCTCCTCCTTGTGGTCGTGCCAGACAAACTCCCCCTGAAACTTCACTAGCTTCACATGCTGCCCGTTCAACTCCCCCACCACCTTCGGCTTCCAGTGCTCGCTGAACAACTCGAACTTCGTTCGCAAATTCACCTTTTCCATGCCGCGAGAATACCAGACGGCAACCACCACCCCAAAAACCATCTAAACTGTTAACTTTCACACCATGAAGACCCTCATCGCCGCCCTCGCCCTCGCCACCCTCGCCGCCGCCCAACCGGCCACCTGGTTCCCTCCCAACCAACTCGTCACCATCGGCGTCTACTATTACCCCGAAGCTTGGCCCCAATCCCAATGGGACCGCGATCTCACCAACATTTCTAACCTCGGCTTCGAATACATCCACATGGCCGAGTTCTCCTGGGCCTTCCTCGAACCCACCGAAGGCCACTACGATTTCTCCTGGCTCGACCGCGCCGTCTCCCTCGCCCAGGCTCACCACCTAGTAGTACTCCGTTAAGTCGGGACAGAACATAAATATCCTGATATGTTTGGATATGACGAATGCCCGGGCGGAGCGTTGCCGCAAGCGGCTCGTGCGGTTTCTTGCCGACTGGCTGGAGCCGGTAGGAAGGACGGAGCGGCGCCATTGGGCCGGCGTGTACGTGCGGAGCCTGCTGTTGAATGGCGAACGGAAATCGATAGAGCCGCTAGCGGCGCGACTGCCGGAGGGGAATGTGCAGGCCATGTAGCAGTTCATTGGGCAGAGTCCGTGGGATTGGAATCCGGTGTGGGAGCGGCTGGGCAAACGAATGACGGCCGAACTGGAGCCCGATGCGGCGTGGGTTGTCGATGATACCGGTTTCCCCAAACAGGGCACGCACTCGGTC
>DAIDIH010000076.1 GCA_027459465.1 Bryobacterales bacterium | reverse complement strand
TGACCGCGATCTTTGTCACTCATAATCTGGCTTTCGCGAGCCGCTGCAACCGCGTGTTGGAGCTTCGCGAAGGCACGCTCGTTCCCTGGGCCCCGGCGGGCCCGCTAATCGAAAACCCAGTTTCACCATCCTACGGCGGATCCTATGTTTGAACGTTATACCGAGAAAGCGCGGCGTGTAATCTTCTTCGCGCGGTACGAAGCCAGCCAGTTCGGCAGCCCCTACATCGAAACGGAGCATCTCCTGCTCGGCCTGCTCCGCGAAGACAAGGCGCTGGCCAACCGCTTCCTGCGCTCGCACGCCGCCATCGAATCCATCCGGAAGCAGATCGAGGCTCACACCACGGTCCGCGAGAAGGTGTCCACCTCGGTCGATCTTCCCTTGAGCCATGAGTGCAAGCGCGTGCTCGCCTACGGCGCCGAAGAAGCCGAGCGGCTCAGCCACAAGCACATCGGCACCGAACACCTGCTTCTTGGCCTGCTCCGCGAGGAGAAGTGCTTCGCGGCGGAAATTCTCCACGAGCGCGGCCTGCGCATCTCGCAGGTCCGCGAGGAAATCCAGCGCTCCAGCTCCGAGAAAATGTCCTCCAGCCGGCCCAAGGAAAGTTCGCTGCTCAGCGAGTTCAGCCGGGATCTCACGCAGGCCGCCATCGACGGCTCGCTCGATCCGCTCATCGGCCGGGATTTCGAACTCGAGCGCGTCGTCCAGATCCTCTGCCGCCGCACCAAGAACAACCCGGTCCTGATCGGCGAGCCCGGCGTCGGCAAAACCGCGATCGTCGAAGGCCTCGCCCAGCGCATCGCCGAAGGCGACGTGCCGAGCTTCCTCGCCGAAAAGCGCATACTCGCCCTCGACCTTTCCCTCATCGTGGCCGGCACCAAATACCGCGGCCAGTTTGAAGAGCGCCTGAAAACCATCATGAAAGAGTTGATGGAGAATCAGAACGCCATCATCTTCATCGACGAGTTACATACCCTTGTCGGCGCGGGCTCGGCCGAAGGCTCGCTCGATGCCGCCAACATCCTGAAGCCGGCCCTGTCGCGCGGCGAAATCCAGTGCATCGGCGCCACGACGCCCGGCGAATATCGCAAGTCGATTGAAAAGGACCGTTCGCTCGAGCGCCGCTTCCAGGCCGTCAAGGTCCCGCCGCCGAGCGAATCCGACGCCACGCGCATCCTGTTCGGCATCAAGGAGCGCTATGAAAAGTTCCACGCCGTCGCCTACACGGATGAAGCGATCGAAAGCGCCGTCCACGCCTCCACCCGCTTTATTCCGGACCGCTTCCTGCCGGACAAGGCCATTGACCTGATCGACGAAGCCGGCGCGCGCGTGAAGCTGAAGCAGACCACTCTGCCCGGCGAGGTCGCCGACATCCAGAAGCGCATCAAGTTCATCGTGCACCGCATGGAGAACGCGATCGCCAACCACGAATTTGAAAAGGCGCGCTTCTACTCCGACGAGGAACGCAAGGAACGCGAGAACCTCCGCCAGCTTCGCGAAAAGTACAACCTCGACGACACCTCCACCGGCGTGGTCACCAAGGACGACATCGAAGACGTCGTGGCCCGCTGGACCGGCGTCCCGATGACCGCCATTAAAGAGGAAGAAGTCACCAAACTCCTCCGCATCGAGGAAGAACTTCACAAGCGCGTCGTCAGCCAGGACAAGGCCATCTCGGCGCTGTCCCGCGCCATCCGCCGCTCGCGCGCCGGCCTGAAGAGCCCCAAACGGCCGTCCGGCTCGTTCCTCTTCCTCGGCCCCACCGGTGTCGGCAAAACCGAAGTCGCCCGCGCCTTGGCCGAGTTCCTCTTCGGCAGCGAGAAATCGCTCATCCGCTTCGACATGTCGGAGTTCATGGAGAAACACTCGGTCTCCAAACTCATCGGCAGCCCTCCCGGCTACGTCGGCTACGAGGAAGGGGGCCAGTTGACCGAGCGCGTCAAGCGCGCGCCGTATTCGGTCATCCTGCTCGACGAAATCGAGAAGGCTCACCCGGATGTCTACAACATTCTGCTCCAGGTGTTTGAAGACGGCCAGTTGACCGACGGCCTCGGCAACACGGTCGACTTCAAGAACACCATCATCATCATGACGTCGAACCTCGGCGCCCGCTTCCTCGATAAGCGCGGCCAGATCGGCTTCTCGGCCCCCTCGGCCAGCGGCATACCGCCCAAAGTCGAGGACATGGTGATGAGCGAGGTGAAGCGCGCCTTCAACCCCGAGTTCCTCAACCGCCTCGATGAAGTGATTCTGTTCACCTCACTCACCGACGAGGACCTGCTCAAGATCATTAACATGCTGGTCGAGCAGATCAACGCGAACCTCGTTTCCAAGCAGGTGAAGATCCGCATCGCCGAGGACGCGGCCAAGTACATCCTGGAGAAGACTCTCGTCGACCGCAGCTACGGCGCGCGCCCGCTGCGCCGCGCGCTGCAGAAGTACGTCGAGGATCCGCTCTCCGAGGCGGTGATCCAAGGAACCCTGCCCCGCCCGGCCGACCTCGAAATCTACCTCTCGGAAACCGGCCTCTTCTGCCGGCCTGTGAAGGAACTGCAGGAGCAGCCCGTCGGCGCGCCGGAGGAAACGTCCGAGCCCGCCCCCGGCACGCCGCTTTATATGTTCTGACCGCAAACCGAAGCCCTGCCCGCGGACCTTTTGCTAGACTCGTAAAAGGCCCTTGCGCAGGGCATCGCGCTTCCCCGGAGAGATGGCCGAGTGGTTGAAGGCGCACGCTTGGAAAGCGTGTATAGGGGAAACTCTATCGAGGGTTCGAATCCCTCTCTCTCCGCCACCCCCGCTCCCTCACTGCTCCAGCCCAAAGGTGAACAGAGCATTCCCTGCGGCGATCGTCACCCTTTGCCGCCCGTCCACGAGGTACGTCACCGGATTCGCGCGGATGATCCCTCCCAGGTTCGCCCGCCACACCTCTTTCCCCGTCGCCGCGTCCACCGCGAACAGATATCCCTCGTCGCTCCCGCCGAACACTAACCCGCCCGCCGTCGACAGCACGCCCGCCCACGGCTTTGTCTCCAGCTTGTAATCCCACATCACCTTCCCCGTCTGCGGATCGAGCGCCCGTACGCCTCCATGTCCCAGGTCTCCCGGCAAATCGATCAAAGGCACGCTCCCGATATACCGGTTCCCCGGACTGTACTCCTGCTCGCCCTTCCGGTACACGCTCCGGTTCTCCCAATAAGACAGATAGAAGAACTTAGTAATCGGGTTATAACTCGGCGAATACCAGTTCGTCGCCCCCTGCACGCCCGGCCAGATATAAGTTCCCTCCGGCGAAGGATCGATGTTCGGCAATAGTTCCGGATGCCCCTCCGTGTTCAGCCCTTTCGCCCATGTCTGCCTGGCGAACGGAGTCCCGAACAGAAACTTACCCGTCTCGCGATCCAGCACATAGTAGAACCCTCCCCGATGCGCCCAATAAATCAACTTCCTCGGCCGGCCCTGCCACTCGCCGTCCACGAGCACGGGAATCTGCACTGCGTCCCAATCATGCGTATCGTGCGGAATGAACTGAAAGTGCCACTTCAGCTTGCCCGTATCGGCATCGAGCGCAATCGCGCTGTCGGTGTAAAGGTTATCGCCAGGCCGCACATCTCCGTTCCAGTCGGGCGACGGGTTGCCCACACCCCAGATGATCAGGTTCTGCTCCGCGTCATACGACCCCGTTACCCACGTCGGCCCTCCACCGGTCTTCCACGCGTTGCCAGTCCACGTCTCGCTTCCCGGCGCACCGGGCTCGGGAATCGTCCAGAACCGCCAGCGCCGCTTCCCCGTCGCCGCGTCGTAGGCGTCAAGAAATCCGCGGATCCCGTACTCGCCGCCGCTGATCCCGCAGATCACCATATCCTTGACGATCAGCGGCGCCACGGTGATGCTGTACCCGGCCGTATGTTCGGCCACCGGAACGTCCCACAACACCGCACCCGTGCGCGCGTCCAGAGCCACCAGGTGCGCGTCCACAGTCCCCACAAACACCCGGTTGCCCAGAATCGCCACCCCGCGGTTCACCTGCCCGCAGCACACATTGATCCGCTTCGGCAGTTCTCGCTGGTACCGCCAATACCTCCGTCCCGTCCGGGCGTCCAGCGCCACCACGTTGCTCGGAGGCTCCGTCGCATACATCACCCCATTCACCACCAGCGGCGTCGTCTCCACCATCAAAGTCGTGGGCATCTGGTAAACCCACTCGAGCTTCAGCCTCGCCGCGTTCGCCGTCGTGATCTGGTCCAGCCGGCTATACCGCCAGCTACGATACGAGCCCGAGTAAGTCAGCCAGTTGGCGCTGTCGTTGCCGGCATTGAGTAACTGCTCATCGGTCACCTGCCCCAGAGCGGCGCCTGCCAGCAACGCGGCAATCGCAATCGTCCTCATTTCGATCCCCTCCCCGGCCGCAGCGACCACAGGTAAGCCACCAGATCGTCCAACTCCTGCGAACTCAGCCCGCCGTACGACGGCATCGCCGAGCGTTTGTCGATCGTAAAGTCCTTCAGCCCGGCCCGATCGTAGGATTCGAGAGCCCCATTCATCGCAATCAACTGCACCGTGTAAGTATCTTCATTCAGCAAAAATCCTTGCACCTTGCGGCCTTGCCCATCTTCGAATGAGACACGCCAATACCGCGGCGAGACCTCGGCGTCGGGCTTCACGATTGACTCCCGAAGATAGGCCGCCGAACGCGACGCGCCGATCTGCGAAAGATCCGGACCCATTGCTCCGCCCTTCCCGTCCACTCGATGGCACCGGGAGCAGCCCTTCGACGCAAACAGCGCCTCGCCCCGCTTCGGATCCCCTGGCGGAGCCGTCTGCGCCGCGCCGTTCAACGACCGCACATAAGCCACGATCTGCCATACGCGATCGGCCGAATAGAAAAGCCCCGGCATCTCGGTCCCTGCAATGCCGTTCGAAATGTTGTTGAACAGGTCCTCGTCGGTGCTCCCGTGGTAGAAGCGCCCCGCCGCCAGGTTCGGCCCAAGCCCGCCCGTGCCGTCGTATCCATGACACGGCGCGCAATGCGACCGGAACGTCTTCGCCCCCGCCGCGATGTCCGCCGCACTCGTCCGCGGATTCTGTACCTCACCCACCGCCGGTAGCCACAGGGCCAGCGGCACGAACCAAAGGGCGCGCATGCCTCGCTCTCCTCGCGGATAGCATACAGCAACCGGCACCCTCGCGCGTGCTACCCTAACTTCCGCCCCCGGCCGTACTTCATCCGGAGTGTATTCGTGCGCCTTCTGTCCAGCTTCTTACTCATCCTTGTTTCCGCTTCCGCTCAGGAATTCACCACTTACATCGGCGACGGGTCACCTTATCGAACCGCCGCCATGACCACCGACGCCGCGGGCAACACTTACCTCGCCGGCGCCCGGTATCTCAACGTCCCGGGCCTCGCCGGCGACCCTCTGCCAGATGTCTTCGTCGCCAAGGTCGATCGCACCGGCAAGCTCATCTTCGACGTCACCTTCGGCGGCAAAGGCGCCGACACGCCCACCGCCATCGCCCTCGATCCGCAAGGCAACGTCTATGTCGCCGGTTCCACCACCTCGCCCGACTATCCCCGCAGCAACGCCCTCGTCTATTTCCCCTCCGCCAGCCCCGCCGGCTTCATCACCAAACTAAGTCCCGACGGCTCCGTCATTCTTTACTCCACTTACTTCAACGCCTCCATCGTCGCCCTCGCCACCGACCCCGCCGGTAACCTCTACGTAGCCGGCTCGGCCCTGGCCTGTTCCTTCCCCAACACCGCCAAGCTGCCGCCGCTGGACTTTTCCTGCGCCAACTACGCTAACTCCCTCGTCACCGCCGCCTTCGTTACCGAAATCTCACCCGACGGCGGCTCCATCCTCTACTCCGGACTCATCGCAGGCGGGGACGTCACCTGCATGCAACACCCCTTTCTGAGCTGTGGAACCACAGGACTCACCTCCGCCGTTTCCCTCGCCGTCGACCCCTCCGGCAACGCCTAGATCGCCGGTAATACAAACACTGCGGACCTGCCCGTCACACCCGGCGCGGTTACCTCCTCCGGCGTCGGAGCCTTCGTCGCCGAAATCCACTCCGGCGGCTCAGCCCTCGACTACCTCAGTTACATCGAGCCATTCCCAAAGGGATCCTCAGGCATGGCGCCCGAATCCTCCATCGCCAAAGCCATCACGATCGACTCATCCGGAAGCGTTTATTTCGCCGGTGCAACCTACAGCCCTAACGTCCCCGGCTTAGCGTTTCCGCCGCCCGAAGCCTTTCTCCTGAAACTCAACCCCACCGCCACTGCATTCGACTGGACCACTTACCTCGGCGGCGCCGGCCCCAGTCAAGCCACCTCCCTCGCCGTCGATCCCTCCGGAAACGTCTGGGCCACGGGAACGACAACCTCGTCCACCTTCCCGAACTCCAACGGCTGGTCTGACGGCAACGACTTCCTCGTCAAGCTAAACTCCACCGGCTCGACGCTGCTCTACTCCGGCCGCTACCCCGACGGAACCATCTCCCAAGGCATCGGCCTCGAATCCACGCCCGGCCTCGTCCACACCGCGGGCGCCAACGGCCTCGTCTCGCTCCTCGCGCCCGCCGAAACTCCCACCATGCGCATCTTCGGCATCCAGAGCCTTGCCGGCGGCGTCATCGACGGCCTCGTCTCCTCCGGCGAAGTCGCCTCCCTTTACGGCCCGAACATCGGACCCTCCACCCCCGTCCGCGCCACGCCCGATTCTTCCGGCAACCTGCCCACCTCCCTCGCCGGCGTCACCGTCTCCGACTCCGGCGCCGCCGCCCCGCTGCTCTACGTCTCTGCCTCCCGCATCGACTTCGTCATCCCCTATGTCTCCGCCGGCCAGGCGCCCATCCGCGTCCAGAACGGCTCCGTCTCCAGCCCCGATTTCAACGCCGCCTTCGTCTCCGCCACGCCCGTCGTCTTCTCTAACCCCGACGGAACCGCCGCCGCCATCAATCAGGACGGTTCCGTGAACTCCCGCTCCAATCCCGCGCCCCGCGACTCCATCGTCTCCATTTGGGCCACCGGCCTCGGCGCCTCCTCACCCATCGGAGCCATACAAACCGCCGCCTCCGATGACTGCCAGATCTACTGCGTCGTCGGCCTTTACCAACAAGGCAACGTCACGCTCGGCCCCATCGTCAGTTACGCAAACGTGGTCTACGCCGGCGCCGCGCCCGGCTTGCCTTCCGGCATCACACAAATCAATTTCGAAATCCCCGAAAACGCCGTCGGCTCCATCGAATTTTCCGCCGGCCTCGATCCGCAGTTCAGCCCGCCCGTGATTCTCTGGGTGCGATAATTCGCTCCGATTCCGCGCGAAGCCGAATCTACCTCCGCCGCAGGAGAGATAATGTACTGTGGTTGAGAATACGACCTCAGACGCCTTGTCCGTAGCTCCGGTCCTTCAGCGCGAACGCGCCGAGAGCCGGGCCGCGAAGATGATCCGGGAGATTTTCGTCTCCGGCCGACCCCTCACTTACATCCGTTCCGACGAGGAATATCGCGTGGCCAGTGTCCTGCGCGAGGTAAGTTCCCGTCTCCAGGACGGCGCGACGATCCCCGTTTGGACCTGGAGCCTGACGGAGGGGATGCATCGGGATGGCCAGGTTGCCGAACCCGCCGCCGCGGCGCCCCGCGGAGCGCTCGAGTTCATCGCCAGTCATCCCGGTCCCGCCATCTTCCACCTGAAAGACTTTCACGACCCCCTACGCGATTCGGCCGAAATCCGCCGCCGCCTTCGCGACATCCACGAAAAATCCCTCGACCGGTCCAAGTTCGTCGTCATCACGTCCCCGGTCCGCTTCATCCCTCAGGAACTCGAGCGCAGCGTCATGTTTGTCGAACTCCGCCCGCCCGACATCGTCGAACTCATCGACTTTCTCCACGAGGAAACCAAGCGCATCGCTCCGGAAGAAGACCTGGGTCCGGCGAGCGATGCCGTATTTCATCAGCTTGCCTCGGCGCTCCAGGGACTTACTCTCGACGAAGCCCGCTTCGCTCTGCGCCGCGCGCTCGGCTCCGGCCTGCGCCTCGGTCCGGAATGCCTCCCTGCCGTACTCGAAGAAAAGCGCTTCCTGATCAACCGCAGCGGCTACATCGAATTCATTTCCACCCCATCGAGCCTCGACGACGTCGGCGGCCTCGAAGGTTTGAAGAAATGGCTGCTGGATCGCCGCAAGCTTTTCCAGATCCGCGACGCGATCGACGCCGAAATCGTTCCTAAAGGCGTACTCATCATGGGAATCCCCGGATGCGGCAAAAGCCTCTGCGTCAAGGCCATCTCATCCTGCTTTGAGCTTCCCCTCTATCGCGTCGACATGACCGAAATCTTCTCCGGACGCCACGGCAAGCCCGAAGGCGCCTTCGTCCAGGCCTGCCGCATGATGGAGGACATGGCGCCGGCCGTTCTCTGGTTCGACGAAATCGAGATGGGCATCAACTCGGCCGATTCGGGCGGCGAGCAAGGACGCCTCTTCGCCTTCTTCCTCACCTGGATGCAGGAAAAAACGCGCGGCCTCTTTGTCGCCGCCACCGCCAACCGGATCGACCTGCTCCCGGCCGAGATGATCCGCAAAGGCCGCTTCGACGAAGTATTCTTCGTCGATATCCCGCTCCCGGAAGAGCAGATCGAGATCGCCCGCATCCATCTGCTCCGCCGCGGCGTCGATATCTCCGAAATCGATCTCAACCAACTGGTTCCGTTCACCGCCGGCTGGACCGGCGCGGAAATCGAGCAGTGCATCGTCTCCGCCGTAACGAAGGCGCGTCTGGAGGAGCGCGCGGTCACCGAGGAGGACCTCATCCTCATCGCCGCCAAGATCGTCCCCCTGTCGCGAACCATGAAGGAACAGATGAATCAAATCCGCGGCTGGGCCTTCGAACGCGCCGTCCGCGCCTCGCCGTCCGGCACCGGCCGCTGAATCGGATCACCGGCCCTCTCAAATCGATCTCCGCATCCGATAAAATAGCGGCCGAACATGATGTACACCGGGATAGCTGACGTCCGGACCCTCCGATTGGGCCGCCGAATGGTCCCCATCGCGCTCGCCCTCGTCTCCTGCACTCTCCTGCGCGCCGCCGAATCCGGCACAAAGCCCGAGGTCACCTTCACGCGCGACGTCGCGCCCATCTTCTACCAGCACTGCGTTGTCTGCCATCACCCCAACGACATCGCGCCGATGTCGCTCGTCACTTACAAGGAAGCCCGCCCGTGGGCCGAGGCCGTCCGCGAAGCCGTCGCCGGCCGTACGATGCCTCCCTGGCACGCGGATCCCTCCGTCGGCGTGTTCCGCAACGATCCGCGCCTGTCCGACGCCGACATCGCCACCATCGAAGAGTGGGCCAAGACCGGGGCGAAAGAAGGAGACCCCGCCGACCTTCCGCCCGCGCCCGTCTTTCACGACGGCTGGCACATGCAGCCCGACGTCGTCTTCACCATCCCGCCCGAGCAGGTTTCCTCCGCCGGCCAGGACGAGTACGACTACATCTACGTGCCAACTCATTTCACCGAGGACAAATGGGTGCAAGTCGCCGAGGTCCTGCCCGGTGACCGCCGCGTCGTCCATCACGCCACCGTCAGCGTCGTAAGCGCGGACGCAGTCCCCAAGTCGGAGGCTCACCGCGAAAAGTCCGCCAACGGCGGCGACAAGTACCGCTACACAACGGGAAAAGTCCAGCACCTCCGTCCCGAAGTGCCCGTGGTCGATGATGGCTGCTCCGATCCCGGCGGCGGCGCTCTGCCTGGCGAGAAGCAATACATCAATCGCGTCCCGGCCATCTATCTTCCCGGCCATCTGCCCGAGGTCCGCCCGCCCGGCTACGCCCTGCGCATTCCCGCCGGCTCCTACCTCCAGTTCCAGATTCACTACAGCAACCGCCTCGGCCGCACCGTGACGGACCGCACCGCCATCGGCATCGTCTTCGCCAAAGAGCCCGTAACCCATGAAGTCGCGCAGTACGAGATCTGGAACAACATGTTCCTCATCCCGCCCGGCGACGCCAACCACCGCGTCACTTCCTGCTTCACGCTGCCGAAGGACGTCATGGCGGTCGCCTATACCGCGCACATGCACTATCGCGGCAAAAGCATGAAGACCGAAGCCATCTTCCCCGACGGCCGCCACCAGATGCTCTTCTCCGTGCCGAAGTATGACTTCCACTGGCAGGAAACATATTTCCTCGAAAAGCAATTCATCCTGCCCAAAGGCACAAAACTGGTAACTACCGCCTATTTCGATAACTCGCCGAATAACCCGCTGAATCCAAATCCTTCGAAAGCGATCCGCTGGGGCGAGCCGAGCGACGAAGAGATGATGGGCTTCTGGCTTGCCTTCTCCGACATCGCGCCCGCCGGCCAACACGCCGCCGGCGGCAAGTAACATCTCCTATCCTTCCGACTATGTGCCGCCACGCCACCTCACGCCGGGATTTCTTCCGCGACATGATCCTCGGCCCCACCGCCGGAGCTTCCCTCCTCTCGCTCGCCTCGGTCCGCGCCGCCTGGGCGCAGGCCTCCTCCGCCAACGCCCCCACGAACCTGTTCGACATCCAACCCGTCGCCGAAGACGTCTACTTCGCCTTCGCCCGCCCGCAGGCCGTCGCCAACTGCAACGCCACGATCTTCGTCAACTGGGCCGACGTGCTCGTCGTGGACGCCCATTCCAAACCCTCCGCCGCCTCCGCCCTGATCGCCCAAATCCGCAAGCAGATCACCCCCAAACCCGTCCACTATCTCGTCGACACTCATTTTCACTGGGACCACGCGCAAGGCAACGCCGGCTACCGCGAAGCCTTCGGCAATGACCTGAAAATCATCTCGAGCGCCGCCACCCGGAAACTCGAAGCGACTTTGCTCGCCCCGCGGCTCCAGGCTTCCCTCAACCCCCACGGCCATCCCTTCTCTTCCCAGCCACACATCCCTGTCCTGCTCGACGAAGCCCGCAAGCAACTCAGCGCCGCGCGCTCCGCCCAACAACGCGCCGCCCTCACCGAACGCATCAGTCAACTCGAGTCCTTCGCGCGCGAGATGCGAAACTTCCGCCCCGAGTTACCCACCGTGACCTTCGACAAGTCCTATGTAATTCGCGACAAAGCGCACGACTTACACGTCGAGTTTCACGGCCGCGCCCACACCGCCGGCGACGTCGTTGTCTATTGTCCCCAGAAGCGCGTTGTCGCCACCGGAGACATGGTGATCGGCACGCTTCCGTTCTTGGGCGACAGCTATCCCAAAGAATGGCCGATAACCATCGACTCCGTCGCCAGGCTCGACTTCAACCGCGTCTGCGGCGGCCACGGAAACGTCGCCCACGGGAAGCAGCGCATGATGGACCAGCGCAATTACATCGAGGAACTGGCCGAGCGCGTCGAAAAGGGCAAGAACGACGGCCAATCGTTGGCGGAGATACAACAGAGCATCCCGGTCGCCTCGATCAAAGCCTTTTCCGCCGACAACTACGGCACGCTTCTCTCTTCCGGCCGGGATCCGGCCTCGATGCAGCAGGCGGTGAACACGAACATCGAGCACATCTTCCTCCGCCTCGGCCAGAACTAGCGCGCACAACTTGCTCCCGCGCCGATCGGATGTATGATTTACGATAGCCGCAAGCCCAGCGGCCCAGGAAAGGGTTAGCGTGTCATCACATTCATTCTCCCGACGCCATTTCTTCTTCGGCTCCCTCCTCGCCGGCGCCGTCCCCATCGGCGGCTTCGGCAGTGTCCCGTCTCTCCGCGCCCTCGGCTACAAGCCCTTCTATGACAGACTGAACGTCGCCGCCATCGGCTGCGGCGGGCAAGGCGGCGTCGACCTGAACGACGCGGCGCGCACGGAAAACATCGTCGCCCTCTGCGATGTCGACGTGAATCGCGCGGCATCGAACATCAAGAAGTTCGAAGGCCGCCCTCTCTACCGCGACTTCCGCGTCATGCTCGACAAGGAAGGCAAGAACATCGACGCCTGCACCATCGGCATCCCCGATTTCATGCACGCCACCGTCGCCCTAGCCTGCATGGAGCGCGGCAAGCACGTTTACTGCGAGAAGCCCCTCACCCGCACGCCCTGGGAATCACGCATCCTGCAGCAGGCCGCCATCAAGTACAAGGTCGCCACCCAGATGGGCAACCAGGGCTTCTCGGCCGAAGCCCATCGCGTCGCCTGCGAAATCCTCTGGTCCGGCGAAATCGGCGACGTCACCGAAGCCCACGTCTCCACCACGCCCGGCACACACCCCACTGCCCTGCAATCCCTGCCTCCCGCCGAACCGGTTCCCGCAACGCTCGCATGGGAAAACTGGCTCGGCTGCGCGCACGACCGTTCCTTCAGCTCCGACTACGTCCCCTACAACTGGCGCGGCTTTTTCGACTTCGGCACCGGCCAGATCGGCAATTGGGCCACCCACACCGCCGGTCCCGTCCACTGCGCTCTCCAGCTCACCGCGCCAACCAGCGTCGAACGCGTCGAAGACATCGGCCCCAGCAGCATCACCTTCCCCACCCGCGCCATCATCCGCCTCGACTTCCCCGCCCGCGGCGCCATGCCGGCCGTGAAGGTCTTCTATCACGACTCCGCCCGCCCCAGCGCTCCCGACGCCTACCACGTCCCCGGCATGGAGAACGAAACCATCCTGCCGCCCATGTTCAACCTCGCCGACAAAGGCCGTCCCCGAATCGGCGTCCATCCCGAGGGAGCGTATCCCCGCCGCCCGCGCCCGCACCTGCCGCCCGGACAGCGCATGGGCGCGGGCGGCCCAGGTGTCAAGGTCTTCGGAGAAGCTTCCGAACCAGCGCAGCCCGGCATCCTCAGCGGGAACGGCAGCGTCTTCATCGGCACCAAAGGCATCATGGCCACCTGCGCGCGCGGCGAAGGCGTCTGGCTGCTGCCCGCCTCCCGCTGGGCCGAATACGTTCTGCCTCCCGAACTTCTCACCCGCTCCCCCGGCCATATGCTCGACTGGGTCCGCGCCTGCAAAGGCGGCGATCCCGGCTGTTCGAACTTCTCCATCTCCGGGCCCTACGCTGAATGGCTCGCCCTCGCCGCCATCGCGTTCCGCGTCCCCGGCAAACTCGATTGGGACAGCGCCAACCTCCGCTTCACCAACAGCCCGGAAGCGAACAAATTAGTCAAACCCGTCTTCCGCTCCGGCTGGGAGATGAAACTGTGAACGGTCTCAACCGGCGCGATTTCGGCCGGTTCGCTCTCGCGGCCCTGCCTGTCTCCCGTCTCCTCGCCAAACCGGACTCCGACTTCGGCGGCGTGCAGATCGGGATCAACGCCCCCTACAGCTTCCACGGCATGCCCGCCGACGCCACCAGTGTGCTCAAGGATCTGATCGACCTCAACCTGAGCGCCGTCGAGCTCCGCTCGCAACCCGTCGAGCAATACTATGGCGCCCCCGTTATGCCGCGCGGCCGCAATCTGACGCCGGAGCAAAAGGCCGCGCTCGCCGCCCTTCGCAAGTGGCGCCTCAGCGCGCCCATGTCGCAGTTCCAGGAGTTCCGCCACAAGTGGGAAGAGGCCGGCGTCAAGATCCAGATCGTCAAGTTCGACGGCGTCGACGCCATGTCGGACGACGAAGCCGACTACACCTTCGAACTCGCCAAAGCCCTCGGCGCCCACGCCATCTCCTGCGAAATCCCCGTAAGTAAGACGAAGTGGTACGGCCAGTTCGCCGCCAAACACAAAATGATG
>DAIDIH010000075.1 GCA_027459465.1 Bryobacterales bacterium | reverse complement strand
GCCACCAAACTCGCCGAACTCGCCTCCCTCGGCGTCGCCCGCACCATCTCCCCCGTCTGGACCACCAACGACGGCGACCTCGTCATCGCCCTCTCCACCGGCTCGCTCGTCGCCGAAATCAATACCCTCGGCGTCGCCGCGGCCGAGGCCGTCTCTCAATCCATCGTCCGCGCCGTCAAACTCGCCCGCTCGCTCGGTGGCCTCCCCGGCCTGGCCGGCTAACAGTCCTGCCCTCCATCAACCCCTTCACTTCCGCCGCCTTCAACTCCCGGTACTTCCCAATCTCCAGCCCCCCGATCTCAATCTCCCCGATCTTCGTCCGCACCAGCTTCAGCACCTTGCTCCCCACCGCCTCGATCATCCGCCGCACCTGCCGGTTCCGTCCCTCGCGAATCGTCATCTCCACAAACGTGCACGTCCCCGTATCGCGCAACCGCTTCACCTCCGCGGGCAGCGTCAACCCATCGCGCAACTCCACTCCCTCGCGAAGCCGCGCCAAACTCTCGTCACTCAAAATCCCTCCCGCTTTCACCAGGTACGTCTTCGGCACTTTGTACTCGGGGTTCGTCAGCCGCTCGGCAAACTGAGTGTCGTTCGTCAACAGCAGCAAGCCGCTCGTGTCCAAGTCCAGCCGCCCCACCGGCGACACATACGGCAGCGAATCGCCGAGCAGATCGTATACGGTCTTCCGCCCCTCCGGATCCCGATACGTCGTCAGATAACCCTTCGGCTTGTTCAGCAGAAGGTAGACCTTCTGCTCCCCCCGCACCGGCTTCCCGTCAAATGCCACCCGGTCGCGCGCAAGGTCCACCCAATGGTCCGGATCGCGCACCGTCTTCCCATTCACGCGCACCCGTCCCGCGCCGATCCAGCTTCGCGCCTCCGTTCGCGACCCGATCCCCGCCTTCGAAAGCACCCGCTCCAGCGTCTTCAGCGGCCGCTTCTGCGCCCCGTCCCTACTTCCCGTTCCAGCCAAGCAAGCTCCACGCCGCCGCCAGGTGCTCCTGCCGTGCCTCCGTATACCTTCGCGCGCGCCCCTGCGTGGAGTCTTCCCACCCGTTCGGAAACACCTCGCCCTCGCTCACCGCCACCCCGTTCGCCAGCAGCGCCGCAAGATTCGTAATCGTCATCTGCTCTTCCCGCATCTGCTCGGCCAGCCGCCGATGGATCTCCATTTTCTTCATATCGGACAGCATCCGCTCAATCCGCTCGGAGGTAAAACTCGTCGCGTAGGCCGTGAGACTCGCCGCGTGCGCCACACGTCACAGTGACGCCACCAATCCGCCCGTTTCATCGGTCGAGTACTGGCCCGTCTACCCGTTCAGTACGTTTAGCCCGAAAACGCTCTCCGCCTAAACCCGCTCGCCCGCAACCAGGCTCTCGTACGTTTCGCGCTCCCGCACCACGCGCCACTTGCTGCCCTCCACCAACACCTCCGCCGCCCGCGGCCGCGAGTTATAGTTCGACGACTGTGAGAATCCATACGCGCCCGCCGACGCCAGCGCCACATACTCGCCCGGCCCCACGTCCGGTATCTCACGGTTGCGCGCGAAGAAATCCCCCGTCTCGCACACCGGACCCACCACGTCCGCCCGCACCGTCTCCTTCCGTTCCCCAAGCGCCAGAATCTCGTGATGCGCCTGATACAGCGCCGGCCGGATCAGATCGTTCATCGCCGCATCCACGATCGCGAATTCCTTCCCCCCGCTCCTCTTCCGATACAGCACCCGCGTCAACAGCACACCCGCCTCGCCGACGATCGACCGTCCCGGCTCTATCATTACCTCTAGCCCCGAACCCTCGATCTTCCCCCGCAGCGCCCGCGCAAATTCGCCGATCGCCGGACCCGCCTGCCCCGCGTGATACGCAATCCCAAGCCCTCCGCCCAGATCCAGCGACCCGATCGCAAACCCCCGTCCCCGCAATCGCACCGCAAGCTCCACCATCCGCTCCGCCGCCTCCAGCATCGGCGCAAAATCCAGAATCTGGCTCCCGATGTGGCAACTCACCCCCGTAATCTCCACGCCCTTCAGCCCGCGCGCCCCCTCGCAAATCCCCTCCACGTCGCTCATCGCAATACCGAACTTGTGCTCGCGCATCCCCGTCGAAATGTAGGGATGCGTCACCGCGTCCACGTCCGGATTCACACGCAGCGCAACCGGAGCCCTCTTGCCAAGCCTCTCCCCCACCGCCGATAAGACTTCCAGTTCCCCCGCCGACTCGCAATTGAAGCTGTGAATCCCCGCCTCCAGCGCCTCTCCGATCTCCTTCTCCGTCTTCCCCACCCCGCTGAATACCGTCTTCCCCGCTTCCCCTCCCGCCCGCAGCACGCGGAACAATTCGCCGCCCGAAACAATGTCGAACCCCGCGCCCGCCTCCGCCAGCAGTCGCAGCACCGCCAGGTTCCCGTTCGCCTTCACCGCATAACAGATCAAATGCGGCATCCCCGCCAGCGCCCCGGCATACTCGCCGAACCGGCTGTGGATCGCGTCCCCCGAATACACGTAGCACGGTGTCCCCACCGCCTCCGCAATCTCGGCAAGCTTCACTTCCCCGCAGCACAGCGCCCCGCCGCGGTACTCGAACGCCTTCACGAACGCGCTCCGCCCTCGACCACCCGCATCGCCAGCAGCGTCTGGTCGTCAAACCGCGGCGTGTCCCCCGCAAACCGGTCCAACTCATCGAGCACCGTCTGCACAATCTGCGCCGCCGGCTTCCGGCACGTCCTCGTCAGCGCCCGCATCAGCCGCCCCCGTCCAAACTCCGGCTCCTTGTTCGCCCCCGGTTGGTCCAGCACCCCGTCCGAAGTTAACAGGATCAAATCGCCGGCCTTGGCTTCAAACACCGTAACTTCGTATTCGCGCTCTTCCAGCAGCCCCAGCGGCACACCCTCCACCTTCAGCTTCATCGCTTCCCCGTTGCGCAGAATCACCGGCGGCACCGCGCCCGAGTTCGCCATCGTCAGCCGCCGCGTCGCGCTCTCCCACTTGAGCAGCGCCAGCGAGACATACTGCGCGTCCACCTTCCGCTCCAGCAGCGCCTCGTTCAGCGCCTTCATCAGTTCCGCCGGCCCGCGCCGCTGCGGCGCCAGCGTCCGCAACAACCCGCTCACCAGCGCCCCATACAACGCCGCCGCCGCACCCTTCCCGCTCACATCCCCAAACGCAATCAGCGTCGTCTCTTTGTCGTAATCGTAAAAATCGAACAGATCCCCCGTGATCTCCCGCGCCGGCCGCGACCGCAGCGCCGCCTCCAGCCCCGGAATCGGCGGCACCTTCTTCGGCAATAGCACCGACTGCAGCTTCCGCGCCGCCTTCAGGTCCTGCTCCATCCCCCGCTCGCTCAGCGCCAGTTCCTCGTACAGCCGCGCGTTCTCCACCGAACTCGCAATCTGCGGCCCCAGCAGCGCCAGCAGCCGCACGTGGTCTTCCGTGAAGTACCCCAGCTTCTCGCTCTCCAGGTCCATCACCCCGATCACCCGGTCCCGCATCACCAGCGGAATCGCCACCTCCGACCGGATATCCGGATGCGATGCGATATACCTCGGATCGGCCAGCGTATCCGCCACCACCACCGGCTCCCGTGACTCCGCCGCCGCCCCCGTAATCCCCTTCCCGATCGGGATGTTGTCCAACTCCACCCGCTCGTCGTACCGCTCGCTGAACCGGTGCCGCAGCACCATCTTCTGCTGGTCCACCAGCAATATGCTGAACGCGTCGAAGTTGATCATCGCGTGTATCGTCTTCGCAATCTTGCCCAGCAGCTCGTCCAGCGCCAGAATCGAACCAAACTCCCGCGAAAGATGCGCCAGCGTCCGCAGCGTCCGGTTCTGCCGCTCCACTCTCCGGTACAGCCTCGCATTGTCGATCGATACCGCAACCCGCGACGCAATCAGCATCACCAGCGCCCGGTCCTGCTGGTTATATGCGTTCAGCCGCGTCGACTGCAGGTCGATCACCCCCACCAGCTTCCCCCGCGCCATCATCGGCGCCGCCAACTCGCTCCGCACCGCGTCCAGCGCGTTCAGATACGCCGGCTCCTTCCGCACATCCGGAACCAGAACCGGCTGCCGCCGGCTCGCCGCCAGCCCCGTAACCCCCTCCCCCAAAGGAATCACCAGGCTCTTGATCACTTCCTCCCGGTGCCCGATCGAATGCACGATCCGCAGCCCCGCCCGCTTCTCGCTGTACAACAGAATCGCGAACAAATCGAACGGAACCACTTCCTTCACAATCTCCGCCACGTTAGCCAGCAACCGGTCCAGATCCAGCGTCTCCGCCGTCGCCGCCGACACGTCCAGCAGAAAATCCAGCAGCTCCTCCCGCTCCCGGAAACGCGCCCCGCCCTTGGCTTCCGTCGCCACTCGCCTACTCCGCCGCCTCTACAATCCGCACGCTCGCGCTCGCCCCAATGCGGTTCGCCCCCGCCGCGATCATCCGCATCGCATCCTCATAGCTGCGAATTCCCCCCGACGCCTTCACGCCCATCTCCGCGCCCACCGTCCGCCGCAGCAACTCCACATCCTCCACCGTCGCTCCGCCGCGCCCGAACCCCGTCGACGTCTTCACATACTGCGCCCCCGCGCCCCGCGCCAGCCGGCACGCCGCAATCTTCTCCTCCTGCGTCAACAGCGCCGTCTCCAGAATCACCTTCAACCCCGCCCCCGCCTTCCGGCACTGCTCCTCCACCATCGCAATGTCCCGCCCCACCGCCGCATAATTCCCGCTCTTCAATTGCCCGATGTTCATCACCATATCCACTTCCCTCGCCCCATCGCTCAGCGCAATCACCGCCTCGGCCTCCTTCGCCGCCGCCGCCATCGCCCCCAGCGGAAACCCAACCACCGTGCACACCACCACCGCCGTTCCCGCCAACTCCGCCACCGCCAGCGGAACCCATCCCGAGTTCACACAAACACTCTTAAACCCATACCGCGCCGCCTCCCCGCACAGCGCCCTCACATCGGCCTCCACCGCCTCCGCCTTCAGCAGCGTATGGTCGATCATCGCCGCCAATTCGCGTCGCCCCAGCTTCACCGCCGTCTCCCCAGAACCACCCGCAACCGATTGAAACGCAACACTTTTTTGAAACGGTCCCCCAAGTACAGCCTAACACACACCCACGCTTGCACCGTTCCATAAATCGAGCAAATCCCCCATCATCCTTTCTCCTTGGACCGGACCCGCCCGCCGCTGGCAAACTCGCCTCATACCCTTTGAAATGCTCATGACCCGCGCACACATCGCCCGAATCGTCTTCGCTCTCGGCCTTATTATCGCCGCCGCGCCTTTCACCTCGCCCGGCTTCGCTCTCCTCGCCGGCATCGCGCTCGGCCTCACGCTCCCGCACCCGTTCCCCCACGCCTCCTCCCGTTGGACCACCCGCCTCCTGCAATCTTCCATCGTCGGACTCGGCTTCGGCATGAATCTTTCCCGCGTCCTCGAAGCCGGCCGCGCCGGCTTTCTCTACACCGCCTTGGGCATCGTCCTCGTCATCGCCTTCGGACTCCTCCTGGGCCACCTCCTCCGCATCGCCCGCAACATCCGCCTCCTCATCTCCGCCGGCACCGCCATCTGCGGCGGCAGCGCCATCGCCGCCCTCGGGCCCCTGCTCGGCGCCAACTCCGAAGAAATGACCGTCTCCCTCGGCGCCGTCTTCCTCCTCAACTCCGTCGCCCTCTTCGTCTTCCCCAAAATCGGAGCCGCCGCCGGCCTCACCCAAACCCAATTCGGCCTCTGGAGCGCCCTCGCCATCCACGACACCAGCTCCGTCATCGGCGCCACCCTCCAATACGGCGCCGCCGCCCTCGCCGTCGGAGCCACCGTCAAACTCGCCCGCGCCCTCTGGATCGTCCCCGTCTCCTTCGGCGCCGCCGCCTGGCGCAAATCCAACGCCCCCATCCGCATCCCCTGGTTCATCCTCCTCTTCTGCGCCGCCGCCGCCCTCAACACCGTCCTCCCACCCGCCGCCGCCCCCGCCCTCGCCGTCTTAAAAACTCTCGCCATCTCCGCCCTCTCCGTGACGCTGTTTCTCATCGGCTCCACCGTCTCCCGCACCGCCCTCCGCCGCGTCGGCCCCCGCCCCCTCCTCCACGCCCTCCTCCTCTGGCTCGCCGTCGCCACCGTCTCCTTCACCCTCATCCGCTCCGGCCGCCTGCCCCTGTAGCACCGTGAGGTACGCTCTTGAACGGCATCGGCGTTGTCAGGCAAAACTTCTCCGTGGGGGCGGTGGTGCGTATGAGGTTTATAACCACCGCCGTATCGCGTCGGCGCTGAAGGGAACGGCCGCTGTGGAGCGCCAAATTCGCGCACCTCATCGCTACCCTAACCCAACGTCTGCGGTACCCGGTTTGCGCTGAGAAACGCCGAAACTCGGGGCTGCGGCAAACGAGAAAGCACAGTCGCCCCCTTGCAAGCCTGAGCAGGAGAGCGGGAGCAGGAGAAACGACTCAATCAAGCCGCGCACGCTCCCCAGGCTATGCCGCAGTTCCTAAGATAAAACTCCGTGGAAGTTTCACCGCTAATTTCGCCGGTGGCGATGATCGTAACCGATGTTGTAGCGGTGGAACTGAAGGCGCAACCCGGCAGCCCGCTGGCCGGATTAAGGCTGTAAGGAATGTGAATCGTGACGTTGCCCAACGGTCCGGATTTTCCAAGAACTCCAAGATTTTGAGGGGAGTTGAATCCGGGAGCATGCTTCACCGTGATGCTCACCTGCTCATTGGGAAGAAACCCGCTGCCTTGAACAACCAGCGTACCGCCGCAGGTGTTCGGCTCGGCGCCGGCCGTGATGGCCGGTTTTAAATGAGGATGGGCAACGGCGAACTGGATGTCAATGGTCGCCTGAAACAGATTGCCGCCCGGGTTGGAATTGCGCAGCAGGATGACGCTGCCGCCCCTTTGCGGAAACAGCGTAAGCTGCGAGCCCCAGCCCCATCCGCCGCCGTTCTTGCCGACCTGCAGAAGATCCTTGTTCGAATCGAAGGCGAGGTTCTCCCATCCGAGTCCGAAGTTGACGGGCTTGTTCTTGTTGCGACCGCTGGTGAGCTTCGTCGGCTTCCACATCTCTTTATAGCTCTTCTCGCTGAGGATTGCGCGGTGGTAGAGGCCGATCGCGTACTTTTCCAGGTCGCTCATCGTCGAGACGAAGCCTCCGCCGGTGAAGCCGGCATTCCATTTGCGCGGCAGAACCGCGACGCAGTTGGCGGCTGGCGTGGCCAAATTGCAGTTGTTATAGGGCGTCGGCCAGAGGTCGCCGGTGCCGAAGGGAATGAAGCCGGTGTCCGTCATGCCCAACGGCTCGAGAACGTTCGCCTTGGTAAAGGGCATGAAGCGCTGGTGAGGGATCACCGCGTTGACCAACTCTCCCAGGATGAAGTAATTGGTGTCACTGTATTCGTACTTCGAGCCGGGTTCAAAATCGAGCCCGGTCCCGTAGGAGGTCTGTTCGGCGGCCACGGTAGCGATCGCCTCATGGAAGGTGCCGGTGGTTTCGCTGTGGTCGGGGATTCCGGTAATCATGCCGAGATAGGAGCGGACCGGGATGGCATTCCAGCTCAGGTTGGGAAGCCCCGGAAGGTATTTGCCGATCGGCTGGTCGAGATCGATTTTCCCCTGTTCGACCAGGCGCAGGATGGTGATCGCGGTGAACGTTTTGGTGAGGGAGTCGATCTGGAATCGAGTGTCTGACCCCGGAACCACCTTCGCTTGCGGACCGGAACTGGCGATGGTCCCATAACCAGCTTCATAAATGGTTTTACCATCCTTCTGAACGGAAAGCTCGACACCCGGCGTCAGGCCCTGCGACATGAGCTGCGCAATAATCTTGTCTACCAACTCCTTGGTGGAGTCGCTCAAAGAGTCGATCGTGACCTTCTCGCGGCCGCCATCCGGCGTCGGCGTGCCGGCGATGAGCGCGCCCGAGCCAGGCGGCAGGACGTGGCCGGCCGGCGTTTCAAAGGTCAAAAAAACGGCGGAAGCGGCGACGGCAATCGCCGCGACAATGGATAGGATCCTCCAGGAATCTTTCATCCGGATACTCCTTTTTGATTTGAGGAATAGCGCGATTGTAGGCGATTTCCCTTTGCCCTGCAACACCCGTCACGGTAACCTCACGGTAACGTCAAAGTCGGGCTCGTGAGGATGCAAGGGGTGGGGTGGAGCGAGAGGCTGGAGAACGGGGACGCGGGGGAAAATGGGGACGATATTTCCTATTTTTTCGGGGACAACCTGTTTCTCGCGCCCGCATTTCGCGGGCAGTCGCAGAGCGGGCTCAGTTCTGCGACAAGGGCATCAGGCGACACGACCCATGGCCGAGACGGAGGAATCGTTCCAATAGTCGAAGCGGAAGCGGGTAGCGCATCTATATAAGTTAACGCGGAGATACCCATGCCCAAACCCGCCTCCGGCGATAACAAGCGAATAAACGCCCAGCCGCCGCCGGAGCCGAAGGCCACGCTCCCAACCGCGGCGGCACTCTCGGAACGCGGCATCCTCCTGGTGCTGAGCCAACTCGAAAACCCGCCAGCGCCAAACGAAAGGCTGCAAGCAGCCATCGCGGCTCTGCCAAAACCGGCTTAAGTTACCTCACGACGCCCGGCGCCGCTCCTGCTTCAGCCGCTCCGCCAGAAAAACCTTCAGCAGAGATTGATACGGCACATCACGCTCGTTCGCCAGAATCTTCAGATCCTCAATCATCGAAACCGGAAGCCGCAGCGAAATCGTTCGAAGCGCCGGCTTCAAATCCGGAAACTTCGCGCGCTTTGCCGTACGCCAATCGATGAACTCCGACGAATCGTGCCCGCGCCAGAACTCCCGCTCTTCCTCTTCACTCCGGAACTCAGGCACCGCCTTCTTCTTGTTCGGCATACGCGTTCCTTTCCCGTCGATTCATGTCTCGCACCGAAATGACCCGCAGCAGCGTACCGCGCACAGTGAACGCCACAAAAAGATGCCGCCCCGCATCCGTCCGCCCAAGCGCAAAATATCTCTTCTCCCGCTTCGAATGTCCGATGTCGCTCCGAACCACCAAAGGATTATGGAAGAAGACGCTCTCCGTCTCTGCCGGCGTCACTCGATGCCGCTCGCAGTTCTTTACCGCGTTCGCGTCATCCCGCTCGAACCCCGTGCAAAACTCCAGCGGGTCCTTCCGTTCCGCCACAACTTCGGTATATCGCTGTCATATACACTTGACGCAGCTCGATCTCGCCAACCAGGCCATGATCGTCCATTCCCAAAACCACCGCCATTCGCTGCCGTAGACTGTACTCACACGCACGAACAACCATGCCGAAGAAGTCAAAATCACGAAACACCACCGATAAACTACCGCCCGTTCATCCAGGCGAGATTCTGAAGGAGACAGATTCACGTACCCGCGAACCGGATTAGTTCGAACGTCGCAGGACACCGCGCCATCACGGGAGAAACCGCCCTGCGCCTCGCCCGATATTTCGGAACCACGCCCGAATACCGGCTGAACATGAAGGTGCGATACGACCTCGACTCCGCACGCGATCAGTCGAAAGCTCGTGTGAGATCCGAATTCGCCCGCGCCCCGCCTCCTGAAGCTTGATACGCATCCCCCTGGCCACCGTCCCGGCGTATAGAATGATGCCATGGGCGCTGAGAAAACACTCGAGCGCCTCCTCAGTGGCACAGCCGATACAGCCATCCGGTTTGACGACTTATGCCGACTTCTGGAGAGCATCGGCTTCGAGAAGCGAGTGCGGGGCAGCCACCACCTGTTCCGCAAAGGTGGAGTTGAAGAAATGATCAACTTGCAGCGGTCGGGGTGAAACGCAAAACCTTACCAGGTAAGACAGGTCCGCGCGGTGATCCTGAAGGCGAAGCTGGGGCTCAATCGATGACTAAGTACGAAGTAATCATCTACTGGAGCGAAGAAGACCAACTCTTCGTCGCGGAAATCCCGGAACTCCCCGGCTGCGCCGCCCACGGCGCAACGCAGCAAGAAGCACTAACCAACGCCCAGGAAGCTATTCGCCTCTGGCTCGACACCGCCAAAGAATTCGGCGACCCCATCCCACAGCCCAAGGGCCGCCGCCTCATCCTCGCCTGACGCCTCCCCCCTTGCTACACTACCCCCGGAGAATCCCCCTCATGCTCCCCACCCGCGCCTTCCTTCTCCTCGCCGCCCTCTCGACCGCCCACGCCCAGCAAACCACCTGGAAACTCATCTGGAGCGACGAATTCAACGGCCCCGCCAACTCCCCGCCTTCCTCCAAAAACTGGAACTACGACCTCGGCGGCAACGGCTGGGGCAACGGCGAACAGGAAACCTACACTAACTCCACCCAAAACGTCTTCCAAGACGGCCTCGGCCACTTAGTCATCCGCGCCATCCGCGACTCCAGCGGCAACTTCACCAGCGGCCGCATCCGCACCGGCATGACCCAGAACTCCGACACCGCCAACCTCACCTGGCAGTACGGCCGCATCGAAGCCCGCATCAAACTCCCCTTCGGCCCC
>DAIDIH010000074.1 GCA_027459465.1 Bryobacterales bacterium | reverse complement strand
TGTTGTATAGTGTCGAAGAATCCCTACAATAGGGTAATACGCAAACGGGAGGCAGCAAGAAAGTCAAAATCTTGCTGAATGAATCGATTAGCAGAGCCCAGCCTCGGCCCGGGCAGTTACTCGCAGTAAAGTCCCGCTAGGCGCGTTAAGTTGGAACGCCACTAGTTTGAAGACGGCTTCGGGCGGAGCAGTTCCGCGACGAGGGTGAAGACTTCGGTTTGCAGCCAGCCGCCGACGGCGGAGACGGCGAAGGCGCTGAGGGGGTTGAGCACGGCGGTTCCGAGCAGTTTGCCCAAGCCGAGGAAGATGCAGGCCCAGTAGAAGAGGAAGCCGGTTACGAGCCCCGTAGGAACGCGCCACTTATCGGCGCGTTTCCTGGTTTGCCGGGAGATGAATCCGCCGGCGGCGGCACCGAACGCGGAACACAGCAGCAGGGCGAGCGGCCAAGTGACGTTCAGCGGCGTCTCGACCGAGAGCAAATTGGGGCTTGCGGCGGAAACGGTGACGATTCCGGGCCACTCGGGGGTGAAGTGGACTCGGGCGTCAAACGAGCCGGCGGGTATGGTGAGGTCCTGTTGCGTGAGGTGGCCGCGTCCGGACGTGAGCGAGAGGGAGACGGGGCGCTGCGAGTCGGTGACCAGCGTGCGGCCGTCGGCGGCGGAGAGGGAAACAACGAAATCTGAGGTGTCGACGAGGGAGATGCCAGGCGGGCTGGCACGCAGAATGAGCCTTGAGATCGGTGCGACAAACTTGACGCTCAGGTTCTTGTCGCCGATGAAGGCGACGTGGGGGTTGCTGGAAAGATACTCGACGCTGACCGGGCCAGGCGCGTTGGAAGTAATCGTGGAGTGGCCTGCGGGCTGCCCGGCGGGGATGGTGAGTGGCGTTGGTCTGAGGCTGCCGGTACTGTCGAAAAGTGTGAGACGGATGTCGCTGGGGGCTGCTACGACATCGCCGACGAGGAAGGCCTCAACTTCGGCAGGGTCGGCGCCGTTGGCCAGGAAGTCGCGCTGCGGGCTGTAGCGGAGCGTGACCTCCGGGATTGCGACAGAGGGGGTGGGAGCCTGGACGGGCGGCGGGGGAGGCGGCGGGAGTGATTTGGGCTGGACAGCGCCGCCGATGACAGCGGGAGGCGCGGCCGTTGGCCGGACCACGTCCATGTCGCGGAGGATGGGGTGGAATTTCGGGCGGACATTGATGTACTGGCCGCCGGGGACGAGTTCGGCGTTCTTCGCCCAGATGTACATGAGTCCGGCTTCGAGGAGCGGTTTGGCGAAATTCGCGCCTTCCTGTCTCGTGGGGATCGTGACCGTGCCGAGCGGCTCAACGGTTCCGGATGGCAGGCGCATTTGTATGGCGACGGTAAGCGGCTTGGGCGCGAGCGCGGGCCGTCCCTCGGCGTCCAGCACAGCGACGCGCAGATTCATGGTTTGACCTACAGTGAGCGCCCGTTGGCTGGTGTCAACGTTCAACTTCGCTGGGTTTTGCGCCGCCGAAGCGGACGCCAGCAGAACGAACGCAACAAGTAGGAGATGGGTTGGCTTCGCCATTGTCTCCCCCCTTTCCCTTCAGGACATAGTGAGTTTGATTTGGAATCCGAATCATAGGATCGCGGGATGAAGTAACCGTTGCGGCCTGAATTCGTCCACTTTCACGTAGTGTTCACTTCCAAATTCAGAAGAGCGCTAGGAATTATTGGCGTTTTCCGGGTCTAAGGCGTAGAAAACGCGCCTGAAGACACCAGAACGATGTGGCATCCGAAGTGCTGACATAATGAAATCGGGAAAGGCCTGTGTCGAGTGCGTCTGTTAGGTGACTGACTCTCGCTGGAAATGCATTGAAGGGATTGCAGAGCCAATTCGTTAGCGCTCTGATGGTGATTCTCACCGCGGGGGCGGTGGCGTGCGCCGTAGTCAATTTTCAGCAGCAGAGTCGCTATCACCTTCCAGATGATGGAGTTACGTGGGTGGACCGCCCGTCCGGCGTGACTGCTGTCGCGGTCGCGCCGGGCAGCGGGGCGGCGAATCAAGGCATCCGGGCGGGCGATGTGCTCGTTTCGATCAAAGAGGGCTCGATCCGCCAGACGGGGCAGGTGGCCGAGGCGCTGCAGTCGATCGGGATCTGGAACACGGCTCCGTATGTGTTGACGCGGGCCGGCGTAGAATTCCACGCGTCGGTGATCGTTGGGGAATATGTTGCGGATCCGGCTATTTATTATCAGTACTTTGTAGGCGCCGCGTACTTGCTGATCGGGTTGTTTGTGTATTTCCGCCGCGCCAACGCGCCCCATGCGGTGCATTTCTACGTTCTGTGCCTGACCTCGTTCATCGTTTCTGCGTTCCACTACACGGGAAAGCTAAACGGCTTCGACCAGGTGATCTACTTCGGCAATGTCGCGGCGGGGGTTCTGGCGCCAGCGCTGTTCTTGCATTTCTGCCTGGTGTTTCCGGAGCGGCCTTCGACACGGAGCCGGAGGTGGACGCGGAATGTGGTTTACGTTGCGGGCGGCGGGCTACTTGCGGCGTATGCACTGGTTTCCGAGGGGATCCTGCGCACGGCGGCGCCGCTGCTGGAGGTGCGGTGGCTGTTGGACCGGGTGTGGCTGGCATTTTTCTGTCTCTGTTATCTGACGGGCGCGGCGGTGCTGACGGCGCAGCATCGGAAGGCGGACGATCCGGTGGTGCGGCGGCAGCTGAAGTACCTGCGCAACGGGGCGTTCATTGGGATCGCGCCGTTCGCCGTGTTTTACGCGGTTCCGTATCTGATCGGGGCGACGCCGGGGCACTATCAGAAGATGGCAGTGCTGTCACTGCTGTTCATTCCGGTGACATGGGCGTACGCCATCCTGCGCTACCGGTTGATGGACGTGGACATCATCTTCCAGCAGGGCTACGTTTACACGCTGGCGACGCTGTGTGTGTTGGGGATCTTTTACGGACTTATTTTCGCGTTCACGGATCCGCGGCAGTTGAGCCCGGTGGTGATCGTCTGCCTGATTCTATTCGCGACTTTTATCTTTCAGCCGATCCGGGACTGGCTGCAAGAGCAGATGGACCGGCGGTGGTTTTACAAAGACCGCTACGATTACCGGCAGACGCTGATCGGTTTTGCGCGGGAACTGAGTTCGGAGACGAACCGGGACGCCATGCTTGCCTTGCTGGGCGACCGGCTGGTGCAGACGCTGGGTTTGCAGCGTGTGGCCTTTTTCCTGGGGCGGGAGGACGGGTTGGGTTTCGAGCTGCACCTGCCGGTATCGGGGCGGCGGGCGCCGCATGGGCCGACGAGCGGGCAGCCGCTGGACCTGAGTTTTCTTTCGACCGACCCCGAGCGTCCGTATCTGTTCTTCGAGAGGACGCGGCGGCTGGTGGACGTGATCGCGCACGAGTGGCCGGAGTCGGTTCGGCGGACGCTCGCGGATCTGGATCTGACGTACTATTTCCCGTGCTCGGCGCGAGGGCGGACGTTAGGCTACCTTGGCATCAGCCGGACGGAGAAAGGCGATTTTCTTTCGAGCGACGACGTGGAGCTGTTGGCGACGCTTTCCGGGTATGCGGGGATTGCGCTGGAGAACGCGAGGCTGTATGAATCGCTGCAGCGGAAGGCCGAGGAATACGAGCGGCTCAAGGAATTCAGCGAGAACATCGTCGAGTCGATTAACGTGGGAATTCTGGCGGCCGACCTGGAAGACCGGGTGGAAAGCTGGAATCCCCGGATGGAGAGTCTTACCGGGATCCAGCGATATGAGGCCGTGGGGCGGCCCCTACGAGAACTCTTCCCGGCCTCGTTCTGCGATGCATTCGACAAAGCGCGCGGCGAGACGGGGGTGCACAATCTTTACAAAGTTACACTTGAGGCGGCGCACGCTTCGAACGGGCAGAAGCCGGTGAGCCGGACGAACGGGAGCAACGGCGCCAACGGCAACGGGCACAATGGGAACGGGTCTCGCGAGGCGGTGGTGAACGTAGCGATCGCGCCGCTGGTGTCGAAGGACAGCCGGCAGATCGGGCGGCTGATCATCTTCGACGACATCACGGACCGGGATGAACTGGAGAGGCGGCTGGTGCAGGCGGACAAGCTGAGTTCGATCGGCCTTTTGGCAGCCGGCGTGGCGCACGAAGTAAACACGCCGCTGGCGGTGATCTCGACGTACGCGCAGATGCTTGCCAAGCAGATTTCCGGGGACGATAAACAATCGAAGTTACTCGAGAAGATCGCGCGGCAGACGTTCCGGGCAAGTGAGATTGTGAATTCGTTGTTGAATTTTTCGCGCACGCAGCCAGTGGAGTTTGTCGAAGTGGATTTGAACCGTGTGGTGCAGGAGACGATTACTCTGATCGGACATCAGTTGGACAAGGCTGGGGTGAAGGTGGAGATGGAACTGGAGGAGAACCTGCCGCCGCTTCGAGGGAACAGCGGCAAACTGCAACAGGTTTTCCTGAATTTGTTCTTGAACGCCCGCGACGCGATGGAGGGCGGCGGCACGCTGCGTGTGCGGACGTGGAGCGGGGCGGATGGGATTTACGCCGAGGTATTGGACAACGGCCAGGGGATCCCGCCGGAGCACCTGGAGCGCATTTACGACCCGTTCTTCACGACCAAGGGAGCAAAGAGGGGCACGGGGTTGGGGCTTTCGGTGACGTACGGCATCGTCCGCGAGCACGGCGGGCGGATTGAGGTGGACAGCCGGCCGGGCACGGGCACGCGGTTCCAGCTCGCGCTGCCATATGCGAGGGCGTCGGTCCATGCCTGAAGCGCTGGCTCCGGATGTGGCGACTCCGGCTGAGAACAAGGGCCGGATTCTGGTGATCGACGACGAAGCGGATATCCGGGAGAGTCTGGAGACGCTGCTGGAGCTGGAAGGCTATGCGGTGGATTTGGCTCCGGACGGAGGCAGCGGGCTGAAGCGACTGGAGTCGGCCGGCTACGATCTGATTCTTCTCGACCTGATGATGCCGGACCGGTCGGGCATGGAAGTGCTGCGCGAGGTGCGGGAGCGGGACGCGGAGACGCCGATTTTCATGATCACGGCGTATGGGTCGGTGGAAGTGGCCGTATCCGCGATGAAGGCGGGCGCGAACTATTACTTCTCCAAGCCGTGGGACAACGACAAGTTGCTAGCGGAAATCGATCTGGTTATCACGCGCAGCCGGTTGGAGCGGGAGAACACACAGCTAAAGCGGGCGCTGAAGGAGCGCTACAGTTTCCCCAATATCATCGGGCGAAGCGACCGGATGTTGCGCGTGCTGGACCTGGTGACGCAGGTGGCGCCGAGCCGGGCGACGATCCTGATTACCGG
>DAIDIH010000073.1 GCA_027459465.1 Bryobacterales bacterium | reverse complement strand
GATGCGAGTCCGTCCCGCATCATCCGGTGGCCTTCGGCAATCAGGATTCGGATCGCCATGTCCTCCCACCGTGAAAGAATTCGGCTCCAGCGCACCCCGGGTGCGCCGTTTACCGTTTTCGCTTCAGCGCCCGATGACACGCGGCGATCAAGTCACGGGCAAGCAGCCCGTACTTGTCGAGCAATCCGCCGGGAGCACCCGACTCCGCGTAGGTATCTTGAATGCCTACGAACTCCATGACACAAGGATACGTTTCAGCAACAACCTGAGCAACACGCACACCGAGGCCCGAATCGGCCAGGTGCTCTTCGGCCACGACGATCGCGCCGGTTTCCCGCGCCGCGCGGGCGATGGATTCGCGGTCGAGCGGCTTGATCGTATGCATATCGAGCACGCGCGCCGAGATGCCCTCCTTGCCAAGCAAGACGGACGCTTTCCATGCCTCCGCGACGAGCAGGCCGGTAGCGATCAGCGTGATGTCGGTCCCGAGGACGATCTCGACCGCTTTGCCGATCTCGAAGGCGGTTTCGGGCCTGTAAAGGATAGGCGCCTTGGCGCGGCCCATGCGAAGGAAAACTGGACCGCGGTGAGCAGCGGCAGCGCGGACGAGCGCGCGCGTGGCGTGCTCATCAGCCGGGCAGATCACCGTGAAGCCGGCCAGAGAGCAGGCGAGGCTGATGTCTTCCACACTCATCTGCGACGGCCCGTCTTCGCCGATCGAAATCCCGCTATGCGTCCCTACGACCTTCAGGTTCACGTTCGGGAAGGCGGCCGTGACGCGCAACTGCTCGAAGCCCTTATTCAAAATGAATGCCGAGAAACTTGACACAAATGGGATCTTGCCGGACGAAGCCAGGCCCGCGCCGATGCCAATCAGGTTCGCTTCCGCAATCCCGCATTGAAAGAACCGGTCCGGAAATTCCTTCGCAAAGGAACTCGTGTAAGTGGATTTCGAAAGGTCCGCGTCTCCGACGACAATATTGGGATTCTCGCGGCCGAGTTCAACCAGTGCCTGGCCAAAGGCTTCGCGGGTGGCGAGGCCGAGTTTCAATTCAACTCCGGTAGCAGTTGCCATGGGATTCATACCAGTTCGGCCAGCGCGCGATTCATCTCGTCCGGTGTAGGCGCCGTGCCATGGAACTTCGGATTGTTCTCCATGAAGGAAACTCCCTTGCCCTTCACCGTATGGGCGAGTATGACCGTCGGTTTCCCGCTCGTGGCGGCGGCTTCAGAAAACGCGGCCTGCAGTTCGGGGATCGAATGGCCGTCCACTGCGAGCACGTTCCAGTTGAAGGCGCGCCATTTGTCCGCGAGCGGCTCGAGGTCCAGGATGTCCGCGACGAACCCGTCGAGTTGGATCCTGTTGCAGTCGACGATGGCCACGAGATTGTCAACTCGGCGGACGCCGGCGAACATGGCCGCCTCCCAGATCTGGCCTTCCTGAATTTCACCGTCGCCGAGAACGACGTAGGCGCGGGACGGCCGGCCGTCCAGTTTTGCAGCGACCGCCATGCCGATCGCCAGCGAGAGGCCCTGGCCAAGCGAACCGGTGGACGCTTCAAGCGCCGGGAGGAAGCGGACATCGGGGTGGCCCTGGTAAATGGAGCCCAGCCGGCGCAACGTATCGAGCGAGTTCCAATCGCAATAGCCGCAGTCAGCGAGCACGGAGTAGAGCACGGGAGCCGCGTGACCCTTGGAGAGAATAAAGCGATCGCGGCCCTCCCACTTCGGATTCGAAGGGTCGTGCCGGAGAACGCTATAGAAAAGGGCGACGAGAATCTCGACCGCCGACAGTGAACCGCCCGGATGGCCGGACTTGGCCGCGGTAATCATTTCGACGATCTTCCGCCGGATTCTGAGAGCCTTGGCTTCCAGTTCGGCTTTCGACAGAGATGGGCGAAACATAATCAATCCCTAATGTAGCAAGGAGGACGCCACGTCCTATCCGCTTGGGGCCAGCCGCAGATCCGTCACCGGTGTGAGCGCCGTCCGGGTAAGAACCGCGGCGATCGCGCTGAGCAACGGTATGAGACAGAGGCCCAGGCGCAGGGAACTCAGTTGGGCGAGAAGACCGATGAGAGGTGGTCCCATTAGAAAGCCGGAGTAGCCGATGGCGGTCACGGCCGCGATCCCCGCTTGCGGCGCGACGCCGGACACGCGGCCCGCCCGCAACGTGAGGATCGGGAATATGGTGGAGAAGCCGAGCCCGGCGCACGCGAAACCGGCCAGTGCGCCGGGGAGCGCGCCATGGGCGAGGCCGGCAAAGAGTCCCGCCGAAGCGAGAACTGCACCTCGGCGGACGATGACGGCTTCCGGAAGGCGCGTGCGAATGTGGTCGCCGAGCAGCCTGCCCACGGCCATGGCGATCGAGAAGACCGCATAACCGGCCGCTGCGAAGCCGGGCGAGACGCCAGGCAAGCCGCCCACGTAAACCGCGCCCCAATCGGCCATGGCACCTTCGCCCATAAGGACGCAAAAGGCAATCGCACCGAGACCCCAGACAGACGCCAAATGGCGAGTCCAATGAATAGGGATTCCGGGCACAGCCGGCGCGGCAAGGTCCGGCAGCAGGTGCCGGGTCGCGTACGCCGTTGATCCCAGCAACAAGGGCAACACAAGTACCAGGTGCACCGGGGGCGAGAGTTTGAGCGCCGCTGCTACCCCTCCCATGACGGAGCCGATCATGCCGCCGATGCTGAACAGCGCGTGGAAGGACGTCATCACCGGCTTGCCGAGCGCATGCTCGACGACGACCGCCTGCGTGTTCATCGAAACGTCCATGGTAGCGGCGGCCCAACCGAACACAAACAGCGCCGGGCCCAGCAGAACGGCTTTCGGAACAACCGCCGGCAGGGGAAGAACAACACAAAAGGCGAACGAGGACAGGCGAGTGACGGCGGCGCTATGGAAACGGCCGATCAGGCGCGACGTGACAGGCATACTGCAGAGCGCGCCGGCGGTCGTGAACAGCAAAGCGAATCCGAGGCCACCGGCCGGAAGGCCGAGCTTTTGTTGCACCGCGGGAATGCGGGTAAGCCAGTTCGACACGATGACGCCGTGAAGCAGGAAGATGGCGCTCACCCGCCAGCGCGCGCGCGCCGGCGCGGTCATACTTCGAGCGGAGGCAGGTGGTAACGATCGCTCAATTCGGCCGCTGCGGCCGCCGGGGTCGAGAAGAGGAGTGCGTTCATCCCAAGTTCGCGCGCCGCGCGTACATTGTCAGGGCGGTCATCCAGAAAAAGGCTGGCTTCCGGTTGCACGCCCAGTCCGGCTAGGACTCGTTCGTAGATGCCGGCGCTCGGCTTCGCCATCCGTACATCGCAGGAAAACACTCGGTAATCGAAGCGGTGAATCCAGGGATGGATCGCATCGAGGTGCTCGCGCAGCGAAAGCGGCATGTTGGACAGGATGGCGGTGCGAATGCCCGTGTCTCGAACGCGCATCGCCCACTCGACCATCACGGGGTCACCGTGGGACCAACTCGAGGAATCGAGCGCAATCACCCTGCCCAGGCTGCCGTTGTGCAGCTCGACGCCCGCCATCTGTGAAAAGTCGTTCCAGTATTCTTCCGGTGTCATCTCACGGCGGTCGTAGGGCAGCCGCTTGCGCCAATACAAATCCCAAAAGCGCTCGACGGGGAGATGGAATTCGGCTGCCATCGCCGAAACCTCCTCGGCCGGCTGGGGCCGGCAAAGCACGTTGCCATAGTCGAAAATTACGGACTTCAGTGGTGCCATATGCGCAACATCGGATAATATCGACACAAACGGGCAATGTCAAACACAAGTACGCGAAAACCAGCAGAGGCCGTCAAGTTCCAACTCAAGGAGGAGCGCCAGCAGTACATTCTGGACGCGCTGCGGCGCGATGGCAAGGTTGTGGCGGCTGAACTTGGCGCGATGCTAGGCGTATCGGAGGACACCGTGCGGCGCGATTTGCGGGAATTGTCGCGCGTGGGAAGGCTGCTTCGGGTGCATGGCGGCGCGTTGCCGCGTTCGCCCGCTCCAATCAGTTTCGCGGCGCGGCATGAGCAGTCGGTCGAAGCCAAACAGAGGGTTGCAAGGGCCGCGGCGGCGATGATTCAGCCGGGGCAGCTCGTGCTTGTCGACGGCGGCACAACTACGCAGCAGGTGGGCCGCTACCTGGCCCCGGAACTCGAGGTGACCATCGTGACAAACAACGTTCCACTGGCGATGGCTCTGGCCGAGCATCCGAAAGTCGAAGTGATTCTGCTTGGAGGCAAGTTAGGCAAGGCCTCCCAAGTTACTCTGGGCGAGGAAGCAATCAAGGAGTTAAGTTCTTACCGGGCCGATTTGTGCCTGTTGGGCGCCGGAAGCCTTCACCCGGAGTTCGGAGTGCGCGCGCCGGAACGTGAGGAAGTGTTTCTGAAACGGGCGATGATCGAGGCCGCGGCGGAGGTGGTGGCGCTGGTGACGGCGGAGAAAGTTGGCACTGCCCTGCCCTACTTAGTCGCCCCGGTCCGAGCCTTGACCCACTTAGTCACGGACGCCTCGGCGGAAGCGATCGAGCCTTATCGCGGACTCGGCGTTTCTGTCGTGACCGTATAATCGGCGCGTGCGCTCGCTCTAAGTGACATCCTGTCGCGCCCGGCGCCGGCCGGACCGGCATGCAGGCTGAAGGTTGCCGCGCCGGGTTATTGGTAAGTCGCAGCTTGCGAGATCTCAACCGAGCTGCCGATGAAGCCGAGATCCAGACCGGACGCCGTAAACGTCTGGTAGCTCGTGCCGGAAGATACGCCGAGCGAGCCCGTGGCGAGCGAAAGCCCGGGCACCACATAGGTTGGCGGCAGCGCAAGCAGCACGTACGCCGGCACGGTGAACGAACCGCTCGCGCCGGGCGCGTGACAGGAGAACGATCCCGCAGCCAGATTATTGGGGTCCGAGCCGCCCGCCGAGAATCCCGTGATGTAGATCCCATTGGCTGCGTCGGCCCCGGTCCAGGAGACGGTCACTCCTTGCGCCCGCGTAATACTCCCTATGGAATTTTGATTCGTCCACGCGAAATTCGCTGCAAACTGAACATTGGCCTGGAACGGACCGACGTCCGCTCCGCCTGGTCCGGACGCCGTGTAGGACCCGGCCGTAAAGAACAGAGGCTTTCCGCTGGAGCCTCCGCCGAGCGTGCTGTCATAGCTGCCCTTCGTCAACATCATGAGCGGAGCCGTTGTGCCGCCCGGACCGTTTAGAGTCAGCGTATTGCCGGCATCGAGAGGAGTAGAGGCGACCGTGAGGCCCTCGGTCATATCGCTTCCTTTGAACGTCAGCACGGAGCACGCTCCCATCGTCTGCACGGGCAAGTAAGCCAAGTACTGTTCGAAATTGCTGAAGCTATAGCGCGCAAAGAAGCCACCGGCGCTGTCGGAGGTCGTTGGCGTCCCTGAGGCGGCATCCGTCTCGCGCAGCAAGCTGACGCCACCGATGGCCACGCTCCCCTTCGAGGAAAGTTGGGAGAGCACGGTCGAGGAGAAGACGGCATTGTCAAAGCACACGCGCCCACTTGATGCGATCGGCATGGTAACGATATTGCTCACCGTGTTGCCGATCTGGACCGCGACCGGAACCGCACACCCGGTAACATTCGGCGGCACGTTGAACGAAACTTGGTCCACTCCGCTGCAACACCCCGATCGGCCTTGGTAGATAATCGTGGCCTGCTGATTGCCAACATAGAGTGTGACAGGCGCCGAAGGCGTATTTCCGGGCAGGGGGCCGACGTTCTCATCGCCGGTCACCGGGCCGAGGCCAGTGCCCCAAAGGATCATCGGTTCCCCAGGGTTCGCCGCGTTGGCGACGCTCAGCGCCTGCTAGTTGGCGTTCGTGATGACACCGGGTCCTCGGCCGGCCTGGTTAATCGCAAAATTGCCGAAACTGTTGGCGGCCACGTCGATGGCGACCGGAGCGCTGCTCCGATTGTTATAGGTGACAGTGAGCGTCCCGCTTCCAACCGGCGTTGCCGAAGGCAACATCGCGTTCACCTGAGTCGCCGAAGTAAAAAAGCACCGGGGCCTTGAGCGTCTTGCCGGCAACCGTGACGGAGACCGCGGTTCCTTGAAAACCATCAGGTGTCAACGGGAAGCTAGAAACCTGAACTCCTGTGGAAGGCCCAAGCCCCGTGCCGAAGATGGCGAACAGCGAGCCTTGGGCGATCGAAGCGTTGGGCAAGCCCGGAGGCGCGTAGCTGGCGACGTTTAGTATTCCACCGGTATTTACGCTGGGCTGAGCAAGCGCAATCGTAGTGCAGGCGAGAAGAGCGAGCACAATCCGTTTCATGGTGATGTCCCCCCTTGAAATCGGCAGAGCGCGCGGGCGTGCCCTATATAAGAAGTGAAACGTCCGTGGACAACGTTGCAAATCGACAGCGCCAGTAGTGCAGCTACAGCATCCCAAGCCGGTCGTCGCCGGCACAAAACTTCCTCCGGCAAATCCCGGCTTGGAACGGAAGGAGTGAGGCGTTCACTGGTACGGCACGACCTCGCTGGCCTCAATCGTGCTCTTGATGAACCCGAAGTCAAGGCCGGAGGCGCTGAATGTCTGGTACGGCGCCGTGGTGGCGACGGTGAGAAAACCGGTGATCAGCCCGAGGCCTTGGCTGGTGTAACTTGCGGGCAAAGCGAGCAGCACAACCGATGGAACGGTGAATGAACCGCTTGCGCCGGAGGCATGACAGTAGAAAAGTCCGCCGACGAGGTTCTTGGGATCAGCGCCACCAAGCGAGAAACCAGAGATGAATACACCGTTGGTCGAGTCCGCCCCGGTCCACGATACCGTCACACCTTGGGCACGGGTCACCGACGTGATGGAACTCTCGTTCGTCCACGTGAAGTTTCCGGGGAACTGCACGGAAGCCTGGAAGGATTGAACATCGGCGCCGCCGTTACCGTTGACGGTGTAAGAGCCTGGCGTGTAGTACAGCGGCGTGAGATCCGTGCCCCCGCCTACCAAGCTCTCATACACGCCCTTCGAAATCAAAGCAATCTGGGCTGGGCCTCCGGGCCCGTTCAGCGAGAGGGGCGGACCGGCATCGAGCGGAGTAGATTGAGCCGTGGGCCCGTTCGAGTTTGATCCGCTCCCGGAGATGACGACCACCGAGCACGCCCCGAAGGTTTGGACAGGAAGGTAGGAGACGTACTGCTGCAGGTTGGCATAGGTGTACCGCGAGAAATTGGCGCTGGCCACATCCGCGGTCTGGGTGATCGGCGTTCCGCTGCCCAGTGGCGGGGGTAACGCCTCTGTCAAGGCCATCCGGCTGAGAGTGATGCTGCCGACCGCGGCGTTCTGCTTCGAAGAAAGCTGCGAGAACAGCGTGGACGAGAAAACCGAGTTGTCCGAGCAGACGCGCCCGCTCGATGCGATCGGCATCGTCGTGTAATTACTCACTGTCGATCCCACCTGTACCGCCACCGGCACCGCGCAGCCGGTCACATTGGACGGAACGTTGAACACAATCTGGTCCACGCCCGCGCAGCAACCCGAGCGGCCTTGGTAGGTGATCGTGGCCTGCTGGTTGCCAACGTAAACCTTCACCGGAAGCGAAGGTATGTTGCCGGGCAGCGGACCGGCGTTTTCATCCCCCGTGACAGGACCAAGTCCTGTGCCCCAAAGGATCATCAGTTCATCCGCGTTGGCCGCGAACGTGAAGCTGAGGGGCTGGTAGTTGGCGTTCGTGATGACGGCCGGACCGCTTCCGGCCTGGCTCACCGCAAAAGCGCCGAAACTGTGAGCAGTTACATCGATCGACACCGGCGCGCTCGTCTGGCCATTGTACGTGACGGTAAGCGTGCCGCTGCCAACCGGCGTCGCCGACGGCAACATCGCGTTGATCTGATTGGCGGACGTGAACAGCACCGGCGCCTTCACCGTTGTGCCATTCACCGTCACCGTCACCGTCGTGCCTTGGAAGCCGTTGGGCGTCAGTGGAAACGCGTAAACCGCCGCATGCGGCGTGGGTCCGAGACCCGTTCCAAAGATCGCGAAAAGTGAGCCCTGGGCGATGGATGAGTTAGGTAAACCGGGAGGCGCATAGCTGGCCACGTTCAAAATGCCCCCGGTATTGACGACCGGCTGCGCGGCCACCATCGCACCGGCGAAAAGAAATGATATGACGAAGCGTTTCATCGTTTTCCCCCAAAATCTTCCACGGGACGGGCAGACAACAGTCCCGCTACTTACAGACAGCGTAAGTAAGTGAAAGAACGGTCCAAAACGTCTCACCGCCCCCGCGGGAGCCGGCCCGCCCTACGGAACGATCCGGACCGTTTTAATATAGTCCAGCCGGGGAAAATCCGCGCTCAGGTATTCGTTCCCCCTCGCTTCAATCTTTTCCTGATTCGGGCCTTCGCCCTGCGGCTCACCTTCCCCGTAGCCGCTGTAAAGCTGATCAACCACTTCCATACCCTGCACAACCTTCCCAAACGGGCTGAATCCGCTCTGGTCCAGCCGCGCATTGTCCGCCAGGTTGATGAAAAGCTGCGTCGTGCGCGTATTCGGCCCGCTCGTCGCAAAGGTAAGCGTCCCGCGCGCGTTCGTCTGCCGAACCGGATCGTCCGGGATCACGTTATTGCGCCACCGGGTCTCGACATCGGGGTCCTTGTTAATCCCGAACTGCACCACAAAACCCTTCAGCACCCGGAAGAACCGCGCATCGTCGTAGAAGTGCTGCTGGATCAGATCGTAAAATCGGTCCGCCCCGTACGGCGCCCAAACGCGGGTCACCTGGACCACGAACGTACCCTTGCTCGTGTCGAACTGGGCTTTATAAGTCTCCGGCGCCGGTTTGCTGGGCGCGGCGGACTCCGGAGTGGCGTTCTGTTTCGAACCGGAACACCCGGCGAGCAGAACGGCGAGTGTGCAGAAGGCAGCGAATCTTTTCATTTAGCGTCACGCCAATTCTCGCCGATTCCCACTTCCACTACAAGTGGGACCGCGAATTCGTGCACGTGCTCCATCTCCTGCTTAACCGTCGCCGCGAGACTTTCCACCTCCTCGGGCGGAGCTTCGAAAACGAGTTCGTCATGCACTTGCAGCAGCATCCGGCTTCGGAGCCTGCCATCCTGGAGCGCCCGGTCAATGCGGATCATGGCGAGCTTGATCAGGTCGGCCGCGGCCCCTTGAAGCGGCGTGTTGACCGCCGTGCGCTCGGCAAACGATCGCGCGCTCGGGTTCGGGCTGTCCAGCCCCGGTATCGGACGCCGCCGCCCGAACATCGTGCGCGCGTACCCCGTCGAGCGCGCCTCTTCGATCGCCGCGTCAATGTACCGTCTCACCCCTTCGTGCCGGGCAAAATACGTATTGATGTACCGCTCCGCTTCCTGCCGCGAAATCCCGAGCGACTGCGCCAGCCCGAACGGTGTCTGGCCGTACACGATGCCGAAGTTCACCGCTTTCGCCGCCCGCCGCATCTCGGACGTGACCAGCGCCGGCATCACGCCGAACACCTCCGCCGCGGTCCGCGCATGAATATCTTCGCCGTTGCGAAACGCCTCGGTGAGCACCGCATCGCCGGACACATGCGCCAGCAGCCGAAGCTCGATCTGCGAATAATCCGCCGCCAGCAGCTTCCATCCCTTCGCCGGAACAAACGCAGCTCGAATCTCGCGCCCGAGATCCGTGCGGATCGGGATGTTCTGCAAGTTCGGGTCCGAGGAAGACAACCGGCCCGTGGCCGCCCCCGTCTGGTGAAACGTCGTGTGAATACGTCCGGTCGATGCGCGAACAAGCTGAGGCAGCGCGTCGATATACGTGCCCTTCAGCTTGGTCAGTTGGCGGTATTCCAGCACCAGCCGGGCAATCTCGTAATCGCCGGCCAAACCTTCGAGCACGCTCGCGTCGGTCGACGGCTGTTTGCTCCGGCCTCGCATCGGAACAGGCAATTGAAGATCTTCAAACAAAACTTTCGCCAGTTGCTGCGGCGAGTTGATGTTGAACGTCTTGCCGGCCAGCGAGTGGATCGCCTTTGTCAGCCGATCGATCTCCAACTCCAGCCGCCGTGACATTTTCGCCAGCGCCTCCGGTGCAATGGAGATCCCGTTCAACTCCATCCGCGCCAGCACCGGGGCGAGCGGGAGGTCGATCTCGTCGTACACCCGCTGCAGGCCCGCGTCCCGAACCTCCGCGGCCAGATGCGGCCCGAGCTCGGCCGCCAGCGACGCCGAGGCCGCCGCTCCCGGAGCCGGCGGGCAGTGCTTGTACTTGTCCGAAATAAACGACAGGGAGCATCCGCCAGGGTCTGCCGTGAGAAGGAACTCGTAGAGCATCAGGTCATGAGCCACGCCACGAAGCGCGACGCCTGTACCCTCGAGCGCAAGAAGCGTCGATTTGAAGTCGTAGACCGCTTTCGGCCGCCGCGCGTCCGCCAGAAACGGCCCGGCGGCCGGGAGAAGCTCGATCGCAAACTCCCGCGCATGACCCGCTCTGGCGGCCACCGCCGCCATCGGAGGCACTAGCGCACCATCCTCCCGCTTCGCCAACGCAAAACCCGCGGCGCTATCGCCGGGGATCGACTTGAGATACGCCTCCAGTTCCGCCGCCGTCCCCAGTTCGCCGTAATCCCCGGCCTCCACCGGCGCGTTCGCCGCCGTCTGTTTGAGCAGGCTGTGAAATTCGAGCTCCTGGTACAAGCCCCGGAGCTCCGCCCATTCCGGCGCCTGCGCCCGAAGGCTTTCAATGTCGGCTTCGATCGGCACGCTCGTGTCGACAGTTGCCAGATGTTTGCTCAACAGGATCTGATCCCGGTGGGCGATCAGGCTTTCCCGGTGCATCTTCTTCTTAACCTCCGCCGCGCGGTCCAGCGCCTCCTCCACCGAGCCGAACTGCGCGATGAGATCCTTCGCCCCTTTTTCGCCAATGCCGGGAGCGCCGGGGATGTTGTCCACCGCATCGCCCTTCAGCGCCAGCAGGTCGGCCACCTGCGACGGCTTCACACCCATGAACTCTTCCGTCCGCGCGGCATCGTAAAGCGTGTCGTCCTTAGCCGGGTTCAGCATCGATATGTGCCCGTCAACCAGTTGCAGCAGGTCCTTGTCGCTCGAAACGATGACCACATCGAATTTGTCGGAAGCCCGGCGCGCCAATGCGCCGATCACATCGTCCGCCTCAAATCCCGGAAATTCCAGAATCGGAACCCGCATCGCCTCCAGCATGCGCCGGATATACGGAATCTGCTGCGCAAGCTCTGGCGGCATCTCTGCCCGGTTGGCTTTGTAGCCCGCGAACACTTCGTCCCGGAACGTCTTGCCGCTCTCAAACACCGCACCCAGATAGTCCGGATGGTGGGTCTCCACCAGTTTCCGCAGCATGTTGTGAAAGATGTAGACCGCCTCCGTCGGCAAGCCCGCGTTCGTGCGCATCGGAGGCGCACCGGACCGGGCGCGCGCATGATAGGCGCGGAAAATGTAGCCGTACGAATCGATGAGGAACAGCCGGGGACGCGGCATGAATTCACTATACTAACCCCGGCCCCATGGGATGAATCGTACCCGCAAACTGTGGCTCGAGCGCTACACGAATCCCAGAAGTACTGTGTCAGAAAAGCCACATACCAAAGTTTATAACCTCCATTGAATCAAATAGCTACGCACCTGCGTCCGACGCTGTTAGAATGTGGGGTTTAGTGAACCTGATACGGACGATTCAGAGGATTTATCTTGAGATTTGAAACTACGGTTCAGCGGCCCGTTGAGGCGAGAGGGGTCGGACTGCATCACGGAGTGCCGGTGCACATTCGAATTCTTCCGGCGCCTCCTTCCACCGGCATCGTCTTCCTGCGAACCGACCTGGACCGCTTCCCCGTTCCTGCAAGCTGGCGTCACGTCGCCCGGGTAAGCTACGCGACAAGCCTGATGCGGCAGGGCGTCTTGATTTCGACTACCGAACACCTGCTGAGCGTTTTGTACAGCATGGGAGTGGATAACGCCTACATCGAAATTGACAACCTTGAGGTGCCGATCCTCGACGGCAGCGGACAGCCCTACGTCGAGTTGCTCCGCCAGGCCGGCTTGAAAGCGTACCGGCGCCGAAAGAAGTATCTGAGAATCCGGCGGCCGGTATCGGTCGAGACCGGGAACAAAAGGATCACCATTCTTCCCTCAGACCGGTTCCTGTTGACCTGCGACATCTTCTTCGATCATCCGCTGATCGGAAGGCAGTCGCTGGATCTGGAAGTGACGCCGGAAAGATACGCGACCGAAATCGCGCCGGCCAGGACGTTCGGCTTCGAGCACGAATTGCCCCAGATGCGGGACATGGGCCTCATTCGCGGGGCAAGCCTCGAGAACGCCATCTGTTTCCAGGCCGACAGGGTCGCTAACGAGGGGGGGCTGCGATTCCCGGACGAGTGTTGCCGGCACAAAACGCTGGACTTGATCGGGGACCTGGCGCTGGTGGGGAGGCCGCTGCTGGGCCACGTGATCGCGGAGAGGGCCGGCCATGCGATGCACGCCGAATTAGTGAAGCGCATCATGTCGGACCCCACTATTTATGAGATCTTGAGCTTCGACCAGTTGGCCACGCGCGTCGCGCATTCGCTTGTCCCGTAAGCTTCCGAATCTGCTGAGTTTGCTGCGCGCGGCGCTGGCGCCCGTCCTAGCCTGGGCGATACTGCTCCAGCACGAACGCATAGGGCTGGCCGTCTTGCTTCTGGCCGCCCTCACCGATTATCTGGACGGTTGGGCGGCGCGAAAGCTCCAGGTGGAATCGGCCGTCGGCGCGTATCTGGACCCCATCGCCGACAAGCTGCTGCTGGTGACCTTGTATTTTTGCGAGGGGCTGGCCGGTTACCTCCCGGCATGGCTGGTGGCCTTGGTGTTCGGCCGGGACCTGATGATCCTGGCCTTCGCCGCCTGGGCGTTGTTGTTCACCCGGCTGAGGAGTTTCCCGCCGTCGGTTTGGGGCAAGATAAGCACCGGAGCGCAGATCGCCGTCGGACTGGCCGTGCTGGCCGATCCTTCCGCGCGGCTGGACCGCGGACTGGTCCTGGCAACGGCCGCCGTACCGACCGCCTGGAGCGGACTTCACTATGTTTGGCGCGGAATTATGATGTTGCGGCACCTGGCCCGCATTAGCCCCAGCCCGCCGATTGACGGCGGCGTAAAGCGGGGTTAGTCTAAAGTTGTGCAAGGGCAACCTACACGGTATCCGGCGTCGCGGTCGTTGTTGTTCGCCGGACTCGGCGGCCTCGCCCTGGCGGCGGTGTCCGCCTCGATCTCGCTTACGTTCCCGGCCGCTTGGGTGGCGACCGCTGCGCTTGCCTTGAGCGGCCTGATCGCGGTCGCTATGGGCCTGATTCCGGGTGTGGAGCTCGGAGAAACGCATCTGGTGCAGCGCAGGACGCGCATCCCCTGGACCGAGATCTATCAAGTGAGGCGGCTCACGTTGACGCCGCTCATCCTGCGCCTGACGCTCGCCAGCCGCGAAGAAACACTCCTGATTCACTGCGGAAGCCGCGTGGCAAGAGAGTCGTTGTTGCACGACATCCGGCTGATGTCACGCGGCGCCGTCATCGACGGCGTCTCCTATCGGGAGTTCTGGGGATTGGGCGCAGAGGAGCCCACCAAGCCGAAACTGCGGCGCTATCCGCTGCTGCTCGCCGACGACGAAGCGGAAGTGGAGCGTATGTTCCAACAGTTAAAGTCGGTCGGGCATCTCGAGCCGAACAACTCTCCGCCGGACAGCGGTCCGGAGCACAACTAGCGGAGACGGATTTCTCACGTTGACCGCCCGCCGCCTGCGCGCCGCCGCCGTCACCGGCGCTGTCCTGCTTCTCCTGGCCGTTCTCGCATGGCGTCCCTGCCTGTCCGCCCTCGGCGGGTTCCTCGTCAAGTCCGAACCGCCTCGCCATGCCGATATCGTCGTCGTCCTGGCCGGCGATTATTCAGGCAATCGCATCCGGAAGGCGGCCGAACTCGTTAAGCAGGGTTACGCACCGAAGGTTCTCGTGAGCGGCCCGAGCGGCCTCTACGGCGAACACGAATGCGACGCCGCGATCCGCTTCATCACCCGCCAAGGCTACCCGGCATCCTGGTTCATCCCCTTCCCCAACGACTCACAGTCGACGCGCGAGGAGGCCCGGGCGGTAGCGGCGAAACTGCGAGAATTAGGATTGGTGCGCGCAGACATCGTTACCAGCAACTACCACACGCGCCGCGCGCGAACTGACTACATCGAGGATGCCCCGGGGATCGAGTTTTCCATGGTCGCCTCGCCCGACGAGTATTTCACGCCCGGCGGCTGGTGGCAAACGCGCGAGGGCCGGAAGACCTTCCTGCTGGAGTGGCTGAAGACCTTTGCCAGTTGGGTGCACTTGTGAATCGCGTATGAAGAAAGCGTTTCGCGACCTCAGCCCATATATCTGGCGCTACCGCGGCGGAGCTTCTCGTGGCTTGGCGTCGCTGGTCGGAAAAGACCTCTTCGCGGCGGCCATACCCTACGTGATCGGGCGCAGCATCGACGCCCTCATGCACGGATTCGTGTTCTCGATGCTCGTCCGGTTCGCCCTGCTCCTGGTGTGTCTGTCGGTGGTGAAGGGTCTCTTGCAGTACTGGATGCGCGTCATCCTCATCAGCATTTCGCGGGATGTCGAGTACGACATCCGCAACGACCTCTTCGCGCGTCTGACCCGCCTCGCGCCGGATTTCTACGCGCGCTCCCGAACCGGCGACATTATGGCACGCGCCACCAACGACCTGAACGCGGTGCGGATGATGCTCGGCCCCGGTGTCATGTACTGGACCGAGACGTCCCTCACCTTCGTTTTTTCCGTCGCCGTCATGGCCTCCACCGACTGGCGGTTAACCATTCTGGCGCTCCTCCCCGCGCCGCTGGTCAGCGTCGCCGTCGTGTCCTTCGGCAGCCGCATCCACACGCGGTTCGAAAAAATCCAGGCGATGTTCTCCGGCATCAGTTCTCTGGTGCAGGAAAACCTCGCCGGCGTCCGCGTGGTGCGGGCCTATGCCCAGGAGGAGGCGGAACTCCGCCGGTTCGAGTCGCTTAACGTCGACTACATCGCCGAGAACCTGTCGCTCGCCAAACTCTCCGCCCTGTTCATGCCGGTGCTGCAGGCCCTGATCAGCATGACCTTCCTGATTGTGCTCTGGGCGGGCGGAGCCAGGGTGCTGGCGCACCGGATCTCGCTCGGCAATTTCGTCATGTTCAACACCTACATGGGCACGCTCGTCTGGCCGATGATCGCCCTCGGTTGGGTGGTGAACCTGATGCAGCGTGGCACCGCCTCATGGGAACGGATCGCCCAACTTATGACCGAGGAGCCCACGATCCGCAAGCCGGAGAAATCCCTGGCCCTAAAACAGCCGGTTGACGGTGGTTTGCATCTGGAAAACGTCTCGGTGCTCTATGCCGGCGGTGCGGCCGCACTGTCAAATGTCGACCTGCTCATCCCGGCGGGTTCTACGGCGGCCGTCGTCGGTCACACGGGCAGCGGAAAGACGACTCTCGTTAATCTGATTCCGCGGCTGCTCGATCCTTCCGAAGGCCGCGTGCTGCTTGACGGCCTCGACCTGAGGTATCTGGATCCGGCCGAACTCCGCCGCCAGATCGGCTTCGTCCCGCAGGAGACTTACCTGTTCAGCGCCACGCTCGCCGAAAATATCGCTTGGGGCGTGCCGGGCGCAACACGGGAACAGATCGAACAGGCGGCCGCTCTCGCCGGACTCGCGCCGGACCTCGTCGGCTTCCCCCGCGGGCTTGATACCGTGGTCGGCGAACGGGGGCTCACGCTCTCCGGCGGACAGAAACAGCGGACCGCCATCGCCCGCGCCGTGCTCCGGAACCCTCGCATCCTGATCCTCGACGACGCGCTTTCAAGCGTCGATACCTTGACGGAGGAGAAAATCCTCCAGGGCCTGGCAGACGTCATGCGCGGCCGGACGACCATTCTCATCTCCCATCGCGTCTCCACCGTACGCAACGCGGACCGGATCTTCGTGCTCGAAGGCGGCGAGTTAGTCGAAAGCGGAAGCCATGCCGAGTTAGTGGCAAGCGGCGGCTACTACGCCGACTTATATCAAAAGCAGTTGCTCGAAGAGGAGTTGGAAGCGATCTGATGCCGGGATGGCTCGCGTTGGCGGCGTTGTTGGCGGCGATTACTCCGCCTGCGGTGGTCTCGCGCACCGAACCCGTCTACCCGGCCGAGGCCAAGCGCACCGGTTATCAGGGCGTGATCCTCGTTTGGGTGACCGTCGATCCCCAAGGCAATCCCGGCCAGGCGCGGGTGCTGAACCCGTCCGGCATGGGGCTGGAACGCAACGCGCTCGACTGCGTGCATCACTGGAAGTTCCGGCCGGCGCAGGATGACGGCAAGCCCGTTCCGGGAAATGCCCTCGCCGAGGTTACCTTCCATCTCGGGCGCCGCTTCTTCATCCAGGCGCCTTCGGCCGCCCAGGCCGAGTACGATACTGCGGTGCGGCTCGTCGGCGGAGCCCCCGAATACCGCGACCCGGAAATCGTCCGTACCCTCCTCGAAACAGCCGCGGCGAACAACTTCCCCGCCGCTGAAGCCTTCTTGGCGGATCTGTACGCACGCGGCAAGGTTCTTCCCAAAGCACCCGCGTACGGATTCGAACTCGCACAGAAGGCCGCTGCCACAGGGTATCCCGAGGCCGAGTTCGAGCTCGGACTCATGTATCAGACCGGGCTCGGCACGCCCCAGGACTTCGCGCGTGCCTTGAGCTGGTATCGAAGCGCGGCCCGGGCCGGCTCGGCAAACGCAGATCATAACCTCGGCGTAATGTATGAGCGCGGGCAGGGCGTGAAGGCCGATGAGAGCGAAGCGGCGAAATACTTCCGCCGGGCCGCCGAACGCGGAGTCGTTCCGTCGCAGCAGCGGCTCGGCGAAATGTTTCGCGACGGCGTCGGCGTGACGCAGGATGATGCCGAGGCCGCGTTCTGGCTCACGCTGGCCGCCAACCGGGAGGACGACGAGGCGGCGCGGGAAGTCGGCGCACTCGCCGTGAAACTCACCCCCAAGCAGGCGCGGCATGTTCAGGCCAAAGTCCGCGACTGGCAGCCCATTGAATGACACCGGCGCGGCCCGCAACGACGCCGCCGCGCGGCGGCTCGTGCTCGCGCACGGCTGGAATTCAACCTGTTACCAGATTCTGAACCCCGGTATCCGGCACTGGTTCTCCCCGGCCGGCGATGCCGTGGCGGGCTACGTGCGCCGCCATAAAACCCTCGTCGTCGCCGGCGCCCCAGTTTGCCCGCCCGAACGGCTCCCTGCCGTCGCCCGCGAATTTGAAGCCGAAGCGCGCGCCTCCCGGCTCCGCGTCTGCTACGTCTGCGCCGAAGAGCGGCTCGGTGCAATCTACAAGGATTCCTCTCGCCATGCGCGCATCGTCCTCGGCGCGCAGCCGGTGTGGGATCCCGAGCGGTGGGAAGCCCTGGCCCAGGAGCGCCGCATCGTCCGCCAACAGCTCAACCGCGCCAGAAACAAGGGCGTGCAGATTGCGCGCGTCGAACCCACCGAGGCGCTGCGCGATGGCGAGTTGCGCGCCTGTGTGCACGATTGGCTCGCCGCGCGCCCGCTACCTCCGCTGCACTTTCTCGTCGAACCGTTCGCTCTCGACGGCGTGCTGGAAGACCGGCTGATTCTCGTCGCCCGCCACGCCGAAAAGGCCGTCGCGATCCTCGTCGCCAGCCCCGTACCCGCCCGCAACGGATACCTCATCGAGCAGATCGCCCGCTCCGCCACCGCGCCGAACGGAACCACCGAACTGCTCATCGACCACGCCATGCGCGCCGCCGCCGCCGAGGGACGAAAGTACGCAACGCTCGGCCTTGTCGCCCTCGCCGACGAACTGCCAGCCGAGATGAACCGCAATCCCTGGTGGATGCGCCGCCTGATTACCCTCGCGCGAGCCCACGCAAACCGCTTCTACAATTTCCGCGGCCTGCTGCAGTTCCGCCGCAAGCTGGGCCCGGAGACATGGGAAAGCGTTTACGCCATCGTGAATGAACCCAATTTTACCCCGGCTACTTTCTACGACCTCGGCGGCGCCTTTTCGGGCATCTCTCCCGCGTTAGCCCTCGCCATCGGCGTGGCAAAAGCCGCACGCCAGGAAACAAAATGGATGGCCCAGCGGCTCCGCCGCGCAAGAGGAGGATGAATCTATGTCCACGCCCTTCCGACTCGCCAATCAGGAAATCCAGGCGTTCGTCGCGGTCTCGGACGCCGCACGCGCCAAAGCCTTCTACCACGACACGCTGGGCCTGCCGCCTGTCTCCGAGGAACTGCCCTTCGCCCTCGTCTTCGACTCGAACGGCGTGATGCTCCGCGTCACCCTCGTCAAGGACCCCAACCCCTCACACTTCACCGTGCTCGGTTGGCGAGTGCCCGACATCTCCGTCGCCGTGAAATCCTTGAGCGAAGCCGGCGTGCGCTTCGAGCGCTACCAGGGAATGCCCCAGGATGAACTGGGCGTCTGGACATCCCCAGGTGGCGCCAAGGTCGCCTGGTTCAAGGACCCCGACGGCAACACCCTCAGCCTCACTCAGTAGGCCAGCGTCTCTTCGACCGCCGCGCGCAACCCGGCGAGCGTTGGCAGGACCATAAGTTCGAGATTGCTCGCCGAGGGCACGAAGCTATCCTCGGCCGCCACGCGCCGGATCGGTGCGTCGAGGTCGCTGAACGAGTTCTGCGCCAACCGCGCTGCAATCTCCCCACCGAAGCCGGCCGTCAGGCTGTCCTCATGCGCCACCACTACGCGGCTCGTCTTGCGCACGCTCCGGTAAATCAACTCCTCATCGAGCGGCACAATCGTCCGCAGGTCGATTACTTCAAGCGAGCGCCCTTCCGCCTCCATCTGCCGCGCCAAATCGAGCGCAAGATACACCGTGCTGCCCCACGTGACGATCGTCAGGTCCTTTCCTTCCCGGCGCACGCGGCCCCGCCCGAACGGAACCAGGTAATTCGCATCGGGTTCCAGGCTCTTGGCTTGCATCCGGCGATAGAGTCCCTTGTGCTCCAGGAAGATCACCGGATCCTCGCTTCGCGCCGCGGACTTGATGAGGCCCTTGGCGTCGTCCGCGCTGCTCGGAAACGCGATGTGCCAGCCCGGAATGTGCGCGAAGAAGCTTTCGACACACGCCGAGTGCCACGGTCCGCCCTTGATGTATCCACCTACCGCGATCCGCACCACCACAGGCGCGCTCCACATGCCGTTGCTCCGCCACCGCACTGTGGGAATCTCGTCGCGAAGTTGCATCGCGGCCGGCCAGAGGTAGTCGCCGAACTGTATCTCAACGATCGGCTTGTAGCCGCCCATCGCCATGCCCCCTGCCACGCCCGCGATGCTCGCTTCCGCCAGCGGCGCATTCGAAATGCGGTCGCCGAAAGCGTCGCGCAGGCCCCGCGTCACGCCGAACACGCCACCCTTCGGGTCGCCGATGTCCTCGCCCCACATCACCAGGCGCGGGTTTAGCCCCGCCTCTTCGCGCAGACCGTGGTTGATCGCGTCGATCATCGTCACCGGCTCGGACGAAACATA
>DAIDIH010000072.1 GCA_027459465.1 Bryobacterales bacterium | reverse complement strand
GTCCAGCACGCCGAGCTTGGTCATCTTCATGCCGAACAAATTCACCATGTGCGCGGCGTCGGCGTCCGTCATCCCCGCGTAGGTCGATTCGCAATAGGCGAACGCTTCGTTCAGCGCTTTTGTGATCGCTTCTTTCGTCGTCGCGGATTTTTCCACGTCCTTGCGCACCATGTGGCCATCCTTCACCGGACCGCAGAATTCGTACTGGCCGTCAGCCACATGCGCCAGAAGTTGACCCATCGTCCGCACGCCATCCACCGGCTTGTAACTGTACTTGTCCGCCGGCACCATCGCCGCAGTCCGCACAATATCGTCCTTGACGATCAGGAACAGTCTTTTCGAACTCGCCACCATCGGATCGGCGGGCGCGGCAGATTGCGCCCAGGCAGGCGCGGCAACAAGCACAGCAATCATAAGTTTTCGCATCGGTTCTCCTTTAAGCGCACAGCGCGGGGCGCGCTCGACCCATCCTATCAACGACCGCGCCCCGCTGCGTTGTGCGCGATTTGACGGAAAAGCGCACAGCGCGGGGCGCGCTCGACCCGTCCAATCAACCTCCGCGCCCCGCTGCGTTGTGCGCGGCGCTGACAATAGAGCTTCGCTTCAGTGTACTTCACGCGGGGCCTCCGCACGCCCCGGTGGTGTCTGCAATCTGCATTGGCTCAAAAACAGCGGGCGGTCGCTTTCCGAGCGCACAGGCCTCACGATTGGAGCACGGTGTCAAACCGTAGTTCGCTGGAAGTGCTTTGGAAACTCGCTGCCGACACCCGTCCAATCGTTGAAACCCTCAAACAGGCAGGGGAACAACCGGGCGCCGCTCCACCCCTACTTCGCCCACCACAATTTCTGCCGCACCCACTCTTCGATCTGCGTAACGCCTGCGATGCAACCCGGTATCGCGAATCACGTGTGGGATTTAGCCGGACGGCTGGCGTAGAATTGGAGGGACTCTGCAAAACGGAAAGCGCCCGGTTGCTGGCGGCCCACTTTTCGAGACTGGCTTCGGCGCACTCAGGTCTTAACGTAGAAGCGTGCGCCGGTGTAAGAAGCGTCTGATGAACGAGAAACCAGACTCAAAGACAATAAAGCCCCTTTCCTGGGTTCGACAAACGCCAAAAGCGATTGAGAGGACGCTCGATTGGATGGTGGCTGCAACCGAGCGGGTAGTTGTATTGGCCGTCGCCTTCGCGGCATTTTACGGTGGCTGGCTGTTATTTCGGAATGGCATTCAAAAATCGGAGGGTCTAGCTCAGACACTGAAGGTACTCTCGGACAGTTGGAAAGCTCTATTACTGCTCCTGATTCCGCTGTTCTATCGCACGGTCAGAACGTTCTTGGAGAGGGTCAGAAAATTCGCGGGGATGGAAACAGCAGACGAAGAGAAGCGAACAGCGAATCCGAGCGAGGGAGAGTAAAGCAACCCACGATGCCATACCTCCATCTCGGTGTTTATATTGATGAGGACCCAGATGCTCCAACCAGAGGAGACATTGAGAAGACCCTCAACGTGGCCAAAGACTGGTTTCGCTATGCGCCCAACTGCTGGCTTATCTATACCGCACGCGATGCAAAGTGGTGGGCACAAAAGATCCGAGACATCCCTGGAATGGAAGGCCATGCCGGGTTTCTGATAGCTGAAGTGCTTTTAGTGGATAAAGGCAAAAGAGCTGGCTGGCTTAAGCAGTCCGCATGGGATTGGATTAACAAGGACCGCCGAGCCAAAAGTCGGCATCCACCAAGCGATCAGACGTGAGAGGGTCAACGCAGATTTCAGACACCGTCCGCACGCCTCCCGCCGTGGCCTCGCGCCGCTCGATGCGTACAATAGAAGTCCATGGCACGCGAATTCACATTGACTCCGCACGAAGTTCCGCGTGTCGAGACGGGCCTGCGGCGCATTGTCACGCCGCTTCCGGCTCCCGCTTCGCTCGACGTCCTCGCCGCTTTGCGCCGGCATGAGCCGCGCGCCATGCAGGGCCAGCCACCCATTGTCTGGCACCGCGCCGAAGGCTTCCAGATCTACGACAACGCCGGCAACTGCTGGATCGACTGGTCCTCCGGCGTCCTCATCACAAACGCCGGTCATGGCCGCCGCGAAATCCGCGATGCTATCGCCGCGCACGCAAACACCGGCGTACTAGTCACCTACGCCTTCGCCAACGAAGCCCGCGCGCGCCTGCTGAGCCGGCTTTCCGGCCTTCTCCCTCCGGAGCTAAACAAAATCTTCCTCCTCACCACCGGCTCGGAGACCGTCGAGTGCGCCATCAAACTCAGCCGCATGCACGGCCTGCAGTCGGGCGGCCGCGGCAAGAAGGTCATCATCTCTTTCCAGGACGCCTTCCATGGACGCACCCTCGGCGCGCAGCAGGCCGGTGGCATCCCCGACCTGAAAACCTGGATTGGCAACCTCGACGCCGCCTTCGTCCAGGTTCCGTTCCCCGACGGCTACCGCAATACGGAAGTTTCCTTCGACTCCTTCCTCCGCCGTCTCCAGGAACAGGGTGTCGAGGCGGCTACCATCGCCGGCGTCATCGCCGAAACCTATCAGGGAGGCAGCGCCGCCTTCGCCGACAAGACGTTCATGAAGGCCCTCCGCCAGTGGTGCACCGGCCACAAAATCGTCCTCACCCTCGACGAAGTGCAGGCCGGCTTCGGCCGCACTGGCACGATGTGGGGCTTCGAGCACTATGGCATCGTGCCGGACCTCGCACTCTTCGGTAAAGGTATCTCCAGCTCTCTGCCGGTGGCCGCGGTCGCCGGTGCCGCTTCCATCATGGACCTCGCCGCGCCGGGAACAATGAGTTCCACCCATGGCGGCAATCCTGTCTGCTGCGCCGCTGCCCTCGCCTCCATCGAGCTCATCGTGAAAGAAGGTCTCGTCGACGCGGCACGCTCCCAGGGCGCCCTGCTTCACGAACGCCTGCGCGCTGTAAAAGAACGCTTCCCCTGCATCGGCGCGGTGCAGGGCGAAGGCCTCGTTGCCGGTGTCCACTGCGTCAGGGCCGGCACGAAGGAACCCGATGGCGCCCTCGCCTGGGCTGTCGTCGAGCGCTGCTTCGAAAAAGGTCTGCTGATGTTCGCCCCCGTCGGCCCCGGCGGCGCTACCGTCAAGATCTGCCCGCCGCTCAACATCTCCCGCGAGGCCATCGAGGAAAGCGCCGCTGTGTTCGAAGAGGCCTTCGCCGAGTCTGTCGCCGCCCGCTCCCGGGAGGCCCACGCTTCGTGATCCGCGCCGCCGTCCTCGGCGCCGGCATGATCGTCCACGACCAACTCCTGCCGTCGCTCTATCACCTCCAGCGTCTCGGCTTTGTTGGCGAAATCGACATCTGCGCTACCCGCCCGCGCTCGGTGGCCGCGCTCGCCAACGCTCTTGCGCTCCAAACGGCGTTCCCGGGCCATTCCTTCCGCCCCTGGCCCTCGCTCAACGAGCCCGATGAACCCCAGGCCGATCTCTATCTCAAACTTCTCGCCGCCTTGCCGCCCCGCAGCCTCGTCGTCGTCGCCCTCCCGGACCAACTCCACGCCGAAGTCATTCTCGCCGCCCTCGCCCATTCCCACCATGTGCTCGCCGTCAAACCGCTCGTTCTGCGCGTCGCCGATTCCGAGCGCATCGAGCACGAGGCCCGCGCCCGGGGCGTCCTCGTCGCCATCGACTATCACAAACGCTTCGACTCACGCAGCCTCATGGCCCGCGCCAGATTCCGCGCCGGCGAGTTTGGCGAGTTCCGCCTCGGCTCCGCCCGCCTGCTCGAGAAGTGGTACTACCGCGAGTCGAACTTCCAGAACTGGTTCAGCGCCGACAAGACCGACGCCTTTACCTACATCGGTTGCCACTATGTCGACCTCGTCCACTTTCTCACTGGCCTCGCTCCCGCCGCGGTCAGCGTCCGCGGCGTACTCGACGAGTTTCCCAACGGCAACCGAGGCTACCTTTGGACCGACGCTCGCGTCGTCTGGGAAAACGGAGCTTGCCTCAACGTCCAGAACGCTCTTGGCTACCCGGAGGACGGTCCGGGCAGTAACTCGCAGGGCATGACGCTCTACTGCTCCGGCAAGGGCCGTGGTGCCTTGTTAGTCCATTCGGACCAATACCGAGGCGTCGAGTATGTGACGACCAGAGGCTATTCGGAACCGAGCCCCGACTACTTCCAGTATCTGGACCTCGGCGGTCCCGGATTTACTCCCTCCGGCTACGGCTATCTTTCCGTCGAAGCGATTGTGAAAGCCTGCCTGCGCGTCGAATCCTCCGCGGACCGCGCGGCAACGCTCGACGCGATCGACCGCGAAGGCCTTCTTGCGACTCCCGCTAACAGCCGCTATAACGAAAGAGTCATCGAAGCCGGCCGCCGGTCTCTGCTCGACGGCGGCCGGGAGGTGGCGATCTCATGATCCGCGCCGCGCATCTCGTCCGCTACGCCGCCGCCTCGCTCCTCGCCGCCCTTCTGCTCTACGCCGCTGGCCCCGGCTTTCGCAGCCGTGCCCTCCTCGACGAACACTACCGCAAGCACGGCGCCGAGTTCGGCTCAATCAGCGAAGCCGAGTATCTGCGCCTGGCCCAGGAACTCCGCGACCAACCCGCCGGCGGCCCCATCCTCGAAGCGGTCCGTCCGGATGGCGGCTTCAGCCGGTTCGACCGCAGGCACGGCTACTTCGGCGCCTACAACGCCGACCGTACCATCCGCACCTTCTTCATCCCTAACGACGGCGAACGATACTTCCACCGCCAGGCAAGGAGATACCGCGAGTGAACGATGAAGAACTCCGCCAGTTCCTCGAAGACTACGGCTGCCCGCCCCACATCGTGCGCGCCGGCCGCGAGGGACTCATCCGCCGTTGGGAAAAATTCGTAGACGAAGCCTGCTCCGGTTACCGTCTCGGCCTGGAGGACTACCGGAACGACCTGGATCTCCGCGAGATCATCGAACAAGCCGGTCTCTCGGCCGTTGTCCACGACGCCGACCAGCGTTTCCGCGCGCTCCTGAAGCCCGCCTTGCATCCCGTGTGGGAAAGCGCGACGCCCGATGCATTCTGGATCTGGGGCTATCCCGGCAACGCCTCCGGCGCGCTGCTCAAAGATCTACAGGCCGAGGGCCTCGCCTGACTCACCGGGCGCGTCAGCGTTCGTCGTGGTTGTGTTCTTTGAGTTCTTCGGGAAACACCGCATATCCGTTTGGAGGCGCGAACAGCTCCCGCAGCAAATCCAGACGCTTGCGCAGCCACCGGCTCGCCAACTGCCTCGGCCCCGTGTCTACGTCGATGTCGCAGCAGATGCCGTGCAGGTACAGAGTCATCGTGTCGATGAAACTCGCCTGCGCGTACTCTACGAACGCCTTCGTCTCTTTTCGAAGGCCGGTCTCCCGGCGCTGCAGCGACTGTTTCAGCCGCCAACTTTCTTCATCCACCTCGCCGTGCGCCGGTGCTTTCAGTTCTTCGCGCAGCAGCCGGTTGTATCTCTCACGAGCGTCTTCCGGCAGACGCGCCGCGATCAGCGTCGCAATGCCGCGGTAGAACCGGTAGTGGTACTCCGCCACCTCCTGGTCCTTCAGCCCGAACAGCAGCACTTCCTGGTTTCCCAGCGTCACCTGAGAAGCCCACGAAAGCTTATTCTCCGGGGGCTTCTCCGTGCATACAAAATCAGCGCCTTTACCCGGCGCCACCTGCTTGCCGTTCGCCCGTTCCAGGTACGGCACCAGCATGATCGAAATGTTGGGTAGCAGGGAGGCCACCGCCGGGGGCAACGCGGCGATCGGCTCCTCCAGATACTCCTTCAGATCTTCTTCGCTCATCGGAACCGAGGCGCAGAAGTAAGAAAAGGTGTTGCTCAGCGGAATCATGTCGTTGCGGAAGCGTTCCGCAAACTGCCCGACGCTGAGCTTGGACAGGTTCGTTTGCGCGGACATCAGTTGGGTACCCACAGTTTAGCAGACCCCTGCTCCTCCACCCGCCGGAAAATTCCACCCCCTCACCACGCAAGCAGTACTTCCGGCTGCATCCGGCCGGTCATCATCCCGCAACTGCCGCATCGCGTTTCATAGTGCGGGTTCAGGCGTAGAACCAGAGCGGGGATGATGTCGGGGTCGGATTGCCTATGCTCCATTGAGATCTCCAGACGGGGCTTGAAGGCCGCAAGGGTCGTCGCCGCGCCCCGAAGGGCGTGAGCTTCCGATCCCTCGATATCCATATTGATGAAGTCAACGCGTGGCAGGTGCAGCTCCGATACGATCTCATCGATGGTCGTGAGCTGAACCTCTGGGCCCTCGACGCCACGGTTTATCGCGACGCTGTCGGCCGTCAAGGCGAGCCCTGGATTCGTGGTCAGGCCGAGAGTCGTATCCTTATCCCACGCGCCTTTGGGATACAGGATGACGCGGCCTTCCTGAATCTCGCGTTCGAAAGTGCGGCGCAGGCAAGCGAGTGGCTCAGACGCGATCTCGACCGCCACAACGGTGCGGGCTCCCCGGGACAGCGCTATTCGAGTATAGACCCCGACGTTAGCTCCGCAATCCATCACGATATCCCTGCGCGGACATCGCGGCCGTACATCTCCAGCATTTGTTCTGCCAGTTGCTCCGCCAGCGTGTCGATGTCCGGCGCCGGAATCCAAAATTCGCGATCCGGCGTCGCCACCAGGATGAGATTCCCGTCACTGCCAATCACCTTGTCGGCAGCGCGGATCTGGGCCTCGGTTTCTCCAACTCGACCTGCGGATACAAACGCCCAGACGTCGCCGGCCGAGCACCGCTTGTCCCGTCCGGGCATGACAACGGCGAAATGCGCGGCGTGCACGATCGAGGATGCCGCAACTTGCATCGGGCGCCAGTGAGGCGCCAGCGCAAAAATAGCGAGCAGCGGGATTACCAGGAACGCAACGACGCCGATGGCGAATTTGACCAGGCGGATAGCTAGCCTTGGGCCCCACGAGCGACTGACTATCTGACGTACTATAGCGCACTACTCACTGCTTGCCCTTCAACCAAAGTTGCGGTAGGCCGCATTGCCACGCCGCCGTTGCTAAACTAACTCCAGATGGGCGCTCGGCTTCTCGTCTCTGCCGGCGAGCCTTCGGGTGACCTGTACGCCTCCGAACTCGTCCGCGCGCTTCGGCGCCGCAATCCCGGCTTTGAATTCTTCGGCTGCCCGGGCCCCCGGATGACGGAAGCCGGTGTCGAGCCCGTCGCCGATTCCTCCAAACTCGCCGTCGCCGGCCTCGTCGAGATCGTCTCCCACATCCCGCGCATCTATCGCGAATACCGCGCCCTCGTCCGCGCCGCTGAACTCCGCCGCCCCGACGCGGCCATCCTCACCGACAGCCCCGACTTCCACCTCCGCCTCGCCCGCCGCCTCAGCAAACTCGGCATCCCGGTCATTTACCTCATCGCCCCGCAAGTCTGGGCCTGGCGGCGCGGACGCATCCCCTCCATGCGCCGCACGCTATCCCGCTTGCTCTGCATCTTCCCCTTCGAACCTGAGTTCTTCTCCCGCCACGGCATGAACGCCACCTACATCGGCCACCCTCTCAGCCGCCGCGTCCGCCCTTCCGCCGATCCGCTCACCCTCCGAGAACGCTTCGGCGCACGACGCGGCGCACCCCTCATCGCCCTCCTCCCAGGCAGCCGCCTCGGCGAAATGAAGCGCCATCTGCCCGCCGTCCTCGATGCCGTGGACCGCATCCAAACCGCGCGGGATGCCGCTTTCGCCTTGTCTTTCCCACCCGGCTTCCACGGCCGCGCTCATCTCGCAAATTTTGAGGAACGCTTTCGCCGCGCGTCCATCCAAGTTGTTGAGGGAGGGAGTTGGGATCTCCTTGCCTCGGCGGATCTCGCGCTGGCCGCAAGCGGTACCGTAACGGTGGAAGCGGCGCTGCTCGGCACGCCGATGGTCACATTCTACAAAGTGAACCTTGCGAGCTGGCTGGCGGGAAAGGCGCTGGTCCGCGTGCCGTTCTATTCCATGGTGAACCTGCTGGCCCGGCGCGCCGTCGTGCCGGAACTGATGCAGGGACAAATGACAGGCGCCCGGCTGGCCGATGAGGCACTGGCTCTTCTGGCTTCCCCCAGCCGGCGGCAAGCAATGCGCACGGAGTTGGACAAGGTCAGCGCGAGCCTTGCAGGTTCGGGCGACCCGATCGAAATCGCTGCGGCGGCCGTGGAAGAGTGCCTTCGACGGAGGCTACCGGCCGTCGCCGGAAAGTAAGCTGGAAGAGGATGACAGGAAAGCGTAAAAACCTAAACGTGCAATTTCTGGTTGTGGCGATGGCGGCCGCTTCGGCTTTGCCGCTCGCCGCCCAGGAGCGGTCCCGGAATGCACGCATCGACATCACGCATTATCAGATCGATGCCGAAATCAACCCCCGCACCCAAACCATAACCGCCGTCGCGAAGCTGGACTATACCGTTCTCGATAGCGACATGTCCACCATCGACTTCGAACTGAACGGCGCACTCAGCCTGACCAAGGTCGTTGACGGTCAGGGCCGCGATCTCAGCGGTTCGCGCTCCAGCGAGAACGGCCTGCTCGTCAGCCTCCCGGAACCCACTAAGAAAGGCCAGGCCGGCTCTCTCACCTTCACTTACGGCGGCCGGCTTACGGGCAATGAAGACTCCCCCGTCTTCGGCATCCGCTTCGCCGCCATCCATAACGACTTCGCCTACCTGATGTACCCCTCCCGCTGGTTCCCCATCCAGGGCTACACCACCGACCGATTCAACGCCGACCTCCACATCACCGTCCCTTCCGGCTACAGCGTCATCGCCAGCGGCGACGAAAAGTCGGACTCCTCCGGCGACAAAATTCTCTACAGCTTCCACACCAACCAACCCAGCTTCCCGGGCAGCATCGCCGTCGTCCAGGGCGGCCCCACCCAGATCCAATCGGCCGGCGTCGTCACTTCCTTCTATCTCCGCACCCGCAAAACCGTCGCCCCCGCCTACGGCAACGAAATCGGCAAGATAGCCACCTTCCTCACCAGCATCTACGGCCTCGCTCCACAAGCCAACTTGACCGTCGTCGAGACCGAGGATGGCGCACCCAATGGCTACGCCGCTCCCGGCATTCTCTTCCTGAACCCCGGCGCCCTTACGGACCGCGTCAACACGCGCCTGCTCGTCAATCAAATCGCCCGCCAGTGGTGGGGCATTCTCATCTCCCCTTCCAGCCGAAACCATCTCTGGCTCACCAACGGCCAGGCCCGTTACGCCGAACTGCTCTACATCGAGCACGACGAGGGCCCCGGCGCTTTCACCGCCGCCGTGAAGGACACTTACATCGAAGCCCTCACCGTCGAGCAGCCTCCGCTGATCCAGGCGGGCCGCCTCGAAGACTATTCGCCCGAGTTCTGGGCCGAAACCGCCGCCAAAGGAGCCGCCGTCTTCAACATGCTCCGCACCATGATCGGGGACGCAAACTTCTTCAAACTCCTCAAAGCTTTCCCCGACCAATACGCCTGGAAGGCGGTCAGCACCGCCAATTTCGAGGAAATGACCAGCCAGGTCTACGGACAGAACGTCCGATACTTCTTCCTCCAATGGATCGATTCGAGCGGTGCGCCCCAGTTCAAGCTGGACTACATCGTCTACCGCACGCAAAAGGGCTTCCGCGTCGTCGGCAAGGTCAATCAGGATCTCGACACGTTCCACATGCCCGTCGACCTCCTGATTGAAACCGAAGGCAACCCCGAACGCCAGCGGATCGACCTCGTCGGCAGTTCAACCGAATTCACCATCGACACCTTCGGCAAACCGAAAGACGTCAAGGTCGACCCCGACGAGAAGGTGCTCCACTACACCGACAACATCCGCGTCGCCGTCGCCATCCGACGCGGGGAACAGTTCGTCGAAACCGGCCAGTACGCCGAAGCCTTGGCCGAGTATCAGAAGGCGCTGCAGGTGCACCGCAACAGCTCCCTCGCCCACTTCCGCATCGCCGAGGTCTTCTTCAAACAGAATAATTTCCAGTCCGCCGCCAACGAATTCCGCGAAGCCTTAAACGGCGACCTCGACCCCAAGTGGATCGAAGTCTGGGCCCACATCAACCTCGGCAAAATTTTCGACATGACCGGCAGCCGGGATCGCGCCGTGAACGAATATAACCTCGCCATCCGCACCCACGACAACACCGCCGGAGCCCAGGCGGAGGCCGCGAAATACCTCCGTAAACCCTACGAACAGAAGTCGCCCGATACATAGGGCTCGCGGTCAGGCCGGTTTCATGCTTCCCTCCGCCCGAATGCGCTACGATGGGCGCGCTTTGAACGAGCAGGGAGGGAACTTTGAAAAAACTCGCAATTGGACTCCTCATCGCCGCCACGGCTGTCATCGCCGGATCGAGCGGCTATGAGGAAGCACGCACCTTCACCATCGGTGGTAACGGCTTCTGGGACTACGTCTCGGTCGACTCCCCGGGCCGCCGCCTTTTCGTCTCCCATGCCACCGAAGTCGACGTCGTCAGCCTCGACACCGGCAAGGTCGTCGGCAAAATCCCCGACACACCCGGCGTCCACGGGATAGCGCTGGCTCCAGATGCCGGCAAAGGCTTCATCACGGCCGGTCAAGCAAATGCTGTCGTCATCTTCGACCTCAAAACTCTCAAGACCATTCGCCGTTTGTCCGTCGGCAAGAAGCCTGACGCAACCATCTTCGACGAATCCACAGGATCGGTCCTCGTCTTCAACGGCGACAGCGATAGCGCCAGCGTCATCGACGCCCGCCGCGCCGTCGTCACCGGTACCGTCGCGCTCGGCGGCGGTCCGGAATTCGCCGCCGCCGATGGCAAGGGCAAGGTCTTCGTCAATCTGGAGGACAAAAGCCAGGTCGTCGAGTTCGACCCCAAAGCGCTCAAGGTCGATCACACCTGGCCCCTCGCCCCTTGCCAATCCCCCTCCGCCATGTCGATGGACCGCGAATCCCGCCGCCTCTTCATCGGCTGCCGCAACCAGATGACGGCCGTCGTCAACGCAGACACCGGCAAGGTCGTCACGACCCTCCCCATCGGCCGCGGCGTCGATGCAGGCCGCTTCGACCCTGCGACGAAGTTTGCCTTTGCCTCCTGCGGTGACGGAACCACCACCGTAGTCCACGAAGACGGCAATGACCATTACTCCGTTGTCGACACCCTTCACACCCGAGTCAGCGCCCGCACCATGGGCCTCGACCTGAAAACGCACGCCATCTATCTGCCGTTCGCCGAAACCAAGCCGAACCCCAAGGGAGGCCGCCCGCTCATCGTCCCGGACTCCTTCGCCGTGCTCGAAATGACGCACCAATAAACGGCCTCGCACGTGATTCCGCCCCGCCATTGTAAAATCCCTTCAGGGTGTCCATGTGTTCGCTGCCCCGTCTCGCGCTCGCGGGCCTTGTGCTCGCCTCGTGCGCCGCCGGCCAACCTTTCGTCGAAAGCGCCCCGCAAGCACTCATTCAATCCAACCCGGAACTCCGCGCCCTCGAACCCGCGCAGGACCAAGCCCCGCTCGAACCGATCCTCCGTCTCATGGGCCAGCACCTGGACTCCATGTTCAACGACTTCATCAACGTCTCCGTCGCCGAGCAAGTCCACGGGCTCCGCTACGAACCGGCGCGCTCCCTCTGGGCCGATCACATCGATAGCTACCGCTACATCGTCCGCGTCCACCCATTCGAAGAAGTACGAGCCCCGGCGCCGACGAAAAGCTCCTTCCTCCTGGCCAACGGCTTTGTCGCGATGCTCGCCGACCTGCTTCCGGATTCGCAATCCCGCTCCCGCTTCCGCCTCCTTGGCCGCATTCCCGAGTCCGGCCGCCCCGCGCACCTGCTCGCTTTCCTCACCAACGACGGCCGGCGCCAGGGGCTGGTCTGGGTCGACGTCGAAACGAAGCGCATCCTGCGCCTTCGCGTCGACAGCCTCCAGTCGCCGCCGGGCGAGGATTACACCCGCTTCACCCGCGATGTGCGATTCCTCGAAGTCAATTTCCGCGAACTTGACTCCACCCTCTGGCTCCCGTCTCTTGCGACCGTCGACTTGCGGATTCCGAACGCGGATCTCCATTCCGTCCATCGCTTTTCCGAGTACATGCTTGAAGGCTCGGTCGATGATGCCGATGCCTCGCGCCGGAAAATGGGCGCCGGCGATCCGTTGTCGCCGCCCCCGGCTCCCGACGACCCCTACGAAGTTCTCTATAAAGGTTTTGCCGCGCTCGCCGCCGGCGATCCCAGCAAAGCAATCCCTTTGCTCGACGCCGCCCGACAAATGCTCCCCCAGCGCACCGAGATTCCGAACTACCTCACCACGGCCCGAAACCAGCTGAAAGCCGGCCCGTCGGCGGGCGTGCTGAAACTCGACGCTCCGGGAGCGATCAAGGTCAAGGTCCGCCAGGTGCTGGTTCCCGTGGTGGTCACTTACAAGGATGGGCACCACGTCTTCGGACTTACTAAGTCGGACTTCCATGTCTTCGAGGACGGCGTCGAGCAGAAGATTACCGCCTTTTCGAGCGAACGCTCGGACACGCCGGAGGGGGAGAATGCGGACGTCCCGGTTATCCCTGTAACCCACGGCCCTTCGGCCTCCGCGGCTCCGAAGTCCGCGGCGCCGCGGATAAGCCACTCGTACCTCATATGCCTCGACCTTCTCCACGCCTCATTCGGAAACTTCGTTTATGTGCGTGACGCCTTGGAGAAACTCTTCCGGCAGGAGCAGCCCGGCAACTCAGAGTACGCCGTGATCGCCGTCGGCGAATCCACGGAAATCATTCAGAATGTCACGACTAACCCCGGCGACGTGCTCGAATCCCTCGGCGGCAAGAACTTCCGGACGATATTCCGCAAAAGCGCCAAGTCGATG
>DAIDIH010000071.1 GCA_027459465.1 Bryobacterales bacterium | reverse complement strand
ATGTAAGGACGCCAGAGCAGCAGAGACCCGGCGAGCAGGACCGCGGCGAGCAGTTCGATCCAGTCGGGGCCGCCGAACCCGAGGGGTTCCGCGAGCGGGCCGGGCAACGCGGCTCCTTACTCCTGGCCGATGCGCATGCGGTAGAACGAGCGCCAGACGAAGTAAACCGACACAGCGAAGAACGCGGCGGCGAGGGTATGGGTGATCGCGCCGCCTTGTTTTGCGGCGAGCGAGACGGCGAGTTCGACCGCGAGCAGGCCGAACAGCGTAGTGAATTTGATGATCGGGTTCAGAGCAACGGAGGAGGTGTCTTTGAACGGATCGCCCACGGTGTCGCCGACGACGGTAGCCGCGTGGAGGTCCGTGCCTTTCTCCTTGAGTTCGGTTTCGACGATCTTCTTCGCGTTGTCCCAGGCGCCGCCGGCATTGGCCATGAAGATGGCCTGGAAGAGGCCGAAGATGGCGATGGAGATGAGGTAGCCGATGAAGAAGTACGGCTCGACGAAGGCGAAGGCGAGAGTGGCGAAGAACACAGTGAGGAAGATGTTGAACATGCCCTTCTGCGCGTACTTGGTACAGATCTCGACAACCTTCTTACTGTCGGTGACGGAGGCCTTGGTGGTGGTTTCGAGATGGATGTTGGCCTTGATGAACTCGACCGCGCGGTAAGCGCCCGTGGTGACGGCCTGGATGGATGCGCCGGTGAACCAATAGATCACCGCGCCGCCGAGGATGAGGCCGAGCAGGAACGGCGGGTGGAGGATGGAGAGGTTGTTGACGAGGTCGGGCCGCAATCCCTGGGTGAGGGCGACGACGATGGAGAAGATCATGGTGGTTGCGCCGACGACGGCGGTGCCGATGAGGACGGGCTTGGCGGTGGCCTTGAAGGTGTTACCGGCGCCGTCGTTTTCTTCGAGATACTCCTTGGCGACGTCGAAGCGCGGATCGAAGCCGAAGTCCTTCTTGATTTCGCCTTCGATATTGGGAAGGGTTTCGATGACGGAGAGTTCGTAGACCGACTGTGCGTTGTCGGTTACGGGGCCGTAGGAGTCGACGGCGATGGTAACCGGGCCCATGCCGAGGAAGCCGAAGGCGACGAGGCCGAAGGCGAAGACGGCGGGGGCGACCATGAGGGAGGCGAGGCCCTGGGTGCTGACGCCGTAGCCGAGCGCCATGAGGATGAGCATGGCGAGGCCGAGCCAGTAGGCGCTGAAGTTGCCGGCGACGAGGCCCGAGAGGATGTCGAGCGATGCGCCTCCCTCGCGGGCGGAGGTGACGATTTCGCGGACGTGGGTGGACTGGGTGGAGGTGAAGACCTTGACGAGTTCGGGGATGACGGCGCCGGCGAGGGTGCCGCAGGTGATGACGGCGGAGAGTTTCCACCACAGGGTTGGATCGCCGCCGATATCGGGGATGAGCAGGTTGGAGACGATGAAGGTGGCGATGATGGAGATGATGGAGGTGAGCCAGACGAGCGAGGTGAGCGGGGCCTCGTAATTCATCTTATCGGCGTTGAGATAGCGGCCGCGGGCGATGGTGGCGTTGAGGAAGTAAGACAGGCCGGAGGAGATGAGCATCATGACGCGCATGGCGAAGATCCAAACGAGGAGTTGGACCTTGACGAGCGGGGAGTTGACGGCGAGGAGGATGAAGGCGATGAGAGCGACGCCGGTGACGCCGTAGGTTTCAAAGCCATCGGCGGAGGGTCCGACGGAGTCGCCCGCGTTGTCGCCGGTGCAGTCGGCGATAACGCCGGGGTTGCGGGCGTCGTCTTCCTTGATTTTGAAGACGATTTTCATGAGGTCGGCGCCGATGTCGGCGATCTTGGTGAAGATGCCGCCCGCGACGCGGAGAGCGGCGGCGCCGAGCGACTCACCGATGGCGAATCCGATAAAACACGGACCCGCATAGTCGCCGGGAACGAAGAGCAGGATGAAGAGCATGAGTACGAGTTCGACGCTGATAAGCATCATGCCGATGCTCATGCCGGCCTTGAGCGGGATGTCGTAACAGGGGAACGGCTTGCCGCGGAGGCTGGCGAAAGCCGTGCGCGAGTTAGCGAAGGTATTGACGCGGATGCCGAACCAGGCGACGCCGTAACTGCCGGCGATGCCGATGAGGCTGAACAGGAGAATGACCAAGACCTTGGTGGCGGTACGGCCTTGGAGGACGCCGAAATAGACGACGATGATGACGCCGATGAAGGCTTCCAGGATGAGCAGGAACTTGCCCTGGGTAATGAGGTAGGTTTTGCAGGTTTCGTAGATCAATTCGGAGACTTCGCGCATGGAGCGATGCACGGGCAGGTTTTTGAGGTGGTAGAAGATCGTCATGCCGAAGACGAAGCCGAGGAAAACGATGGCGAGGCCGGCGAGCAGGAGGCTGCGGCCGTTGATGCCGAAGAAGGTGGCCTGCGCGAGGTCAGGCAGGACGAGCGAGGCCTCGCCGCCGGCGGAGTCCTGGGCCATACAAGGCAGGGGCGCGCCCGCGAGCAGCAGAGTCAGGGGCAAGAGGTACGCTTTCCACGACGCTCTTGCCGGCGATGCAATCAACTTGGAGTTCAGTCGCATCTGGCTACAACCTCCTAAATGAAGTCTCATGATAGCTACAAGGTCCGGTACGGCGCAGAAAAGCGAGTTGATCTGGTGCGGCGCCGGGTCCCTTTGCCAGCGTGTGGCACAAGGGATGACAATAGCGCAGGCGGGAGTTGCGCGCAAACGGGGTAGAGCAAAAGTGGGTCAAATTGTCCTACGCGGCATGCGAGGCTCTTTGCCACGGGCTACCAGCCGGATGGTTCGCCCCGGTTTTGTTCGTCGAGCCATTTCTTGAGCGGGGCGAAGTAGTCGAGGATGGCGGTCGAGTCCATTTCACGCTGGCCGGTGAGTTCATAGAGCGCGTCCGGCCAGGGGCGGCTTGCGCCCAGGGAGAGCATGGCGTTGAGGCGGCGGCCGGCTTCGTGGTTGCCGTAAATGGAGCACTGGTAGAGAGGATCCGTGCAGCCGGCGATGCGGGACAGCGCGCGGTGGAACTGGAACTGGAGGATGGCGGCGAGGAAATAGCGGGTGTAGGGGACGTTGGCGGCGACGTGGTATTTGGCGCCGGGGTCGAAGTTGGATTCCGTCCGGCCCTCTGGAGGTGCGACACCCTGATACTGGAGGCGCATGGCCCACCAGGTTTCGTTGTATTTTTCGGGTGGGATTCGGCCGGAGAAGACTTCCCAGCGCCACTTGTCGATCATGAGGCCGAAGGGGAGGAAGGCGACTTTATCGAGGGCGCGGCGGAGGAGGAGGCCGATGCCGGCCGAGGTGGGCGGGACGGTGTCGAGGAGGCCGATGCGGTGGAGATAGGCGGGCGTGACGGAGAGGGCGATGGTGTCGCCGATGGCTTCGTGGAAACCGTCGTTGGCGCTGTCGCGGAACAGCAGGGGCTGGCGACTGTAAGCGCGCTGGTAGAAGTTATGGCCGAGTTCGTGGTGGATGGTGGTGAAGTTCTCGGCGTTGATTTCGATGCAGAGCTTGAGGCGGAGGTCGTCCTGGGTATCGATGTCCCAGGCGCTGGCGTGGCAGACGACGTCGCGATCGGCGGGTTTGACGAACAGGGAGCGGGTCCAGAAGGTGGGCGGAAGGGGAGCGAAGCCGAGGGAGGTGAAGAAATGTTCGCCATCGCGGACCATGTCGAGGGGTTTCGTGTTACGGGCGCGGAGGATTTGGGTGAGGTCGTAAGTGGCGTGCTCCGCGGGAGGGGCGACGAGGGGATAGATGTTAGTCCAGTCCTGGGCCCACATGTTGCCGAGTAAGTCGGCGGGGATGGGACCGTGGGCGGGTACGAGGGCGGCGCCGTACTTCTCGCGGAGGCGGCGGCGGACGTAGGTGTGAAGGGCGACGTAGAGCGGGCGGACCTGGGTCCAGAGGCGGTCGAGTTCGGCGGCGAAGGCGTCGGGCGGCATGTCGTATTTCGAGCGCCACATGGCGCCCGTGTCGGCGAAGCCTAGCTGGCGGGCGCCGAGGTTGGCGAGTTCGACATAGCGCGCAAAGGGCGTGCGCATGGGGCGGGCGAGGTTGTGCCAGCCCTGCCAGGCGTCGAGTAAGGCGGCGGGGTCGCGGCTGGTGGCGAGTATGTCGGAGAGTTGATCGACATCGAGGCAGCGGCCGGGGGTGGGGCAGTATTTGGCGGCGCCGTAGTCGCCTTCCATTTTGGCGGCGATGCGGGTGAGTTCGGCGCTTTGGGCCGGATCGGTGGGGGCGGCGAGAGTAAGTGAGTTGCGGAGAAGGGCGAACTTACGGGCGAGTTCGGGCGGGAGTTTGAGGCCGGCGAAGCGCTGGGCCTGGTGGACGAGTTCGACGGTGGCCTGGATGAGTTGCTCGTCAGCCTGGGCGGCGAGGATTTCGGTGTCGCCGGTGATGTAGGTGGAGCGGACCCAGTCGGCACGGCTGGAGTCGACGTTGAGCTTGAGGAGGCGGGCTTCGGCCTGGTCCATGAAGCGGCGGGCTTCTTCGACGGTGGGGGCGGGGGCGGGCCAGGCGGGAGCGGCGGCGAGGAGCGCGGCGAGGGCGAGTATGCGGGAGGACAGCATAGACCTCACGATACAACGCGGCGGCGGTGAGTTAGAGGGAGGATCGGCCGCGGAGGGTGGTCCAGTGGCCGGAGGGTGTCCAGAGGCGGATGTCGACGGGGTTGTGGAGGTCGGGGCAGTTCTCGAAGGAGTGTGAGATGCGATGAGATTGTTCGAGGGAGCGGTGGGTGGGTTCGCAGCCCGAGTTAAAGCGGCGCGAGACGAGTTGCGGGGCGGGAAAGAAGCGGAGCAGGTAGTAGCTCACGACGCACTGTGGTGCGGGTGTGTCCTCGTTGACCGCTGCCTCGACATCGTTTCCAACTACGCGGATGTCTCGCAACGACAGTTCGTATACTCGCTCGGCGCGATTGATTTCGGAACGGGGGAAGACGAAGTAATAATCGGGCGAGCCGGACGGGCAGTTCGCGCAGGGGAAGCGGGTCCCGGACGTTTGGGGCGAGGAGGCGAAGGGTTGTCGCTCATTCATGATCGCGAGGCTTGCTCCGTCGTATTCGTTGTTGAAGCCGCCGATGAGAAGGTAGTTCGTACCAGCCAGCGTTGCATGCGACAGCGAGTGGAGGCTGCCGGTGTTTACGAAGCGGACCGTTCCGCGGCCGGTTTTGGGGCTGATCTCGGCGACGAACGAGTTTCCCCACTGGAAGTGGGAGAAGGAGGCAAAGATGGAGGTGGAGTTACCCTCGCGGGCGACCATGACCGCGAAAACGTACCACGGGCCGTGGAACTCGTCGCTGCCGAAGCGGAGACTGACCTGGGGCTGATACGACCAGCGGAGCCGTCCGTCGGCAGAGAAACAGTCGATGCGAGTGATGAAGGAATCGTCCGGGTTTGGGCCATCGGCCAGCAACACAGGTGCCACGACGGAGGGATGCCCACTACCGTCAATATCGGCGATGCGGGCGTAGTCCGCGAAAACGGTCCGGTCGATACTTGTGATGAGGTGGCGGCGGTATTGATGTTCCCAGAGCGTGTTGCCGCCGTCGTCCAGGGCGACAACGGCGTTGTTTCTCATGGTGACGGAAGCCGGAGTAACTTCCGGGCGGGTGAAGCGGCCGTGAATGAGGACGGTGGCGATGACGGCCAGGGTTATGGCGGAAAGGACGCCGAATACGATAACGTAACGGACCCGGCCGGTGCGGACGGGAGGGGGGAACCTGTGCTTGTCCTTCCATTGGTCGATTTCGGCCGGCAGGGCCCAGACTCGGCCTTTGGGCCCGGGGTGGCGGCGCACGGGGAGGCCGTGATGGTTCGCATAGTTCTGAGCGGTTCGGCGGCTGACTTGGAGATAGGAGGCGATTTCATCCCATCCGCTGAGTTCCAACTTGACCACGGGGGAGGTTCCTAACGCGCTTCCGCGGCGACGCGGTGCGCCTTGCCCTTGGGAATCGCGAGTCATAGCCGGACGATGGTCCCCCTACTTCTGGTTCCGTATTATAGCGGCCCGCGGGGCGCGGCGCGCAACCAGAGGGCTGATAGACTGAAAGCGCCGCGAGGGGAAACGGTTCGGACGTATGTCGAGTTTGCGCGAGAAGCTGCTGTCGATGGTGACGACGCAGTTTGAGTTCAGCCGGGGTTCGCCGCTGCCGTTTGGGGCGACGGTGCTGCGGGGCGGGATCAACTTCAGCGTGTTTTCCAAGCATGCGACCGCGGTGACGTTGATTCTGTTTTTTCCCGGCGAGGCGGAGCCGCTGGTGGAGTTTCCGTTCGACCGGCATTTGAACCGGACGGGGGACGTGTGGCACGCGTTTCTGCAGGGCCTGGACCCGGGGATTCATTATGCGTTCCGGATGGAGCGGACGCCGAACGAGAATCCGCTGGTTTACCGGTTCGACCGGCGGAACATCGTAGTCGATCCGTATGCGCAGGCGTTGTCGGGGCATAACAAGTGGGGCGCCGGTCCGGGGAGGACAGAGCCGCGGCGGGCGGCGATTCTGAACGACCGTTTTGACTGGGAGTTCGACCAGCCGCTGAACATTCCGCTGGCCGACAGCGTGATTTACGAGATGCACGTGCGGGGGTTTACGCGGCACGCTTCGTCGGGGGTAGCCAAGCCGGGGACGTTCGCGGGCGTGGTGGAGAAGATCCCGTATCTGCGGCAGTTGGGAGTTACGGCGGTTGAGTTACTTCCGATTTTCGAGTTTGACGAGACGCTGTTGCTTGATTCGCTGCCGGGGGCGAGAGAGCATTTCGATTACTGGGGCTACAATCCGATTTCGTTTTTCGCGCCGAAGGCCGCTTACGCGTCCCAGGGCGGCGATGAAGGGCCGGTGAACGAATTCAAGGAGATGGTGAAGCAGTTGCACGCGGCGGGGATTGAAGTGATCCTGGACGCGGTGTTCAATCATACGGCGGAGGGGAACGAGCACGGGCCGACGCTTTCGTTCCGGGGAATCGACAATCCGGTGTATTACATGCTGCAGCCCGAAACCGGCGAATACATGAACTTTTCCGGATGCGGGAACACGCTGAACTGCAATCATCCGGTGCTGCGCGAACTGGTGACGGACGCGCTGCGGTACTGGGTGATGGAGATGCACGTGGACGGCTTCCGGTTCGACCTGGCTTCGATTCTGGGGCGGGGCCAGGACGGGAGCGTGCTGGCGAGTCCTCCGCTGCTGGAGAGGCTGGCGCACGACCCGGTGCTGGCGCAGACGAAGCTGATCGCGGAGGCGTGGGACGCGGCGGGGCTTTACCAGGTGGGGAGTTTCCCGGCGTGGGGACGGTGGGCGGAGTGGAACGGGAAGTTCCGGGATGAGATCCGGCGGTTTGTGAAGGGGGATCCGGGGATGGTTCCGGCGCTGGGGTCGCGTCTGATGGGGAGTCCGGATCTTTATTCGGCCAATCTGCGCGAGCCGTGGCACAGCATTAACTTCATCACCTGCCACGACGGGTTCACGCTGGCGGACTTAGTAAGTTACAACGGCAAGCACAACGAAGCCAACGGCGAGCAGAACCGCGACGGGATGAACGACAACTGGAGCTGGAACTGCGGGGTGGAGGGGCTTACGCAGTCGAGCGAAGTAAACCGGCTGCGGGCGCGGCAGGTGAGGAACCTGGCGGCTCTGCTGCTGATGGCGCACGGGGTGCCGATGATTCTCGGCGGGGATGAAGTAGGCCGGACGCAGCGCGGGAACAACAACGCATACTGCCAGGACAACGAGATCAGTTGGTTTGACTGGAGCCTGACAGAGAAGAACACGGGGTTATTGCGCTTTTTCCGGCTGCTGATCCGGATGCGGCATGAGCATTCGATTCTCCGGCGGGGGACGTTTTCGGGGCGGACGGAGGCGGAGGCGCCGCAGATCGAGTTTCATGGGGTGAGGTTGCATGAGCCGGACTGGTCGTACGAATCGCGGTCGCTGGCGATGCACGTGCACGGGCGTCCGGAGGGGAGGATGGAGCACGTATATCTGGTTGCGAATGCGCACTGGGAGGCGCATGAGTTCGAGTTGCCGGTGGTGCCGGGGTGGGAGTGGATGTTGCGGGTGGATACGAGCCGGGAGTCGCCGCGGGATATCGTCGAGCCGAGCAAGGCGGAGGGGACGGCGGGGACGAAGACGTATCGCGTAGGTCCGCGGTCCGTGGTGGTGATGGTAGGGCGGGAGGCAGGCGCCGGAATCTAAGCCGGCTCGATGTGCCAGATGTCGTCGGCGTACTCGCGGATGGAGCGGTCGGAGGAGAATTTGCCCATGCGGGCGACGTTGAGGATGGCCATACGCGTCCAGTGGCCGGGGTCGGTGAAGGCCTGGGCGATTTGGTCCTGGACGTCGAGGAACGAGGAGAGGTCTGCCAGGTGGAGGAACTCGTCGTTGACGTCGAGGATGCGGCGGTGGACCCAGGTGAACAGGTCCGGTTCGTCGGGGCAGAAGCGGTTGGTGTGGAAGGTTTCGACGACGCGGCGGACGCGGGGGTCGCGGTCGCAGAACTCCCAGGGGCGGTAGGAGCGGCTCCGGCGGATGTCGAGGACTTCGCCGGCCTTCCGGCCGAAGATGAAGATGTTTTCGGGGCCGACTTCATCGCGGATTTCGATATTGGCGCCGTCGAGGGTGCCGACGGTGAGCGCGCCGTTCAAGGCGAACTTCATGTTGCCGGTGCCGGAGGCTTCCATGCCCGCGGTGGAGATTTGCTCGCTTAAATCGGCGGCGGGCAGCATTTTTTCGGCGAGTGAGACGCGGTAGTCGGGGACGAAGGCGACTTTCATCCAGTCGCGGGCGCGGGGGTCGGAGTTGATGACGCGGCCGACGTTATGGATGAGCTTGATGATCTGCTTGGCGACCCAGTAGCCGGGCGCGGCCTTGCCGGCGAAGAGGTAGGTGCGCGGCGCGGCGGGGGTGCGGCCATCCTCGACCAGGGACAGGTACTCGTGGATGACATGCATGAGGTTGAGTAACTGGCGCTTGTAGGCGTGAATTCGCTTGGCGTGGACATCGAAGAGGGAATCGGGGTCGGCCTTGACGCGGGCGGTGGAGCGGACGATCGAGGCGAAACGCTCCTTGTTGGCGCGTTTGACGGCGCGGAAGGCGGCGCGGAAGGCGGGGTCGCCGGCGAGCGGTTCGAGGTCGCGGAGGCGGTCGAGGGCGGTGATCCAGGCGTCGCCGATCGCGTCTCGGATGAGGTTGGCGAGGCCGGGGTTGGCGCTGAGCAGCCAGCGGCGCTGGGTGATGCCGTTGGTTTTGTTGTTGAAGCGTTCGGGGAAGAGGTGGAAGAAGTCCGGTGCGAGCGAAGTCTTGACGAGATTGGAGTGAATCTCGGCGACGCCGTTGATCGAGTGGCTGCCGACCATGGCGAGGTTGGCCATGCGGACGTGTTTGGGCGAGGATTCTTCGATGACCGAGACGCTGCGGACCAGGTTGATGTTGCCGGGTTCGGCGGCGGAGACCTGTTCGAGGAAGCGGCGGTTGATTTCGTAGATGATCTGCAGGTGGCGGGGCAGGACATGCTCGAACATGGGGACCGGCCATTTTTCGAGCGCCTCGGGCAGGAGGGTGTGGTTGGTGTAGGCGAGGGTGGATTGGGTGATCCGCCAGGCTTCGTCCCACTCGAGGTTTTTCTCGTCGACAAGGATGCGCATCAACTCGGCGACCATGAGGGCGGGGTGGGTGTCGTTGAGGTGGATGGCGACGGAGGAGGGGAAGGTGGAGTAGTCGGGGTGGTTGGCTTCGAAGCGGCGGATGACGTCGCGGAGGGTGCAGGCGACGAGGAAGTATTCCTGGACGAGGCGGAGTTCCTGGCCGGCGACGATGGCATCGGACGGGTAGAGGACTTTGGAGATCGTTTCGGAGGCGATTTTCTGCTGGACGGCTTTGAAGTAGTCGCCGTCGTTGAAGATGCCCATGTCGAAGTCGTGGGAGGAGCGGGCGGAGTAGAGGCGGAGGACATTGACCGTGCGGCCGCCGTAGCCGGGGATGAGCATGTCGTGGGGGACACCGATGAGGACGCGCCAGTCCATCCACATGGGGTTGTAGCCGCCGAAGCGATCGACGCTGTGCTCGATGCGGCCGTAGACGGGGACGATGCAGGCTTCCTCGGGGCGGGTGATTTCCCACGGGCTGGGCTGGGCGAGCCAGTTGTCGGGTTTTTCGCGCTGGTAGCCGTCGTCGATTTCCTGTTTGAAGAGGCCGTATTCGTAGTTGATGCCGTAGCCGAAGCCGGGGAGGCCGAGGGTGGCGAGGGAGTCGAGGAAGCAGGCGGCGAGGCGGCCGAGGCCGCCGTTGCCGAGGGCGGCGTCGGGTTCGATGTCTTCGAGTTCCTCGAGGTTGGAGCCGAGGCTGGAGAGGGCCTGGGCGCAGGCGTCGCGGAGTTGGAGGTTGTGGAGGTTGTTGCCGAGAGACTGGCCGATGAGGAACTCGATGGAGACGTAGTAGAGGCGCTTGGAGTGGGCGCTCGAGTAGCGCCGTTCGGTTTCGAGCATGCGATCGACCATTTCGTCGCGGACGGCGAGGGCGACGGCGTTGAAGCGGTCGCGGGGGGAGAGTTCGGCCCAAGTCCGGCCGAGGGAGTAGCGGGCGTGCTGCTGGATGGACTCCTGGAGGCGGGCGGCGGTGGTTTGGAGTGATTCCTGGTCGGTCATGCGGGGCATCTTAGCGTCCGGCATGGAAGGCGGCCATGGCGTCTTCGCGAGTCGGGTGGATGTCGAAGATACGGTGCATGCGGACGAGCTCGAACAGGGAGCGGACCTGCTGGGACATGGAGCAGAGTTTGAGGTCGCCGCCTTTGGCGGTTAGCTGGCGGAGGCAGGAGAGCATGGCGCCGAGGCCGGAACTGTCGACGAAGCGGAGGAGGCTGAGGTCCAGAACGAGTTTTGAGTTTGCCTGGAGGACGGGCGCGATGTCGCGTTTGAACTCGTTGGAGTTGCTTGCATCCAATTCTTCCACCGGAACTGTAGCGACGGCGACGCCGTCGATGTGATCGACCGTGATATCCATGCCGGCTCGATTTCCTTCCTACTCGATTGAATCTTCTCCCTGTTTCCAGGACTTGGTCAATGAGACGCAGTTTTCGCCGCGCTCATCGCGATAGTAGCGTACGTCATCGACGCTTCTGCTGATGATATATGTTCCGAAGCCCGATTCGCGCGGCGGGCCGGCGGGGAGGTGGGGAGTGCCCATGGGCCGGAAGGAGTCGCCGGAGTGGTGGAGCCGGATGGTGAGGTGGCCTGGGAAGGACTCGGCTTCGAGGAGGATTCGCTGGCCGGAGCGGCCATGGTAGGCGTGTTTCATGATATTGCTGGTGGCTTCGTTGACGGCCAGTTCGATGGCGGCGACGCCGGCGGCGTCGAGCGGGGCGCCGGGGACGGTGGTGCAGAAGCGGCGGACGAATTCCCGAGCTTCCGAGAGGTGGCAGAGGTTGCTTTCGAGTTCGAGTTCGGCGCGGGAGAGCGGCGGGGGCATTTCGAGGATGCGGACGGCTACTGTTGTGAGGTCGTCGGTGAGGCGTTCGTTACCGGAAAAATCGAAGACGGCTTCGTGGACGGCCTCGACGAGATTGTCGGGGGTGAGATCCGGATGGGTGCGGACGAACTCTTCGAGGCGGCCGGGGCCGAAGAGTTCCCCGGCGGAGTTGCGGGTTTCGGTGATGCCGTCGGAGAAGAACAGGAGCATGTCGCCGGGGGCGAAGGGGACGGAGAACTGCTCGTAAAGCTCGCGTTCGCGGACACCGAGCGGGAGGTTGTCGCCGTGGATCATGGAGGAGGAGCGGGAGGAGGCGTGCCAGTGGACGATGCCGGTGTGGCCGCAGTCGACCAGCGTCATGCAGCGGGTAAAGACGTCGAAGCGGGCGTAGACGAGAGTGACGAAGCTGTCGAGTTCGATGAGGTGGCGGGCGAGCTCGGCGTGGGCGGTCATGACGATTTCGCTGGGCTCGGGAAGTTTGCGGTCGTCGGAAGTGAGGACGAGGTCGGAGAAGGCGCGGAGGAAGTGGCTTTTGGTGGCGGCGCCGAGGAGGGCGGCGGGGATGCCTTTGCCCATGACGTCGCCGACGATGGCGTCGAGGCGGCCGGCGGGTTGGGGGAGGAAGACGTAGAAGTCGCCGTCGATTCGCTGGCTGGGGATGGTCATGGCGGCGATTTCCAGGCCCGGAGCGTCCTGCGGAGGTTGGTCGAGCAGAAGGGTGTGCTGGATGCGGAATCCGATTTCGACTTCGCGGTCGTGGGCCTGTTCGATTTCCTTGTTGGCGGCTTCAAGTTGCGCGGTGCGGCGGGCGACACGTTCTTCGAGTTCGGCGTTGAGGGTGCGAACCTCTTCCTCGGCGCGCTGGCGCTGGGCGCGGGTACGGAGGGTGGTGATGCCGAAGCCCAAGTCTTCGGCGAGTTCGGTGAGGAGTTCGATTTCCTCGGGGGAGAAGGCGTTCGGCTCGGCCGAGTAGATGGTAAGGGAGCCAAAGGCTTTTGATTCGACGATGAGGGGGATGGCGAGGGCCGAGAGATAGCCGCGCTTCAGGGCTTCCGCACGCCAGGGGGCGAGGCGGCGGTCCGTGGCGAAATTTTTGACGATCTGCATTTTGCCGGTGCGGATGCAGGTGCCGGTCGGGCCACGGCCGCGCTCGACGTCGGCCCAGGAGACGTTGGCAAGCTTGAGGTAGCCATCCTCGTGGCCGGCCTTGGCGATGGGGGCGACGGTGCGTTGCTCGTCGTGTTCGGCGCGGCCGACCCAGCAGAAGCGGTAACCGGCCTGTTCGATGATGAGACCACAGATCTGGGTGAGGAGAGAAGACTCGTTGGTGGCGCGGACCAGCGTCTGGTTGCAGCGGCTTAAGGCGCGGTGGGCGCGGTTACTGCGAAGTACGGCTTCGTCGGCGCGGCGGCGCTCGACGATGGTGCCCAGGACGTTGGCGACGGACTGGAAGAAGCTGATCTCGTCGTTCGAGAAGACGCGGCGGCGGAGGGTGTGAACGGCGAAGACGCCGTAGGGACCGGAACTGGTGGGGATGACGGCGGCGAGGCCACTGGCGACGTCGGCTTCGCCGAACATGGGGACGCGGCGGAACCAGGTTTCGTCCTTCCAGTCCTCGACGACGACGGGTTCCTTAGACATGAGAGTGAAGCCGGCCTCGGTGTCGGCGCCGCCCTCGATGGTGGCGCGACCGACCAGGCCGGGTTTCCAGCCGAAGCCTGCGCGAAGGAGGAAGTGCTGGCCGTCGGGGAGGAGTTCGAGGACGCGGGCGTAATCGACATCGAGAACCGAGGCGACGCGGGTGACTGCTTCTTCGAGGACTTTACCGAAGGGATCGCTGCGGAGCGCCTCCTGGCCGAGTTCGGCGACGACCGCCTGGCGGTGGGCGAGCATGCGGATTTCATCCTCGGCGAGTTTACGTTCCGTGATGTCCTGGACGGTGCCAATGCCGCGCACGGGGCGGCCTTCGGCGTCGAACTCGACCTGGGCGCGTTCGCGGACCCATTTGACTTCGCGTTGGACGAGGATGCGGTGTTCGAGGTCGTAGGGGGCGCCGTTGAGGGAGGCTCTCCAGGCGGTTTCGATGACGGCCCGGTCGTCGGGGTGGATCATCTGGACAAAGGCGCCATAGCTGAGCGGAGCACCGTGGGGGATGCCGAAGATGCGGTAGACCTCATCGGACCAGGAGAGGTGGCCGGTGGGGATATCGAGGCGCCAACTTCCGAGGTGAGCGATGGCCTGAGCGCGATTCAGGCTCTCTTCGCTTTCCTTGAGCGCCTCCTCGGCCATTTTCCGCTCGGTGATGTCCTGGACAGAGCCTCGCACGAGGACCACGCGGCCGTCGCGGTCGCGTTCGACTTCGCCGCGTTCGGTGACGTGGCGGAGTTCGCCGCCGGTGCGGACGAGGGCGAGATCGAGTTCGTAGCGGGCGCCGGTCTTGATGGCGCGCTGGATGGCGGTATCGAGGAGCTCGGTACTCGTGGGGGTATGGAAGGCGAGGTGTTCCTTGTAGGTGGGAGGGGGGAGTTTGGGGTCGCGTCCGGCGATCTGGGAAAGGCCTTCGGACCAGGTGACACGGTCGGAGGCGGGATCCCACCACCAGCTTCCGAAGAGCGCCATCCGCTGGGCCTCGCGGAGTTCGACTTCGCTTTGGTGGAGGATGGCGGCGGCGCTTTCGCGCTCGATGTCGCTGCGGTCGACGATGGAGCCGTTCCAGCCGGCGAAGGCGCCGAGGAGGATGATCATGGCGCCGATCATGAGGCTGATGACGTCCCACTCGGAGTAGGGGCTGGCTGCGAAGGCGAGCCAGGCGAGCGTGCCGATACCGATGGGGATGAAGATGGCGGCGGGTAGCAGGCGGCGGGTAAGCGCGCCGCCAGCAGTGGGGCTGGACAGGAGTGAAGCGAGGCCACGTTCGGGCCGGATGGAGAGAATGCCGAGGGAGACGACCATGGAGGCGAGGGAGGTTTGCGGGGCGGTGAGCGTGAAGGAGATGCGGAAGCCGAGGATGAGGTCGAGCAGGCTGATGATGGAGAGGATGGCGGTGAGCGAGGCGAGGTACTGTTCGGGCCAGAGGCGTTCGAGGCGCCAGCGGATGGGGCGGCCGAGGACGAGAAAGGCCAAGCCCAGGAGCGCGAAATTGAGCGCGGTGATCGGAGCGATGCGGCCTGGGTGGGAGGAAAGCGCGGCGAGGGCCGCGGGGTACTGAAACAGGAGTTGGTCGATGCCGAAGTCGCGGGACGAGAAGTGCTCGACGAGGCTGAGCAGGCCGATGAGGCCGGCGACTCCGGCGAGGGTGCGGCTGAGGGTGACGTTACGCGGGAGGCGGGCGCCGGCGCGCGACAGGCGGGCGAAGATGACGGCGAAGCTGAACAGGATGAGGCAGACGGCGGAGTTCATCTCGACGACGGGCTGTCCGGGCAGCGCGCTTTCGAGGGCAGGAATCTGGAGGACGAGCCCGAGGATGGAGAGGATGCCGACGATGGCCGGGAAGCCGCTGGCGAAGAGCGAAAACAGGTAGAGATGGCGGAGGACGCGGGGCTCGGGACGGAGGCGGAGTTTTTCGGCGATGTGGGCGCCAACGGGACGGGCCGCGGCGACCACGCCGATGACGTTGCCCTCGGCGTCGCGGTAGAGTGATCCGTCGAACAGGACGGTGGTGGAGTACTGTCCGCGGTGGCGGAGGTCGAGGGGGATGCCGCGGACCTGCCCGAGTTGGAAGGCGTGCTCGCAGACCGCGCGGGCTTTGTCCTGCTCTGCGAAGTAGGTGCAAAAGTCGGTGCCGATGAGTTCGGCGCGGGAGTAGCCGGTGACCGCTTCGGCGGCGGCGTTGGCGTCATTGATGCGGCCGTCGCGGCCGACGGTCATCAGAGGGTCGAGGCTGGCTTCGAGGAGGCTCCGGTTATACGTGCTGGCCAAGCGGGCCTGGTTGCGGCTGGCTTCGGCTTCGGCGGCATGGCGTTTCGCCCACGCGGAAAGGCGGGCGGTAATGAGAGCGGTGGCGAGGAAGACGGTGACGGCGATCCAGTTCTTCGGCGTGCTGATGGCGAGCGGGCGGCCAGGAAGGAGGAAGAAGAGTTCGAGGCTGGCGGCGCCGAGGAAGGCGGCGGCAAGGGCGGGGCCAATGTCCCAGAGGAGCGCGACGGGCAGGACGATGAGGAGCATCAACAGGGCGACGGTCATGCTGTTGATGTCGTAGCGGAAAATGAGGCAGGCGGTGGTGACCAGGGCGACACCGGTCAGTGCGGTAAGGTAGCCGGCGGTGTTGCTTTCGAAGAATTTGCCCGACATGCCGGTCCGCCTTCCTCCTCTATCCCTATGATCGGCGATTCCCGGCGGGGAGTCTGTTCCGCCGCGAGCGGCGCGGTGGCCGGAACATTTACTTGCCCCGGCGTTCTTTTTCGAGGAGGCGCGCTTTCACGATCTTCTTGATGAGCGCAGCGGGGAGGGGCTTGTCGACCGGGAAGCGGATGGTGCCCTTCGCGGTTTCGTAGCGGGCGAGCTCGGGAGCGAGATTGCGCATGACGGCGAGGCTCATGGGAAAGAAGCTGCAGTGGTTTTTGAAGGCGGCGTAGGCGACGAGGGCGCCTTTGTAGCGGACGGTGGGGATGCGGTACGAGATGGCTTCGGTCGC
>DAIDIH010000070.1 GCA_027459465.1 Bryobacterales bacterium | reverse complement strand
AGTACATCGTCATTCAGGCGATGGATTACAATCCGCCATGCGGCCACACAATTGGGCATCATTTCATCGTTCCCAAATCAGGCCGTCTCAGCCGCGACAAGATCGCGTTTACAGAAATGCCTGGAAGTCCCTGTGCTTGGCCGAAGCCTTATTGAGCTTTTCAGTTCTTCGACGATGCATGGCGCTGTCGGCGGACAATCTTCGAAAGTCCCCGCCTGGCCCAAGAAGAAAATCGGACTGGAGCTATACGCGTCGGACCCCGCCGTCCTGCCTGCTGACACCCACTTAACGAAATGCGTACCTTATCCCATTACCAACGAAAACCTCCCGGCGATTACTCCCTCGTGCTTCAGGTAACCGACACTCTACAGCCCAAGAAGAAGATCCGCACCCGCCTGGCCTGGACCGACTTCGCCATCCGGCCGCCGCGCGGCGGCGCCGCCGCCACCATTCCCCAGCATTAACTGGCAGCCCGCACGCCGGACCCCACGCCCGGTCTGCTAAAATCCGTAACCGAAAACGTCAGGCTCCATCTATCTATCCGGAGGTTCCGCATGCACCGCCGCCTGTCTTTGACCATCGGCTTTGCTCTCTGTACCTTCCCTTTGTTGTCACAAAATCCACCCGCCCCCTCCGAGCCGAAGCCGATCGTCCGCGTCGAAGTGAACCTCGTTCAGGTCGACGCCGTCGTCACGGACCACCGCGGCCGTCAGGTCACCAATCTCAAGCCCGGCGACTTCCAGGTCCTCGAAGACAACAAACCGCGCCCCGTCCTCGGCGTGAATTACGTCAGCAACGCCTCGATGCAACCCGCCGGCTCCCCAGAGGCAAAAACCACCATCGCCATTCTGGTCGACGACCTCCACCTGTCTTTCCAAAGCGTCGCGTTCCTGCGGAAAACCCTCGCCAAATTCGTCAACACCCAGATGAACCCCGGCGACCAGGTAGCCATCCTGCGCGCCAGCAGCGGCTCCGGCGCCTGGGATGAGTTCACTTCCAACCGCCGCGTCCTGCTCGACGAGGTCGATCTTATTCACTGGATGCCGGCAATCTGGGATGCACCTTACTTCGTCCATCCCCAGCTGACCAACTACCTCGCTTCCGCTCCGCGCTTTCGTCCCACCCCCGGCGAGGACTGGGATGCGCAAACCGCCGACAGCGTCTTCACCGGCGGGTCTCTCGGTGCGCTCCGCTTCATCATCGAGGGCATGTCGGCAATCCCGGGGCGCAAGGCCGTCATCGTGTTCACCGATTTCGTTCCGCTCTTTTCCAAGTATGGTTCCGGCCAGGCGATGGTTGACGCCCTCCGCTCGCTCACCGATCTGGCCAATCGCGCCGGCGTGGTCCTCTATACCCTCGAAGCCTCAGGCCTCGGCTTGTTTGCTCCGATGCGCCAAATCCCTGTCACTGCCGATCCCTACGCTCCTTCCCCAACCGGCCCCTACACCCCAACGAACCAGTACAACACCTACAGTGCGGACCAGGGTTCCGGCCCGTTCTCCGGACCGGTCATCTTCACCAATCAGCCCACCAGAATTTACGCCTCTTCCATCGCTGGTTTCGCCGGTCTCGCCGCCCAGACCGGCGGCATGTTCCTCGGCGAGTCCAACGACATCAATCGCCAGATCGCCAAAGTCCAAAGCGACCTCGATAGTTACTATCTGATCGGCTTCTCGCCCGCCCCCGATTCTCCTTCGCGCCAGGGCGCCCCCTTCCACACCATCCGAATCCGCGTGAAACGAGGAGACCTGCAAGTACGCAGCCGCCGCGGCTTCGTCGGCCTTCCTGACAGTCTCCCCGCTCCCGATCCGGAACCCGCCGGCACCCGCCAACTGATCCATGCCGTCTTCACGCCCTTCGCCCCTTCCCAGGTGCCGGTCGTCCTGAACACGATGTACACCTACTCGGCGAAAGCCGTCGACGTGCAGAACTTCGTCTACCTCGAGCCCGGCCGCCTCCGCCTGACCCAACAACCCGACGGCTCCCACACCGGAACCCTCGAGCTTGCGGTGTTCGCCTTCCGGCCCGATGGCGAAACCGCGGCTCACATCGCCGCCCGCACCCCCGTATCCCTGAACGCCGCACAATACGCGGTCGCGCTAAAGCAGGGGATGGTGTACGGCTTCAACTTCAACCTGCCGCCCGGCGTCACGTATCAGGTGCGCGCCGCCGTACTCGATCGCGGCTCAGGACAAATCGGCTCGGCCAATCAGGTCCTCGTCGTCCCAGACCGGAAAAAAGGAAACGTGGCGCTGTCGAGCCTCGAACTCTCCCCCATCGACAAGTCCAATCCCCAGGCCGGCGAGCAGCTATCTCGAGGCTTCCTCACCCATCGGTTCCACGCGGACGCCTTGTTGGGGTATAGCTGCGCCGTCTTCAACGCCCGCACGGATCCGGCCTCCCGCCAGGCGAACTTAGTCGCGCAGCCCCTGATCTATCGCGACGCCAAACTCGTCTACACCGGACCGGCATCAAACATCGCCGCTGCCCCCAACGCCAACGGCTCAACCCCCGTCTCGGGTACGGTCAAGCTTGACCATACCTTCCCGCCCGGCGATTACTCTCTCGTGCTTCAGGTGACCGATACTCTGCAGCCAAACAAGAAGAGCCGCACCCGCATCGCCTGGTCCGGCTTCACCATCGCGCCGCCCAGCGATCCCGCCCTCCAGGACTAACGGTTGGCGGGTAAGCTCACCCGCAGGGTTACCCCGCTGTCCTTGCACGTGCGCCGGGGCCCAGCCCGATACGAGTGTGTTAAGGTTTTCCCTGAGCCCAGTTTGTTTTCACGGAGGAAAATCGTCGTGCTCACTCGGATCGCCCAAACTCTTTTCGTATCTTTCTTCGTTGTGCTGGCCGCCGTCCCGGCGCAGTCCCGGACGCATCGCCACACATCGGGCGCCCGCGCCACCATACCCGCGCAGCTTTACTTCGTGCCGGGTCCCAGTCCATCCACCTTCGCCGCACTCACAGGCTCCGGTTCCGTGCTCGTCTCCGCTACCGGCGCGGTCTTCTCAGGCGCCCACCACCACAACGCCGTCCGTTTCCTCGGCGCGAACGCGCACGCCACCGCACAGGCCGGCCCTCCTGCGCAGGCAAAGCTCAATTTCTATCTCGGCAATGATGCGTCCGCCTGGCGCCGCGGCGTCGCCACCACCCAATCGGTGGCCTTCCACGACGTCTACCCCGGAATCGACGCCGTCTTCCACAACAACGCGGGCCGAATCGAGTATGACTTTCGCCTCGCGCCCGGCGCGGATCCCTCGCGCATCCGCATCGCCTTCGACGGCGTCGGGGATCTCGAACGTACGCCCGTCGGCGCGCTCGTCGAACGCCGCCATCCCGGCGCGATCCTCCAGCAGCGGCCCGAAGCCTGGCAGGACAATGGCCCGGCGCGCCACCCCGTTACCGCCGGCGTCGTCCTCACAAGCCGCAATCGCATCGCTTTCGTTCTCGGCGCTTACGACCGTTCCAAACCACTCATTCTTGACCCCGTGCTGAATGCCCCAAGCCTCGTATTCTCCACCTACATGGGCGGCACGCAGTACTCGGGCCTTGACGCTGTCGTCGTCGACGCTCTCGGCAACAGCTACACCACCGGCTGGAGCGATTCCCCTGATTACCCGGTTCTGCCAGCCGGGTCTTCCAGTTTCCGCGGAGGTTCCGACGACATCGTCGTCAGCAAGTTCGATCCTGACGGTAAGCTCCTGTTCTCCACCTACATCGGCGGCTCGGCGGAAGACGAAGCCTACGTGATCGCCTTCGACCCCAACGGCAACCTGCTTCTGACCGGGGAAACCCAGTCCTCCAACTTCCCCATCTATCCGGCCAAGGTGTTTCAGGGCACCGGAACAAACATCGGCGACGACACCGCGTTCGCCCTAAAGCTTGACCCGAACGGAAACATCCTTGGCTCCACTTACATAGGCGGCCATACGCCCAATAATGCCTGCCAGGGCGATTACAACGAGGGCTTCGGCATCGCCTCCGACCCCTCCGGCAACGTCTACGTCGTCGGCCAGACTTGCACCACCGATTTCCCCACCGTCAATCCCATCCAGAAGACAGTCCAGGGTTATTACGCCTGCTTTGTCACCGAGCTCGATCCGAGCTTCGGCGCGGCAATCTACTCTACCTACCTCGGCGGCTCAACCGACGATTACTGCAACGCCGTCACTGTCGACAAAAACGGAGACGCCTTCGTCACCGGCGGTACCCTGTCGTCAAACCTAGGAACAAAAGGAGCCTACCAGCCGCAATTCGCCGGAGGAAGCGGGTCGGGCGACGCCTTCCTCGCCAAGCTCACCCCCAACGGCCAGAGCATCGACTTCTACACGTACCTCGGCGGCTCGCAGGATGACGACGGCCTCGGCATCACGCTCGACGTCAACGGAAACATCTACCTCACCGGATACACCCAGTCCGTCAATTTCCCGGTTCTCAACCCGCTGCAGGCAACCTTCGGTGGCGGCATCGGAACCATGCCGGACGGGGATTCCGCCGGGGACGTTTTCATCAGCGAACTCGACCCCACCGGCTCCAAGCTCCTCTACTCGACCTATTTCGGCTCTTCCGGCCTCGAAGCCGCCTACGGCATCGTCGTCGACTCGGCCGGTGATATCTATGTCGCCGGAGGAACCACGTCGACCGATCTGAAAACAACCGCCGGGGCCGTGCAAGCTACTTACGGCGGCGGCCAGGATAGCTTCATCCTCGAACTTGCGCCCGGAGGAGGCTCGATTAGGTATCTCTCCTATCTGGGCGGATCCCAGATCGACGAAGCCAATGGATTCGCCGTCAGCAGCACCGGCAATATCTATCTGGCCGGCCACACCGCCTCCGCGAACTTCCCCTTGGCCAACGCGCTCAATGCGTCGCTCACCGGCAACGAAGCCGGCTTCCTGGCCATGATCGGCCATCCGGTCCAGCCCGCTCCTGTCGCCAACGCCGTAACCAACGGAGCCTCTTTCTCGAACTCTCTTTCCCCCGGCCAACTCGCCACCGTTTTCGGACAGACGCTGCTGACATCGAAAAACTACGCTTCGAACACTCCCCTGCCGGTCACACTCGCCGGCCTTTCGGTCACCGTCAACGGCGCCCCCGCTCCGCTGTTCTACGCCGACTCGCAGCAGGTCAACTTCCAGATCCCTTGGAACACCGCGCCCGGCACGGCTCAGGTCGTGATCGAGTCCAACGCGGCATCAAGCGCTCCCGTCTCCTTCACCGTGTCCCCCACCGCCCCCGGCATCTTCACTTACGGCAACAACAGGGCCGTGGCGCAAAACTACCCCTCCGGCGCGATCAATGGCCCATCGGCGCCCATCGCTGCCGGCGGCGTGATTACCGTGTATCTCACCGGCGTCGGCCCGGTCACCGTTCCCGGCTCCGACGGCGTTCCCACGCCCTCCGGCGCCCTGTCCACCGCCACATCAGCCTATAGCGCAACACTCGGCGGACAGAACGCGCCCGTCTCGTTCCTCGGCCTCGCGCCGTATTTCGTGGGACTCGCGCAGGCGAATGTCAGCATTCCCTCCGGCCTCGCCGCCGGCGACTATCCGCTCGTGATTACCATCGGCGGAGCCGCCAGCAACACTCCGCTCGTCGCGGTCCAGTAGATCCGAATGGGTTACTCCTGTGAGGCCAGTAACCCGTTCAACACAGGCAGCGGCACCGCGCCTTCGTTGAGCGCGCGACGGTGAAAATCATAAAGGTGGAAGCGCGGCCCCAACCGCTTCTCGTCGTCCGCCAACACATGCAGCCAGCCGCGCCACCCGGCGAAGTAAGTCGGCAACTGGCACGACGATAACTGCGCGCGCTGAAGCTTCGCCACCGCTTCCTCACGCTCCTGGTACGTCTGGTTGATCATCAGGTCCAGCGCTTGCTCGTCCGTCATGCCCATCGTCTGAAGCCGGATGTCGAGAATCGTGTTCGCCACCACGCGCAGCATCTGCTTGTAGAACGTCATCTTCAGCCCAGGGTCTCCATCGAGATAGCCCTGCTCCGTCAGCAACTGCTGCGTGTAAACGGCCCACCCCTCCACGTACGGCCCGCTGCCGTACAGCCCCCGCAGCAGCCGCCGGCCGCGCGGCTCAATGCGGTTGGCGTATTCAAACTGCACCCAGTGCCCCGGCATCGCCTCGTGAATCGTCAGGTGCTCGAGGCCGTAGCGGTTGTACTCGCGCAGTTTCGACTCCACACGGTCCGCCGGCCAATCCGCCGGAATCGGCGTGATCCAGTAAAAGCCCCCCAGCGATGGCTCCAGCGCCGGAGCCGGATTGAATCCGCCCACCCCATAGATGCCGCGCATGAACACCGGCGTCGGAATCACCCGCAGCGTCTCGCCCGAGGGCAGCGGCACCAGGCCGCGCGCCTCCACAAACTGCGTCGCCCGCTCCAGGTCCCGTTTCGCCTCGTTGAAATAATCCTCGCGTTTGGGATGCTGCTGCGCAATCTCATCGAGCGCTTCCTCTATCGTCTTCGGCGCCGCCATCCGCGCCATCTCTCCGCGAATCCGCTCCATCTCCGCCTCGGCATCGGCCAACGTCTGCGCGGGCGTCTCGCCGTTGGCAATCACCAGCGCAAACTTCTTCGCGTAAACCTCCGGGCCCAGCCGCCAGTCGCTCGGCTTCGTCGCGAGCGGACCGGACAAGTAGCTACGGAAGTCCCGCAGCGCCTCCAGCGCCGCTCCCGACGTCTTCTCGTACTCGATTCCCAACTCCGGCGGCACATCGGCCCGCAGCGTCCGGTCGATCAATTCAATGTCACCGTCCAACTCTTCCTGCGCCACGCGGTTCCACACTTCCGGCGCATCCACCAGATTCGCCTTCGCCTGATCGAGCAGCGCCGGAACCGCCTTCAGCCGCGCGATGATGTCCCGGTACCGCCGCACCTTCGGGGCGTAATTCAGCGAGTACGGCGCGAACATCGCGTTGCCGATCAACTCGACGTATAGGGTGGGATTGTGGCGCCAACTCTGCGTCGTCTCCAGATCCTGCAACGCCAGCGAGATCTGGTCCTCCATCATCCTGCGGTCCGCCCGGTCCTCGGCCTTCAGCTTCGACTCGGGAAAGCTTTGCAGACGGCTGCGGAACCCTTCGAAAAACCGCCGCTGCTCATCGATTCCGGCCGGAGAAAAGTCGTCCAGACGCTGATCCAGCCGCACGCCCTGATGAACGTGATACCCCGCCTGTGTCGCGGAAACCGGCGACAGCGCCAGGGACGAATAAACGAAATCCTCCACCGCGCCTTGAAATTCGCTCGGCCTCGCCGCGCAACCCTCCATCATCGCCATCGCGCCGAACGCCAGCCCTCCTACCGCGGCCTTACAAAGCCAACTCCGCATCGAGTTTCTCCCTATCTCCCGCCTCGCCGAATTTTACACATCGTATCCCCGGCTCAATCGACTTCATCAACCCGCTCAGCACCGCGCCCGCGCCCACTTCCACGCACCGCTCCACACCCAGGGCGGACAGCAAACGCATCGACTCTGTCCACCGTACCGGATTCGGCACCTGTTCGTACAGACCCTGCCGCGCATCCACGCCGGTAGTAACTTCCTTCCCCTGCCAGTTGTTCACCAGCGGAAACGCGAGGTCGCGAAACTCGGTGGCGTCCAGGTCCACCTTCAGCCGCTCCTGCGCCGGCTTCATCAGCGCGCAATGAAACGGCGCGCTCACCGGCAGCGCAACCGCCCGCTTCGCGCCCGCGGCCTTGGCCAGCGCCATCGCCCGTTCCACCGCGCCCGCATGCCCTGCCACAACGATCTGATCCGGCGAGTTCAGGTTCGCCGCGCTCACCACCTCGCCTTGCGCCGCCTCGGCAAGAATGCCGTCGAGCTTGCCTTCCGGCAGTTTCAGCAGCGCCGCCATCGCACCCACCCCCGCCGGCACGGCTTCCTGCATGTACCGCCCACGCTTGCGCACCAGATGCAGCGCATCGCCAAACGCAAGCGAACCTGCCGCCACCAGCGCCGAATATTCGCCCAGGCTGTGCCCGGCCACAACGCCGGGCTCGAGACCCGCTTCCCGAAGCACGCGCCAGGCAGCCGTCGAGACCGCCACCAGCGCCGGTTGCGTATTCTCCGTCAGACGCAGTTCCTCTTCCGGCCCCTCAAAACACAGTTTCGACAAAGGAAAGCCCAAGGCTTCGTCGGCCTCTTCAAACGTCCGCCGCGCCACCGGATACCATTCGGCCAGACTGCGCCCCATACCGGCATACTGCGACCCCTGGCCAGGAAACAAGAATGCAATTTTCATGAGTCGTGTCGCCGGCGCCCCTCGAACCACCGCGCCGGAACGACTTCAGTGTAACCCGGCAGGCTCGTGCAGACGTTCTTCGGGCACGGCTTCCTCGTGCTTCCACTCCACCGCAAGGATCCCCGCCAGAATCAGCGCCGCGCCGAGCGTGGCCCGCCGCGTGAGCAGTTCGCCCAGAAGCGCGAACGACGTCAGCCACGCAAACACCGGCTCGAGCGCGAAGATCAGCGCCGTGCGTGTCGGGCTCGTGTACCGCTGCGCCCAGGTCTGCAGCGCAAACGCCACCGCTGTCGCCAGGATGCCGGTCACGCCCACCGCGATCCACACCGACGCGCTCGGCCGCCAGCGCACCGGCTCCGCCCACCCGCACACCGCCAGCGACAGCACCGCCGCGGTCGCAATCTGCGTCACCGCCAGAAACGAAACGTTGCCCCGCGGCGTGAAGTGGCCCAGCACCAGAATGTGCATCGCATACGCCACCGCGCAGCCGGCCACCAGCATGTCGCCCCGGTTGATCCGCGCCGAGCTTCCCGGCAGCGTCATCAGCGTCATCCCCACCGCCGCCGCAAGAACCCCCGCCAGCTCCATCGAGCGCGGCATCTTGCGGTACACCATCGCGCCGATCACTGGCACCAGCGGAATGTACATCCCCGTGATGAACCCCGCCTTCGACGGCGTCGTATACTCCAGCCCTAGCGTCTGCAGGACATAGCCGGCGAACAAACACATCCCGGCCAGCACGCCGCCCCGCAGATCGCGCCGCCAGTCATCGGTTGCTCGGGCCTTGCTGCCCAGCATCAGCCCCAGGCACACCGCCGCCAGGCTGAAACGAATCGCCAGAAACAGCAGCGTCGAGACATCGCCGAGCGCACGCTTCACCAGAACGAACGTCGCGCCCCAGAGGAATGCCACGAACACCAGCGGGATCTCGGGCCGCACCTTCGGCCCGGGGCGTTGGCCCACGGCGGAGCTCATGCGGTCCGGCCGTTTGCCATCCGATCGCCGGTCAGCAGCAGGCCCAGCGTCAGCAGGATCCGCTGCAGACCCAGTTCCCTGCCCTCGGCGTGAAACCACTCGCCCGTCGTATGCGCGCCGCCTCCCTGCCCCCCCGCGCCGATCGAAACCGCCGGAAGCCCCATCGATAGCGGCACATTCGCATCCGTCGAGGCGCAATCCACCTGCGCGCGAATTCCCAAGTGCGCGTCCACCGCCCGCAGCGCTTCAAGCAGCGGCGCGTCCTCCGCCAGCTTTCCGCCCGGACGCGCGCCAATCTCCTTCAGTTTCGCCGTAATCCGTCCGCCCGGCGCGCCCCGCGGCGCCGTCACCCGTTCGTTCTCGACGTCCCGCGCCCGCTCAACCGCCGCCTGCAGCGCCGCTACCGCTTCCTCGATCCGCGCCGCGCTCTCGCTCCGGATGTCCACCTTCGCCAGCGCACTCGAAGGAATCGAGTTCACACTCATCCCACCCTCGATCACGCCAACGTTGAACGACGACCGCGGCGTCCCGTCCAGTACCGCGGGGGTATCGGCAAACAATGCGATCGCCCGCCCCAAAGCATGAACCGGATTCCCTACCCCGTAATCGCTCCAGCTATGCCCGCCCGGCCCCGTGAACGTGACCTCAAACCGCCGGCTCGCCAGCGCCTGGCACGTAATGTGATCCGTCGACGGCCCGTCCACAACCACAAAGGTCTGTATCCGCGAGCCAAACGGCGGCTGCCGGCACAGGAACCGCATCCCGCTCAGGTTCCCTTCCCCCTCTTCCCCCACGTTGGCCACAAGTAGAAGCGACCGCGAAGTCCCCCTAAGCGCCACGCAAGCGGGGAACACTTTCGCAATCGCCAGCAACGCCGCCAACCCCGCCCCATTGTCGGAAACGCCAGGCCCGTTCAGCCGCCCGTCCTCTGCGACGTAAATCTCCTCCGGAGTCCGCGGCGCCAGCACCGTGTCCAGATGCGCCGTCAGCGCCACGAACGGGCCCGCCGCCTCGCCGCGCAGATGCGCCACCACATTGCCGGCCCGGTCGATCTGCGCTTCCCAGCCAAGCCCCGCCAGTTGCGCCTGCATCCACTCGGCGCGCTTCTGTTCGAGAAACGTCGGCGCCGGGACGCGGCACACCTGCACGTGCTGTTCGTGAATCCAGCCCTTGTCGCGGCGGAAGCTCTGCAGCGCCTCGCGGATCCGCTCCGCTAACTCACGCACCGACTGTCCGCCGGCCGCCGGTTTTGACGTTGCGCCCAAATGCCAGTGTATCAGCGGCTATCGCAGATACTATCTGTATGCTCTTTTTGGTCAGCTACGATGGCGCCGATCCCGGCCAGGACGCCATCATCCGCTCGCGCCTCGAAACTCGCGGCGCCAAACCGCTCCCCGGCAACGCGTGGATTTTCGAATCCAGGTCCGACACCGTCCTCACCGTACTCTGGTCGATTAACCTCGGACCCAAAGTCCGCATCTTCGCCGCCGAGGTCAGCCACTCGCAGTTCGCCATGCAGCCCTACTGCGACGTCCGGGGCTTGTTCAAGCCCAAGCCGGAGCATGATCCTCAGAACGAAAACCGAAGTTGAAGCTCAATCCGCCGGTTCAGCGCGTTCACCGCGCCAAATCCCGTCGCCGACGCGTTCGATACCCCGAACAAGGGCGACGTCAGCGTCCCGATCGGCAATCCCGGATTCACGTTGTTCAACAGATTTCGTGCCATCACCGCCAGCGTGAGGTTGTATCGCTGGCCGGTCGAAGTATCGAACATCCCTCCACGGCCGCCACGCGGGCCGCGGCCGCCGCCGAACGGCCCCGGACCGCCCGGCCCGGGCCCGCCGCCCCGCATCCCCGAACTACCCGATGGCTCGCCTCCGAAACCCCACGTCTTGGCCACCCGGAAGTTCAACGAAAAGTACCCCGGCGCCGTCCCGTAATTCCGCGGGATCTGGATCTGGTTCGGCGCGGGATTCATGTTGAACACGCCATAAGGCGTCGACAGAATATCGGCCGCGGGCGTCGAAGCGGTCGCAAACGCGGGCCGGTCGGTGAAATGTCCGTCCCCGTTGATATCCTGCCCGATCACAATGTTGAAAGGCTGCCCGGAGTGATACATCAGGAACGGATTGAATCGGATGTTCCCCTTCAAAGTGATCGAGCCCATCATCATCACCCGGTTCCCGATATCAAGCGACGACCGCGAATAATCCTGCGCCAGATTGTAACTGCTCGACGGGAAGCCCGTCTGCGCATCGTAGTTGGAATACGCGTTATTCCAGAAATACCCCCCGAACAGGGAAATCGCGCTGTTCACCTGGCTCCGGAAACTTACGATCACCTGCTGCTGCCGGAAAATACCCGCCGATTCGTACTGGTTGATCTGGTTGATGCCCCCGTAGGGATACACCCCGCTCGTCGGATCCCCCGGAAGGTAAGTTCCCGGCAGCGGCGCGTTAATGTCCCGCTGCATCAGAAGATGGTCGCCTCGAGAGTCCATGAACGTCACCGACAAGGTCGATCGCAGCGGAAGTTGTCTCTCGGCGCTCACCGCGCTCTGCATGATGTACGGCGCCCGGATGTTATTCGCAATCGTCGAAATGTTCGCCGCCGTCGCCGACGGCAACTGGCTCGCCGGAGGAATGGCCGGGTAGAAATTCGGATAGTTGATCAGATACTGCTGCTGCGTGATCCCGTTCAGCCGGTCGGCCATCAAGGTATCCGTTAAAGGAAAGCGTGTGTAAAACATCCCAAACCCGCCCCGGAACACCAACTTCGGCCGCGCCCCGCTCTTCCCCCCTCCCGGCGCCCACGCAAAACCCAGCCTCGGCGCCCAGTCGTTGTAATCGCCGATCGTGTTCTGCATCTCATAACGCAGGCCCAGGCTCAACGTCAGGTTCGGCCGCAGTTTCCAGTCGTCCTGGATGAAAGGCTCGACATCCACATACCCGACGTTCATCGCCGGAATGCCCGTCGTCAGCCGCAACTGCGACGGCCCGGGACACAGCAGCCGTGAAGGATCCGTGCACGAATTGTATATCTGCGAGAACGTCTGCCCCGCCGCCAGCATCTCCGACATCTGCTGATAACTCTGAATCGAATTGAAAATAAACGTCCCGTTAAAGTTATTTCGAGATACGTTGTCGTCCGTGTTCCCCCGCACCCGGATCCCGAACTTCACCATGTGCGTCCCGCTGCTGTAACTGGTGTAGTTCTGCAGCTCCCACAGGTTCTGCAGATCCGCGCCCAACCCCTGCGTCGCGCCGCCCGTGAAAAACGCGCCGTTCACCTGAATCTCCGGCGCCAGCGACGCCGGGTTCAGATTCGTCAGATCGTGTACGTACTGAAACCGCGTCTCGTTAATCGTCTTCGCGTTGATCACGTACGTGTCGGTCGCCTGCACCTTGTTCTCGTCGAACAGGCTCGCGTACGCCATCTGCGGCAGGTTCAACGCCCCCACACCCTGGTTCTGCAGGTCGTTCCGCGTGAAACTGTACCGGAGCATCAGCGTATTATTCGTCGACGCCTGATAATCGATCCGCGGGCTGAACTCCGTCCGCCGCATCGGCATCCCCAGCGTCGTGTTCAACGGCGTCGGCTCGAACGTCGGGCTGAGCGTGATCGCGTTCACAATGCCGTCATCGTCGATATTGCGCCGCTCGGCGTCGAGAAATATCGACGTCTTGCTGTTCAGCGAACCCGAAATGTTGCCCCCGAACTGCTGCGACATGTAAAACGGCTTCGTCGTCGAATACGGGTTCCGCGCGTCGAACGCGATATCGGAGTAGCCGAAAAATCCCTGCCCGTGCCACTTATCCGTACCCGGCTTGGTGAAAATCTCGATCCGCCCGTAGCCCAGCTTGTCATACTCGGCCGAAAACGGATTCTGGTTGATTCGGATCTCGCGAATCGATTCTTTCGGTGGCAACTGCCCGCCCGTAAACCCGTCAATGAACATCTGTCCGCCGTCCGGCCCCGCCGACGGCCCGGCCAGAGCCTGCAAGTCCTGCTGCAATTCGTCCGGATCGTCCGACAACGCCTTCAGATCGTCGCCCGTCATCACCAGCGCCCCGGCATTGGCCTCCGGGTTCACGCTCACCGTCGGCCCTTCGGTCTCCTTCACCGTCACCTGCTGGTTTTCCAGCACCACGCTCAGCGTCAGGTTCACCGCCGCCTGCACCCCCTCGCCCACCGTCACCTTCGTCGGTTGAATCTGCTTTAACCCCGGCGAAGCCCCCACAACCGTCCACACCCCCGCCGCCAGCCCCTGAATCGCGTAGGAACCGTCGTCGCCCGACGTGACCGTCTTCGTCCCGCCCGGCCCCGTCGCCGTCACCGTTGCGCCCGGAATCACCGCGCCCGTCTCATCCATCACCGCGCCGCGGATTCCACCTGTCTGCGCCGCCGCCGCCCCCACAAGCGACACCGCCAAAATCAATACACTCAGAGTGCGTAGCACCAAAGTTTCTCCTCAATTCGTCCGGTCCGGCTACTCTTCCGGCATCCCCGCGTCCAGGCTCCACGATCCGAGGTTCACCTGTCCGCCCTGGCCCCGCGGCGCCGAAGCCAAAAACGGCTCCACCCCCGCCACGATCGTGATCGCCGTCACATTGCTGGCGTCGCTACCCCGGCTGTTGGACACGATCACCGCGTCGCCGGCCTTCAAGTCACTCAACTCCGTCGCCGGAAGCCGCTCCAGAGCCTGCCTCAAATCAAAGCTCCCGCTTCCACCCGCCCCGCCGGGTCCACCGGAACCACCCGGCGCTCCAGCCCATCCACCGGCCCTCTGCTGACCCGCTTGCGGCGCCCCAGGTCTGGCGCCTCCGCCGGAACCCGCCGCGCCCCCACCCCTCATCCGCATCGCCAGCATCTGCGCCATCCGCTCCGGAAGTCGCCGCACCAGCGTGTCCGCGGCCGCGTGCACCGTCAACACCTGCTTGGACTGCAAATTCCGTACCACCACCGTCTTCGCCGCCGGGTCCACCCGCAATACCGTCGCCGCGAACGTGTCGAACGTCCCAAACACAACCTGCCCGGCCGCGTACTTCGTGCCGTCTTCGCTCGCCGTCCCCAACGCGCGCAACTGGTCCCCCGCTTTCACTTCCGCAAGGCTGCTCGCCTTCGCGTCCGCGTAACGCACCGAATCCGGCGCATATCGCTTGAACAGCGTCTTGTCCGTCGTCGTGATCAGCAGCGGCTTGCTCCCCTCCCGCGAACGCTGCGTCACCGTCACGGTCTTCGCCGCCGGGTCCACCGCCGTAACCAGCCCCACGATCCCCCGCTTCTGCCAGTCCTCGCGCTCCGCCTCGCGCCTCTGCGCCACGTCGGTCTTCGCCATCACCAGGATGACCGTCGCCTCAACTACCCCGCCGCTCTCGGCGCCCCGGGCCACAATCCGGTCCCCGGCAGCCACATCGCCGCCCGCGATCTTCTGCCACTGGTGCGAATCGGTCACCCCCGGCGGAACCCGCAGGCACCGCGTCGATGCCTGATAAGACACCTCAACCGTCGAGCCCGCGTCGGTTTTTACGGTAAACTTACTCGCCGCCGCGTCCACCGCGGTTACTTCCCCTGATACGCGCTGCGCCGGCGTCTGCGCGCACACTGCCGCGGCCGCCAGCACCAACGCCGCAAACCATCTCATGCCTGTAGGGGCGAGAGCCCCCGCACGACGGTTACCCTAACCTATGTCAAGATTCGTAAACGAATGGGACGATTGAGGATAGCCAGTCCCATCACTGGCTTACAACAAGCTGGTTGTCCACCTTGGTGACGCCGCGGATCTTCTTCGTCAGCCTCTCCGCCTTCTCCTTCGCCTTCTGCGTCCCCACCGTCCCCTTCAGCGTCACCACTCGATCGTGGACCTGCACATCCAACATCCCACCCTTCACATCCGGATCGTCGGCCAGCTTACGCCGGACCTGATCGTAAATCGCGTCGTCGGTAACCGGCGTTTTCTTGCCGCCCCCCGCGGCCTGCACCACCGGAATCGTAAGGCCAAATAAGAGCGTGGCCAAAAGCGCTGCGAGAAATCTCATGATGTCTCTGATTCTCCTCGGAAACCGTCCTCGCTGGCAACCACGCCCCCCTCGCGCCAGTCCACCGACTCCACCAATCGAGGGTTCTCCCGCCACCCCGGCTCCACCTTCACGAACACCTCCAGGAAAACCTTCCGCCCCAGCATCTCCTCCATCGCCTCCCGCGCCCGCGTCGCAATCCCCTTCAGCATCGCCCCCTTCGCCCCGATCAGAATCGCCTTCTGCCCCGCCCGCTCCACCACTACCACCGCCGCAATCCGCGTCAGCCGCCCCTCTTCCTGCCAGGACTCGATCCGCACCGCCACCGCGTGCGGCACCTCCTGCCGCGTCGCCTCCAGAACCTGCTCCCGCAAAAATTCCGCCGCCAGAAACCGCTCCGGCTGATCGGTCAAATAATCCTCCGGAAACATCGCCGGACCCTCCGGCATCCGCGCCGCCGCCAGCCGCAGCAACTCCTTCAGCCCCTCCCCGGTCCGGGCCGAAACCGGTACCGACTCGGCAAACTCCGCCATCTTCCCATACCGCTCGATCAGCGGCAGCAACAGGCGTTTATCCTCCAGCCGGTCGATCTTGTTCAATACCAGAAAGACAGGCGCACCGCCGCGCGAAACCATCTCCACCGCCCGCTCGTCTTCCCGCCCCACCGGCCGCGTCGCGTCCGCCACATACAGAAGCAGATCCCGCCCATCCAACGCTGTCCGTACGCTATCCATCATCCGCCGTCCCAGCAGCCCTTTGCCGGCGTGGATCCCCGGCATGTCCAGAAACACAATCTGCGCCTCTTCCCCCGTCCACACCCCCTGCACAATCGTCCGCGTCGTCTGCGGCTTGGCCGAAACGATCGCCACCTTCCCGCCCACCAGCGCGTTCACCAGCGTCGATTTTCCCGCGTTCGGCCGGCCCGCAAGCGACGCAAACCCCGCCCGGTAGGTCTCAGCCATGGTTCTCCACCGGTCTCCGCGATACCCTCACCTGCTCCACCCGCAGATCGTTCCCCGCCAGCACTTCAATCCGTATCCCATCCCTCTCCGCCGTCTCGCCCGGCCGCGGCACATGCCCCAGCCACTCCGCCGCGAGTCCTCCCACCGTCGTCGACTCCGTCTCTTCCGCCGTACGCACCCCCAGCAACCCCTCCAGCCGGCCCACATCCAGGCTCCCCGCCACCACAAACGAACCCTCCGGCTCGGCCTTCACGTCCAGATCCGGCTCGTGCTCGTCCCGAATCTCACCCAGGATCTCTTCCACCAGATCCTCCATCGTCACCAGCCCCGCCGTGTTCCCGTACTCATCCACCACAATCGCCATGTGCGCCCGTTCCTCCTGCATCTCGCGCAGCAGCGCGCTCACCGGCTTGGTCTCCGGCACGTGCCGGATTCCCCGCAGCAGGTCCCGTATCTGTTTCTTCGCCCGTTCCTCTTCATCCAGCTCGAACATGTCGCGCACGTGCACGAAGCCGATGATCTGATCAATCGTCTCCTCGTACACTGGAATCCGCGAATACTGCTCGTGAATCACCAACTGCCGAAGGCTCTCCAGCGTCTTACTCCCCTCGATGGCGACCATCTTCGGCCGCGGCGTCATCACCTCCCGCACCGTCTTATCGCCGAACGCCACCACGGACTCGATCAGCTTCCGGTCTTCGCTCTCGAGAATCCCCTCTTCTTCCCCCGCCGTGATCAGCGCCTCAATGTCCCCTTTATCCCCCACTTCCTCCGGCCCCTCGCTCTCCGCCCCGCCCAACTCCGCCAGCGATTCCAGAAATCCGAACAGCGCCGTCAGCGGCCGCAGCATCACCACCATCCCCCGCAGGACGGGCACCGTCGCCACCAGCCACCGCCCGGACGTCTTCCGGTATAGCAACTGCGGCGCCGCATAACAGCACAACACCATCAACAGCCAACTCCCCGCCGCCGCCTCCGCCGCCGCCACCAGGCGCCCATCCCGCACCATCCACGCCAGCGCCAGCCACGGCGCCGCCAGCGCCAGCAAACCCGTGTGCTTCACAATCGCCAGAGCCACCGGCGCATGTCCCTCGCTGCCGATCCGCTCTTCAATCGATTCCTTGAACAAGGCGAGCGCCTGCGACTCCCGCGGCCGCAGCCGCTGCGACTCCAGATACAGCAACTGCACGAACGTCACCAGGCACAGCACCGGCGCAACCACGATCGGCAGCAGCCCCAGCACCACGTCCATCAACATGCTTGGTCCGCCCTCTCAATCAATCCCGCGGGCAACGCCAACTTCTCCCGCCAGCCCCGCTCCACCCGGGCCATCTCGCCGCCATCCTTCTCATGGTCCATCCCCAACAGGTGCAGCAATCCGTGCAGCATCAGAATCTTCACTTCCGTCCCCACCGCGTGCCCCTGCTCGCGCGCCTGTTCCCGCGCCCGGTCGATCGAAATCGCCAACTCCCCCAGCGCCGCGCCGTGCCCCGCCGGAAACGACAATACGTCCGTCGCCCAGTCCTTGCCCAGAAATTGCCGGTTCAGCTCGCGCAGCCGCGCGTCCCCGGTCACAAGACAATGAAACTCCCGCCCGTTCGCCACCTCGCGCCGCAGCCGCATCGCAAACCGCCGCAACTCGTCCCGGCGAAGCGAACCGGTCCGCGCCTCCCAAAGCAGCGGCCCTTGCTCTCCCGCCCGCATTTCGCGTCTCAACTCGCCGGCTCGGCCGTCGTTTCCGGCGCCTCGCCCCCGCTGTCGCCCAACCGCAGCGCCAACTGCCTCCCGGCTCCGATCATCTCGTTGTGCCGCTCGTACGCCTTCACAATCCGCTGCACCAGCGCGTGCCGCACCACATCCCGCTCATCGAAGTGCACGAAGCTGACCCCCTCCACCCCCCGCAGCACCTCGATCGCGTCCAGCAACCCGCTCCGCTTTCCCGCCGGCAGGTCCATCTGCGTCACGTCGCCGTTCACCACCATCTTCGACTGAAAGCCCTGCCGCGTCAGAACCATCTTCATCTGCTCCGGCGTGCTGTTCTGCGCCTCGTCGAGAATGATGAAACTATCGTTCAGCGTCCGCCCCCGCATGAACGCGATCGGCGCCACTTCCACCACCTGCCGCTCAAGCAGCTTCTCCACCTTCTCGGCCTCGAGCATGTCGTAAATCGCGTCATACAACGGCCGCAGATACGGGTCCACCTTCTCCTGCAGCGTGCCCGGCAGAAACCCCAGCCGCTCGCCCGCCTCCACCGCCGGCCGAGTCAGAATGATCCGGCTCACCCGCTTGCTCAGCAGCGCCGAAACCCCCATCGCCACCGCCAGGTACGTCTTCCCCGTCCCCGCCGGCCCGATGCCGAACGTCAGGTCGGTCCGCTCGATCGCCTCCACATACCGCCGCTGGTTCACCGTCTTCGGCGCCAGCGCCTTCTTGCCGAAATGCCTCTGCCGCGCGCTGTGCACCAGCGCCCGCAGCGTCACCTCCGGATCCTCGGTCACCACCCGCAGGTAGCTGTTCAGATCCCCGTTCGCGAACGTGTGCCCTTCCTTCACCAGCGCGACGTAGTCTTCCAGAATCGCCGCCGCCCGGATCACTCCCTCCTCCTCGCCCTCGATCTCCACGCTGTCCTGCATCAGCCGGGTCCGCACCTGCAACCCGTTCTCGAGCAGCCGGATATTCTGGTCGTTCGTGCCGAACAGCGCCTCAACGCCGCGCGAAATCTGCACGTTGATCGTCATTTTTTCAAGGAAATTTTCACCGGACAAGGGAAGGAAGAAAACCGCGGCGCAAGCGTCGCATCAGAGAAATGCGGGCGCGGCCAAGCCTGACACATCCAACCCGAATATAGCAGACCCCACACCCCCTAGCGTCAGCCGGCGCGCCCCCGTCCCCCGAGCAACCGGTCAGCCCAGGCGCGTTCTTTCGCAGTCAACGGCCCACCCGTCTCCCGCAGCGCCTCCTCGATCATCTCCCTCCACTCCGCCCCATCGTCGAGCGCGGTCTTGACGGCATGCCGCACGAAAGCGGAAACACTCGCCGCCCGCCCCGAAGCCACCAGAGCGCGAATCTCCTCGGCCTGACGCTGGCCAACACGGACTGTGATCTTTTTCATCGCCACATCAACCACGATACCCCCCACTCATCCCGCTCCCCCCTCCCACCCCTTCGCCAACCGCCCCAGCCCCGCCATCGCCACATACGCCCCCGCCACCATCCCAAACACCCACCGCAACCCCACCGCCCCGCCAATCCGCCCGGCCGCCCACGGCATCAACATCCCGCCCGCCAGCGCCACCGTAAACAAAATCCCAAACACCGTCCCCGAATGCTCCCGGAACCGCGCGCCCGCAATGCCGAGCACCGTCGGATACACCCCCGCCAGCGACGCCCCGCACACCACCACCGCTAAAGCCGCCACCCACGGCGCCCAAGCCACCGCCGCCAGCACCGCCCCGCCGCACGCTCCCAACGCGCTACCCACGAGCAGCGCATAAGGCTCAACCCCAACCGCCGCGCGGCTGTACACAATCCGCGTCACCATCGTCGCCGCCCAAAACGCCGCCAGAATCCACGACGCCGCCGCGATCGTCTTCACTCCCGCCGCCTGCGTCAAATACGGCGAAATGAACCCGCCTAACGTGAACTCCACCCCCGACTCGAAAAACAGCATCCCCGCGAACGCCATCACCAGCGGCGACCGCAAAAACCCCGGCACATCCTTCACCGGAATCGCCTGCCGCTGCTTCGGCGCCGGAAACTTCAGCGCCGCCGCGTAAATCCCCACGCACGCGCAGAACGCCGCCGCCCCGCCCAGCAATCCTCCCACGCTCATCCGCTCGAGCAACGCCCCGATCAGAAACGGCAGCATCAGCGCCCCAAACCCGAAAAACATCCCCAGCAGGTTCAGCGCCGCGCCCTTCTCGGCCGCGTCCTCGTGCAGGTCCGCCACCAGCGTGTTCGTCGCCCCGTTCAGCGCCCCGCCGCCCACCCCCAGCAGCACACCCGCCGGCAGCAGGTCCGGAAACGCCCCGGCGCGAACAATCCCCACCAGCGCCGCCGCCACTAGCATCGGCCCCACCGCCAGCGGCGGCTTCATCCCGAACCGGTCCATCACCAGCCCCAGCCCTACGCTCGATGCCAGCATCGCCCCGTTCATCACCAGAAACAGCGTCCCAATGTCGGCGAGCGTAAACCGCAGCCGTCCCGCCAGCAGCGGCAGGATGGCGCCCACCAGCGCCATCACAATGCCGAAAATGAACATCCCCGCCCACGCCGCCGCGCTCAGGCGGCCCGCACGCTCCGCCGTCGCCACGTTAGACCGGCGGCCGCTCGAATAACTTCCCGGTGTAAGCATCGAACACACGCAAGTTATGATCTTTACTTACTCCGGCCACGTTCGGCGAAACGAAGGTATGCGGCTTGATGCCCTTCGCCTTCAACCTCGCTCCCGTCTCGGCCACCAGCGACATCGCCACGAACACACTCGCCATCGTCGAACCCGCCGCGATCCTCTCCGGATACCCGATGTCCACCAGCGCGTCTTCGAGCGGCACACAGTTGTCCAGCGCAATATCGGCCACATCCGACAACTTCTTCCCGCTCGAATGCGTCGCCTCGCTCACCCGCGCGTTGGCCAGCGACGATACCGTCACCACCTTCATCTCCCGCGCCTTCGCATACAGCGCCGCCTCCACCGGCGCCGCGTTCAGCCCGCCGTGCGAAAACACGATCATCGCGTCGCGGCCGTCCATCGCAAAGCTCTGCAGGAAGTTTTCGATGTAACCCTCCCGCCGCTCCAGCCACAGTAACTCCCGCGCCCCGCCCGGCCCCACCACGTTGTGCCACATCAGCCTCGGATCGTACAGCGGGAAAAACCCGATAAAGCTCCCATAGCGCGGGAACACGTCCATCACCGGAATCACCGAATGGCCGCTGCCGAAAAGATACACCCGCCCGCCCGATGCAATCGTGTTCGCCAGTAAGTGCCCGGCCTCCTCGATCGACTTCCCCTGCATCTCGTGTATCCCGTCCAACACCCCGCGAACCTGCTCGTAGTACGTTGTAGCCGACATAAACTCCGATCTCCTTAACTAGCCTTCCACCCGCCGCCACCCCAGCCGCGCCGCCCCCAGCAACCCCGCTTCCGCCCCCAGCGCCGTTCTTTCAATCCGTACCCGCCGCGCCGCCACCGGCTGCGTCCAGGCCAGCGCCTTCCACCGGATCCGCTCCATCATGAGGTCCCCAGCCTCCATCAGCCCGCCGCCCAGCACCACCATCTCCGGATCGAGCACGCCAATCAAACCTGCAATCCCCAGCGCCAGCAGGTCCGCCGTCTCGCCGATCGCATCGAGCGCCGCCTCGTCTCCCTCCCGCGCTGCCGCCACCACTTCCTCGGCCGTCTTCCGCCCCGCCCTCCGCGCCAGCGCCGGACCCGCCGCCTCCGTCTCCCAGCCTCCCCGCGCCGCGTACTCCGGCTTCCACCGCCCGCCCACCACCATCCATCCCGCCGCCCCGCCAATCCCGTGCGCTCCTTCCACCACCTGCCCGCCCGCCAGAATCCCCACGCCGATCCCCGTCCCCACCGCCACAAAAATCACATCGCGCATCCCCTGCGCCCGGCCAACCCACTCCTCAGCCAGCACACTCCCCGCGCGGTCGTTGCCCATAGCCACCGGCACGGAAAACCGATCCTCCAGCGCTTCCTTGAGCGGCTGAAAATCCTCGCCCCACAAATTCGGCGCCCACGCCGACCCATCCGCCGGATCGTAAATCCCCGGCACCGTCACCCCCACGCCCGCAATCCCCGGCTCCGCAAACCCGGCCAGGCCATCCTCCAACTGCGCCACCGTCTCCGCAAGGGTGTGCGCCGACGGCATCTCCCGCCGGGCAGCCACAACACCCGCGGCATCCACCAGCCCCATCGCGGTCTTCGTCCCACCCAAATCCACCGCCAGGACGTAACTCATCGCCGTCCCCCCGCCGCCCGCTCGGCCGCCAGTTCCAGCACCACGCTGTACCGGTCACCCCGCATCAGGCTCTGCACAAACTCGAGCGGCGTTCCGCTCGCCAGATACGCAATCCGCTCCACCACCAGCACCGGCGCCCCCGGTGCAACTCCAAGCACCTCCGCCGGTCCCGGATCCACCGTCGCCGCCATGTACCTCTCCCGCGCCCGCGCCGCCTCCAGGCCATACCCCGTCCGCAGCGTGTCGTAGAGCGAACCGTTCTCGAAATCTTCCTCCACCAACCCCGGCGCCGTCTTCACCGGCAGATGCGCCGTCTGAATCCCCATCGGCTCCCCACCCGCCAGCCGCAACCGCTTCAGCACAAACACCCGCTCGCCCCGCTTCACCTCCAGCGCTTCCGCTACCCGTCCCTCCGCCGCTACCACGCTCCGCTCCAGCACCCGCGACCCCGCGCTCAGCTCGTGCCGCCGCATCTCTTCCGTGAAGCTCGTCAGCTCACGCGGCCCGTGGTCGAACTTCGGCCGCGAAACGAACGTCCCACGCCCCCGCTCCCGCCGGATATAACCCAGGTCCGCCAGTTCCTGCAGCGCCTGCCGGATCGTGATCTTGCTCACCCCAAAGTTCTCCGCAAGTTGGTTTTCGTTAGGAAGTTGTTGATCCAGTTGCCATTCGCCAAGTTCAATCGCATCCTGCAACGCGCACTTGATCTGGTGGTAGAGCGGAACGGGCAGGCTCTTATCGACGGCAGGTATTGACATGCTGTCTTTATAAACTCATAATCACTTCGGGCTGTCAAGACAAAATCATGCGCATCCCTGTCCTCTTCTTCTTCCTCGCAACTCTCGCCTCCGCCGCTCCACCCGAAGATTTCTTCCCCGTCTCCGTCTGGTATGCCGGCGGAAAGGCCCGCGCGCCCATGCTCTCATCCATCACGCCCCACTCGGAGGCCGAATGGAGCACCGACCTCGCCCGAATCAATTCCCTCGGCTTCAACACCGTCCGCACCTGGGTCGAATGGGCCGCCGGCGAACCCCGTCCCGGCGAGTACCACCTCGAGCAACTCGATCTCCTCCTCCGCCTCGCCCAAAAGGCCGGACTCCGCGTCATCGTCCAGACCTACGTCGACTCCGCCCCCGACTGGGTCGGCGTGAAGTTCCCCGACGGCCGCTTCGTCGCGCAAAACGGCGACGCCATCCCCTCGCAAGCCGCCCCCGGCTTCTGCTTCGATCATCCCGGTGTCCGCGAAGCCACCCTCAATTTCCTCCGCGAGGTCGCCCGCCACGTAGCCCGCTCCAATGTCTTCTACGCCTGGGATCTCTGGAGCGAACCGCACATCATCAACTGGGCCGAGATCAACTACATCCCCAACGCCTCCTTCTGCTACTGCCCCTACACGCTCGCCCGTTTCCGCCGATGGCTCCAAACCAAATACGGCAGCCTCGACAACCTCAACCAGGCCTGGTACCGCCGCTTCGACAACTGGAATCAGGTCTCGCCTCCCCGCTTCGACACCATCCTTTCCTATACCGACTATCTCGACTGGCGGATCTTCATCACCCAGAAACTCGCCGCCGACCTCGCCGCCCGCGACCGCGCCGTCAAAGCCATCCTGCCGGACCGTCTCACCACCAGCCACGCCTCCGGCCCCAGCGCGTTTTCCAGCTTCGCCGGCGGCGACGGAAACCCCGACGACTATCTCATGTATAAGTCGGTCGACTACTACGGCACCAGCCTCTATCCCAAGCACTCCCTGCCGCCGCACATGTCGCCCCTCCGCATACAAATGGCGCTCGATCTTACCCGTTCGGCCGGCAACAACCACGGCTTCTACATCGGCGAGTTACAAGGCGGCTTCGGCGTCCGCGGCGACGTAGTAAGTCAGGAAATCACGGATTTCGACTTAGTAAGGTACATGTGGGCCGCGATCTCCCGCGGCGCCCGCGGCATCAACATCTATGCCTTCTACCCGATGAGCTCCGGCTACGAAGCCGGCGGCTACGGCCTCATCAACCTCGACGGGTCCGGCACTTCGCGTGCCGCCTCCGCCGGTTACACCGCCCGCCAGATCGCCGCCAACGGCCCCTTCCTTCTCCACGCCCACCCCAAGCCCGCCGAAGTCGCCATCCTCGTCAACCAGGTCACCAACTTAGTCGGCGGAGCGGGCCACTTCTACAATCGCGGCGCCGTCGCCCAGTCGCTCTCCGGCTACTACCGCATGTTCAGCGAACGCAACATCCCCATCGACTTCGTCAACGCCACCGATGTCACCGCCGCCTCTCTTGCCCACTATAAGTTAGTCGTGCTTCCCTACCCTCTGCTCGTCTTTACCAGCGAAGCCTCGGCCCTCGAACAGTACGTTCAGGCCGGCGGCCACCTCTTCTCCGAAGCCCGCCCCGGCTGGATCGACGAACGCGGCTACGCCCAGCCCGCCATCCCCGGCTTCGACTGGCAGCGTATGTTCGGTGTCCGCGAAAAATCCGTCACCCCCAAGCCGGAACTCACCCTCCGCTGGGGTCCGCATATCTTCCCGTCCGCCGTCCTCGAGGAGCGCTTCACCGTCCTCGATCCTTCTGCCAAACCCCTCGCCCACTTCGCCGACGACTCCCCCGCCGTCTACGAGCACGCCTTCGGCAAAGGCAGCGCCATCCTCGCCGGTTCGTTCCCCGGCCAGGCCTACTCCGGCGCCGAAGCCATCTCCCGCCAGCGCGCCAACATCATCGTCGGCAGCCTGCCCACCGCTGCCTCCTCTGCCCCGCACCCCCTCGGCGCCCTCCTCGCCGAATGGGCGCACCTCTCCCAGTTGGATCTCAAAACCACCGCGCCCGTCGACGTCGAACAACTCCTCGGCCCCACCGGCCGCATGGTCTTCTTCCTCAACTGGGGAACCACGAAAGCCCGCGCCGAACTCACCCTTCCGCTCGACCATCCCCCGCACCTGGTTCGCGAAATCACCGCGGTAAACCCCGACGCCCCCCTCCCCTCCGCCACACCGCTCCACATCGAAACCGGCCTCATCCCCGGCGGCGTCCGCGTCTACCGCATCGACGAATAGCTCCGCCCTCGAAAAAGACGGCCCGGCTTCAAGCGCAGAACGATTTCGCCGAAGCCGGGCCGGGAGAGCCACTACACGAGGACAGGAGCCTATTTGTTCAAATCCTTCGGCAGCATCACGGCATCGATCACGTGAATCACGCCGTTATCGCACGCGATGTCGGTCTTAACCACCTTCGCGTTGTCCACCATCACCGTCCCGCCCTTCACGCGAATCCTCACTTTGCTCCCTTCCACCGTCTGCGCGCTCTTCAACTTCACCACCTCCGCCGCCATCACCTTGCCGGACACCACGTGGTACAGCAGCACTTTCTTCAGCTTCGCCGGGTCTTTCAGCAGCCCGTCAAGCGTCCCCGCCGGAAGCTTGGCGAAGGCTTCATCGGTCGGAGCGAATACCGTGAACGGCCCGGGACTCTTGAGCGTGTCCACCAGGCCCGCCGCCTGCACGGCCTTCACCAGCGTCGTGAAGTTGCCCGCCGAAACCGCCGTGTCCACAATGTCCGCCGCGGGCGCCGCCAAGGCAGCCGCGGCCGCAATCGCCAGAATCTGTATCAGTCTTTTCAATGGGAATACTCCTTCGATGGTTCTTACCTCTTACGCGTTGTCAGATGAACTCACCCGCCCCGTGGCGCTATTTCTTGCTCGCCCAATCCGCTGTCACCAACGACTCGCTCCGGCATCTAAACAAGTAACAACGGCCATGACTTACTCGAACATCCGCTCCTGCCCCTCCTGCGGCGCGCAGAACCGCATCCCCACGAAGCACTTGGCCGATACCGGCCGCTGCGGTTCCTGCAAGGCGCCGCTTCCTCCCGCCTCCGCCCCCCTCGAAGTCGACGAAGCCGCCTTCGACGAAATCCTCCGCGAAGTCCCCGTGCCCGTCTTCGTGGACTTCTGGGCCGCCTGGTGCGGCCCCTGCCGCATGGCCGCCCCCGAAGTCGAGGCCCTCGCCCGCGAACTCGCCGGCCGCGCCGTCATCCTCAAGGTCGACACCGAAGCGGAACCCGCCCTCGCGGACCGCTTCGCCATCCGCAGCATCCCGACCTTCATCGTCTTTGAAAACGGCCGCCCCGTGCTCCAACGCTCCGGCCTCGCCCCGCGGACCGAAATGCGCCGCTGGATCGAACAGGCCGCCGCCGCTCCCGCCTCCCGCTGACCGGCTCACTCGCTTCGCTCTCCCCTACGTCGCCCGAAGCCGCCGGGAACTCGATTCCCCGATCACGCCGCACGGCAAGAGTCAGCTCTTCCACCGCCAGTCCGGCATCAACCCCTCGCCGCGCACCCCAGGGCCGTTCATCGTCTCTAACCCGCAAAACTTCATCGTCTGCCTGGAAATCCCTCCGCCCGCGTTGCTCCCCGGAGTCCGCATCCCAGGCAGCCCCCGGCATTGGCCGGAAGAATTCAATGCATAGACACAGGCCCGCTCCCTCCCGGCTTGTTCGCCTTGAGCAGAAACGAGCACAGCAGCATCGCCGCGGAGAACATCGCAAGCAGCCAATACACGTCCACGTAGGCCAGAGTCGCAGCCTGAGCTTGAACCGCGGCGTAGGCCCGGCCGATAGCCTGGCGCTCCGCATCATACGAACTCAACCCGGAGCGCGACAGCCGGGCCGTGACCGCCTGAACCGTCCCTTCAAGCCGTCCGGCAGACGTGAAGTCGGCCAGCACCGCTTGATGATATTGGCTGCGCCGGGCGAGTAACGTCGTCACAGCCGACGTCCCGACGCTTTGCCCGATGTTGCGCATAAAGTTCATCAGTCCGGACGCGGAATTTGTCTCGGCGGGAGTAAGCCCCACATACGCGGCGAGTGTGAGCGGCACAAACAAAAAGCCTATCGACCAGTACTGCAAGGTTCTCACCCACTCGGCTGACTGAAAGCTCACCTGCAGATCCACCCATCGGCACGAAACATACATCCCGATGGCCAGGCCCGCCCAACCCAGCGCGATCAAATGCCGGGCCTGGAAAATCGTCGTGAGCCTGCCGACGAAACCGAGCATAAAAAGCAGCACCAGAGCCGCAACGGAAAGCACGAGTCCCGCATCTTCCGCCGTGTAGCCCATCAGCGTTTGTAGAAACTGCGGCATCAGCACCGTCCCGCTGAACAGGATTATTCCCACGATGAAGAACATCATGCTGCTCGCCGCGAAATTGAACTTCGTGAACAACCGCACATCGACCACGGGATGTTCCTGCGTCCACTCCCAGATGATCAGCGCGATCAATCCCACGGCTGCGGTCACAATCAGCGAGGTAATAAACGTCGATCCGAACCAGTCGTCCTCCTGCCCCTTGTCGAGCGCCACCTGCAAAGCGCCCACCCCGATGGCGAGCAGCGAGAAACCCACGTAATCGAACCGCCCGGCCGCTCTCTTCAGCTTCTTCAGGTACGGCGGATCGTCCACCAGCAATTGAACAAGCACGAACGCCAACCCGCCCACCGGAACGTTGACATAGAAAATCCAGCGCCACGAATAGTTATCGGTAAGCCAGCCGCCGAGCGTCGGCCCGATCGCGGGCGCGCAGACGGCCGTTACGCCGTAAAGCGCAAAAGCCAGGCCCCGTTTCTCTTGGGGAAAAGAATCGGCGAGAATCGATTGCGCCATCGGTTGCAGGCCTCCTCCAAATGCGCCCTGCAGGACGCGGAACAGCAGCAACAGCCCGAGACTCGTCGCCGTACCGCAAAGGAACGAACTGAGCGTGAACAATAGGATGCACGCCATAAAAAACCGTTTGCGGCCCAACATCGCCACCAGGAAGCCGCTCAGCGGCAGCACGATCGCATTCGAAACCAGGTAACTGGTCAGAACCCATGTGCTCTCGTCGTTGCTGGCGCCGAGCCCGCCGGCGATGTGCGGCAGCGCGACGTTCGCGATGCTCGAATCGAGCACCTCCATGAACGCCGCTAGCGATACCGTCACTCCGATCAGCCACGGATTGAACCTCGGCGCCCAGGCCTTCTCTAACGTTTCTTGCTCGGTGGACATGACGTTCTCCTCTCGGCTTTACTTCGTGAAGATGGTCGCCTCGACGTTCATGCCGGGGCGAAAAACATATCCGGCGGGAGCCTCCCGCAGCACGATCTTCACCGGAATCCGTTGCACGACTTTGACGTAATTTCCGGTTGCGTTTTCCGGCGGCAGAAGACTCAAGGTTGACCCGGTCGCGCCCGCAATCGAGTCGACGCGGCCTTCGAACGACCGCCCATACATATCGACCTTCACTTCCGCGCGCTGGCCGGCGCGAACGTGGGCGAGCTGAGTCTCCTTAAAGTTAGCGGTAACCCAGACGTCCTTTAACGGAACCACCGTCAGCAGCGTCTCGCCCGGCTGCACGATCTGCCCGATCTGAATCGTCTTCTTTGTCGCCACGCCATCGATCGGCGCCACCAGGGTCGTGTAGCTGAGCTGCAGTTCCGCGGCTTCCAGATTCGCGCGGGCCTGCTCGATCGACGCTGCCGCCGTGCTCGCCTGCGCCGAGCTGATCCCCACCTTTTGCCGGTTCGCCTTGGCCTGTTCCAGGTCCGCGCGCGCCGCCTCCACGCTCGCCAATGCGTTCAGCTCCACCGCTTTGCTGCTGGCGGCTTGCTTTTGCGCGTTGGCCAGATTTTCTTCGGCCGCCTTCAGATCGCTCTCGGCAACGCGCGCCGTCGCGGCATAGAAGTCGAATTGCTGTTTGGAAATCTCGGCCTTCGCGGCCAATGGCTTCATACGAGCCAGATCGGCTCGGGCCCGCTCCCACGTAGCCCTCTTCGAATCGACGTCAGCCTGCGCGTAAGACAGCTCCGAAGTGGAGGAACGCGCGTAATCGGTTTTCGCCTTTTCGTAATCGGCCTCGGCCGCCGCCAGCCGCCCTTCCGCCGAACTCACGGCGCTGAGCGTCGTCTCATTCGTGAGGGGGACGTTTTCGTGGGCGCCAACCGAGTCGCTCTCCGCCATGGCGAGCGCCGCCCGCGCCTGATCGGCCTTCGCCTGGTAGTCGCGCGGGTCGATCCGCACCAACACCTGGCCGGCCTTCACCATCTGGTTGTCCTCCACCAGAACCTCGGATATACTGCCCGGAATTTTCGGAGCAATCGGCGCGCTGTGCGCATCCACCTGCGCATCATCGGTCGAAACCCTTCCGGCGAAATAGAAGTAGGCGCCTGCCGCGGCCGCGGCTGCCACCAACGCGCCGGCGGCCAACCACCGCACCTTGCTTCTCCCGCGGCGCTTCGTCTCTCTCTTCTCCCCCTGCTCGGCCTCCCGCGCCTCCGAAACCGCTCGTTCTTCCAGTTCCAATTCTTCCGTCATGGTCGTCATCTCCTGTCTCTTTCGCTTTCTTACTTGCTGTAAATCGCTTCCATCCGGCCGGTCGCCCGGGCGAGATCGGCCCGCGCCTGGTTGTAGTTGTAAAGAGCCGCAATCTGGTTGTCGTTGGCCCGGGCTAGCTCGTCCTGCGCGGTAATCACCTCGATGTTGTTGCTCACACCGCCGCGGAAGCGATCCTCGGCCTGCGTCACCTCTTCTTTCGCTTCGCTCACGCCAGTGTTCGCCGCCTCGACGCCGGTGCGCGCCGCTTCAAGCTGCGCCAGAGCCGTCTTCACTTCCTGCGCAATCTGGTTGCGGAGATCGCTCGCTCTCTCTTCGAGCTTCTGGATCTCAAGATCCGCTGTTGCCGTTTCCGCGCGAATTCTTCCGCCGGTAAACAGCGGGACCTCCATCGACGCGCCCACCTGGTAAACCGGGATCATTGTGCCCGGCGTAAGACCTTGAAGCGTCCAATCGCCGCGAATCGACAATCGCGGCATCCGCTCGGCCTTTGCGGCGCGCTTCTCAAGCTCGGCTTGTTTCACCGCAGCCGCCACAGCCCTGAGTTCCGGCCGCTGCGCGTAGGCGCTCGCAATTGATTCGCCGGAATCGGCCGCCGGCGTCTCGAAAAAGCTCGGCGCATCGGCCAGTTCGATCGTCTGCTTCGGATCGAGATTCAGAAGCCGGCTCAATCCATAAAGCGAAATCTTCAGTTGGCTCTCGGCGTCGCTCGTTCGCTGCCGCTCGTTCTGATACTGCACGTTGGCTCGCAGCGTGTCGATTCTCGTCCCTACGCCGTTCTTCTCCTGATCCGTCGCCAGATCGAGAAGAGCCTTCGCCAAATCGAGCCGCGACTTCGCCGCGGTCACATCGGCGGAAGCGCGCAGGCTCGCCAGGTACTGGCTCACCACAAGTTGCACGTTCTGCTCGCGGGCCGTGGTCCGCTCCGCATCGCTTGCGCGGACATTTTCTTTCGAAGCACGCCATTTCTCCCAAAGACTGACGTCAATCAGCGGAGCCGAAAATCCGGGACCCGCCTGAGTCGTCCAGAAGGGACCGGAATGCGCCGGAAACCCGGGGATCGTTCTGCCAATCACCGCGGCCAGATTGACTCTCGTCACGTCTTCGGAGGCGCCGAACGACGCCGAAGGCAGCAGCCCGGCCCGCGCGATCTTCCTCTCCTCCTCGCTTTCGGCAAGGTTGAGATTCGCAATCGCCACTTGCGGATTCTGCTTCAGCGCAATGTTCACCGCATCGCGAAGAGTCAGCCGCAGCGGCGCCCTGGGCGCCTCCTGCGCCTGAATATGGCCCGTCTGCGCGATCGCGCCCGCCAACGCCAGCAGCACAATGCGAACGGCCTTCGCTTTCCCTCCATGCTGCCGCGGAGCGGCGCTCGCCTTGATTTCATCCACCAGCGCCGTGAGCGCCAACCCGCGGGCGTTCAGAAGCGCTCCTCCCTGCGCCATCTGCTTCAGCAAGCCCAGCCCGGCATCGTCGATCGCAGTGACCTGCGTAAGATCCACTTCGATTCGCTGACCATCCCGAACCGTCTTCCAGGCAACTTCCGTTTCCCCGACCCAGGGCCCCACAAGCTTACCCGTCAGCTCCAACCGCCATGCTTTGCTGTCTTTCTGAACCGTGATCCGTAGCATCTCGTTTCTCCGGTCCGTCTAGCCGCAACGCAGTCGCCATTCGGCAAGTTATAGAAACGGAAGCATCTCCGCCATCTTGAAGTGCCACGGCCACCATTTGCGCCCATGGCAGTCTGCCAGGAAGTTGGCACAAAGATGAATCCTGCCGGCCCGGTTCATACTCCAAACACCTGTCGGATACTGCGAAACCGATGGCTACCTCACGTGCGCCCGCTCGCGGCGATCTTACTCCGCGGTATGAGGCGCTGATCCGCATCTTGGAAGCGATTCGGTCTCGTCCGGAACCCGGCGGCCTCTTTGAGATCCTGGTGCAAGAACTGCGCGAGTTCGTCCCTTTCGCCGGGGTCATCCAATTCGACGGCACGGCGAACCGGACCCATTGGGACTTTCTCGAGCCGTATCGAGGTCTGGCTGACGAGGCGGCCCGCTCAGTCGTAAGGGAACAGAGCATCGCATGGTGGGTGCATCAAAACCAGCAGCCGGTCTTCCTGCAGACGGATCGCGCGGACCCGCGTTTTCCCCAGCTCGAAATCATCCACAAGTTTGGGATCCGGTCCGTCTTCGCCATGCCGCTCAGCACCGCGAGCCGCCGGTTGGGAAGCCTGGTCCTCGGCAGCGAACTTGAGGACGCCTATTCGGAGGAAGATCGGCGATTCCTCATCGTCGTCGCCAACCAGATTGCCCTCGCTATCGATGACGCGCTGAATCTCAAGCGTTTGCGGCTTCTCTTCCAATTGACGAACCGCGTCATCGCGAAATTAGAGTTGCCGGACCTGCTCCAGGAGATTTCCGTCAGCATCCGCCAGCTCATGCAATGCGATGGCGTCGGCGTCGTTCTTCCCGACGCCGAGACCGGCGAACTTCGCCTGACGGCCATTGATTCCTCGGGCCATCGTGCGGGCGGCCGGCCGGTTGCCCCGAAATTCGCTCAAGCCGTGTTCCGATCGGGTCAGATGGCGAACCTCACAAAGGAACAGATCGCGGCCGAGCCGGCCATCGCCGGTATGCTCCAGTCCTTCTGCTCGTTTCCCCTCACCAGCCACGGCCGCGTGTTGGGCGTCATGGGTCTCGGCAGCGCTCGCGAAAATGCCTTCAGCGAAGACGACCTTTGCTTTATCGGCCAGCTTGCCAATCAGATCGCCCTCGCCGTAGAAAACGCTCTCGCTTTCGGAGAAGTGTCGCAACTCAAGGACCGGCTCGCTCGCCAAAACGTGTATCTTGAATCGGAAATCCGCAGCGAACTTCACTTCGAGGAGATCGTCGGCAAAAGCAAAGCCCTCAAGCGCGTTCTCGCGGAGATCGAAACAGTCGCCCCCGCCGATTCCACCGTCCTTATATATGGCGAAACGGGAACCGGGAAAGAACTGATCGCGCGAGCCGTCCACAACCTCAGTTCGCGCAAAGCGAATGCCTTCGTAAAACTGAATTGCGCGGCGATTCCCACCGGCTTGCTCGAAAGCGAACTCTTCGGTCACGAAAAGGGCGCCTTCACCGGCGCAATTGCCCAGCGGATCGGCCGCTTCGAGCTTGCTCATCGCGGAACGATATTTCTCGATGAAATCGGGGAAATCCCGCTGGAGCTTCAACCGAAGCTTCTTCGCGTCCTGCAAGAACGCGAGTTCGAGCGCCTCGGCAGCGCGCGGACCCTTCGCACCGATGCCCGGCTGATTGCCGCCACCAATCGCGATTTGAAGACCATGGTCGACGGCCAGAAGTTCCGCTCGGATTTGTACTACCGCCTGAATGTGTTTCCCATCAGGGTGCCCCCTTTGCGCGAGCGCACCGAAGATATTCCGCTGCTGGTCCGGCATTTCGTCCAGGAGTTCAGCCGCCGGAATAACCGCACCATCGATGCGGTTCCCTCAGAGGCGATGGAAGCCATGGTGCGCTATCCGTGGCCCGGCAACATTCGCGAACTGCAGAACGTCATTGAACGTGCCGTAATTGTTTCCAAAGGCCCCGTGCTGAGCGTTCCCATCGCGGAACTCAGATCCGATGCGCCGGCAAATCCGGTCTCCCAACATCCGGAAAACCTCCACAATGTACTCGAGGAGACAGAACGTGCGCAAATCCTGCAAGCGTTGGAACAAGCGCATTGGGTGGTTGCCGGGCCAAACGGCGCGGCTGCGCGGTTAGGCATGAAGCGCTCGACGCTGCAACTACGCATGCAGAAGCTTGGCATTCGTGTCGCGCGTGTCGGATCGCAACAAAGAAACTCCTGACGATGGCAGGTGCCATGATTCCGGCAACTGCCCGCTGCTCGTCCGGCACGAGCACCCCTCGATGAGCGGGCATTCTGAGTAAGTCCTCCTTGTTCCAATCACTTACGTCGCTGGCGCGGAAGGCGGCCAAACTGCACTCATCCGGGCATAGGAGCGACGAACATGAAAAGCGGATTCCTCGGGCCCGTACTCGCCGCGGCACTCCTGTGGTCGGGCTCGGCCTCAGTGACCGCGGCCGATCTGAAACCGGAGACAGTCCGGCAATGGGACCAATATGTGAAAGCCGTCGACGCCCGCAATCAGAAACATCTCGCCCCCGGCGCTACGTTCCTGTCGAGCGACGAAATTCCGGAGCAGATCGCCAGGCTTCGCGCCGGCGAAATCGTCGTAGCGCCCGTAGGAAAGCACATTCCCGCAAAAGTGAGTTCAGGCTTGATTCACGATTGGGTGGGTGCGGCGTTCATTCCGAACACGACACTCAGCAAGGTTCTTCCCGTCGTCCGCAACTATGACCGGTACAAGGACTACTATCAGCCGAACGTCATCGAATCGAAGGCCATCGCAACGTCGGACACAGGCGACCGGTTCTCGATGGTCATCCTCAACAGGTCCGTGCTGTCCAGGACGGCGCTCGACTCTGATTACCGGTGCTCCTACGTGCGCGTGGACGAGCACCGCTGGTACAGCATCAGCGACACAACGCGCATTCGCGAGATCGCCGATTACGATACGGCGTCGCAGCGAGTCTTGCCGGAAAACCAGGGCACGGGCCTGATCTGGCGCATGCACAGCATCACCCGCTTCGAGGAGCGGGACGGCGGCGTCTACATCGAACTCGAAGCCGTCGCGCTCAGCCGCGATATCCCCGCCGCCCTGCGCTGGTTTGTCGATCCGGTGGTGCGCCGCGTATCGCGGTCTTCTCTCGCGACGTCGCTCCGCCAGACGGAAAACGCCATCCTGCCGCATTCGGCATCGACGGTTCCCACGGGCGATGCGCCGCGCAAGCCGGCTGGACTGGTTCAAGCGTTCCGCTAATCCGCAAGGAGGCAATGCGGCGTGTCCTCCTCCATCGCTGCCCTGCTGCCGCCGCCCTTCTGGGGGCGGGCGCTTACATGAGCCTTGGCCGCCTCTTGCGTGGCCGGATCGGGATTCTCACGAATTATCTCCATCATCTCGCTCCCTCGATGGCAATCCCGATTGCGACGCTGCTCTCGCTCTACCTGCTTAAGAGATATCTGAGCCGGCAGCGAATCGATGCTGGGCTTGGCACGCGTCTGCAACCTCGAAGCCCGCGTCGCCTCGGCATCGGGTCGTCGACTTAGACGCCCCCGGCGGCTTCAGAACTTCATCGTCTGCGTGGTCACCGTCCCGGCCGGGTTGCTCAGCGTTGCCTGAACCCCGGCCACCTCGCTCTCGGTCCCGCTCACCGGAAACACCGCCCGCAGCGCAAATACCCCGCCCGCCCCCTGATCCGACGCAAAGTATTGCCCGAACACCTTCGACACATCCGCCGTAATCGCCCCCGGCGGAATCGGGTTCCCGTTGGCATCGAAAAACGTGAACACCATCTGCGACGCCGCATGTGTGTTGTCGAACCCGCTCAGGCTCACCACAATCTGACCTGGCTGCGAGACCGCCGTCGCCGTGTCCAGTTGAATCTGCTCGCCAGGAATCGTCAGGCTCTCGGTTTCCGTCGTCCCGTCCGGCAGCGTCAGCGTGAACGTGATGGTTCCCGCCGTCGTCCCGGTCTGAAACGCCGCCTGCGCCTGAGTAGCGCCCGCGGCGAACGTCACCGTCGCCTGCCGCGGATTCCCGCTCAGGAACTGAATCGCCAGGTCGTCGCCTTTGTCCGGCGTCGACGGAGTGAACGTCATCGCCAGTTGCAGCGTCTCGCTCACCAGGTAACTCTGCCCGATGTCGATCTGCAGCGTGTTCTGTTGCCCGCTCGCCGCCGTCGCCTGCGCAAAGCTCATCACCGGCGTAGGAAACGGCGGCAAGTAGGCGCTCCCCGTCAACTCGAACGACCGCCCCGCCACGCTCAGTGTGCCGGTTTCGACGTTCGCCGCCGCCGGAGTGTAAGTCACCGCAAAACTCGCGCTCTGCCCCGGGCCAACGCTCAACTGCGAGCCCACGCCCGAGCCAAGCCCGAACCCCGTCCCGCTCACCGACACCGGCACTGTCGCCGCCGTGGCTCCGGGATTGGTCACCACAATCGTCTGCGTCTCGCTCTTGCCGAGCATCAGCCGCGGAAACACAATCGCCGCGCCTTGGCTTAGTGTCGTCCCCATCCAACTTACCGTCACCGGATTTCCGCTGCCGCCCGCCGCCGCCACGGCGCCGCTCAGCGTGACCGTCGCCGTCACCGGCGTTCCGGGAGGCCCCGCCGGTCCGATCGGTCCGCTCGGACATCCCACAACATAAGTGATCGCTAATGTTCCACTCAGCGTTCCCACCGCCGACGTCGGCACCGGCAGATTCACGCTCGCAAACTGCCCCGGCGCCACACACCCTGGCCCTTCGTAGCCCAACTGCATCGCCGCCGGCGCGGTCCAGGACGCCACATAAAGAGTGATGTAGATTCCCGTATTTCCTGTGTTCGCAAATTGCAGCCCCACTTGCACCGGATCGTTCTGCGCCACCGTCCCGATCGCAATCGTTCCGTTCACCTGCGTCGCCACGCCCTGGCTCACCACCGAAACCTGCAGTTGCGCCAGCGCCGGCAGACCCGCCAGCACGGCCAGCACAAGCGCCCTCATCGTGCCTCCTCCGGAAGTTGCCAGCAGCCTTCGCGGCCGACCGCCGTGCGGATCGCGAACCTCGTTCCGTCCTTCCCCGTTGCAGCAATCCATCCGTCGCCCAGCGACGTGAAACTCGCCGCGTCGAACGTCACCGGAATCTGCCGCTCCGCCCCGCTCGTATCCCGCAGCACGAAGTTCCGCTCGCGCTCGAAAACCACCGTGCCGTCGGGCAGGATCATCACCGGCTCCACCACTCCCACCAGCGCTTCGCGCGAAATCTCGGCGCCGGTCTCGAGCCCGATCTTCACTCGCGACAAGCCGCTTTCTTCGCGCTCTACCGCCCACGCGTTCGCCGCGTCCGCCTCGGCCAAAGCAGCCAGGTCCGCTTCCACACGCACCCGCACCATCCCCGGCGCGGCAACCCGCCCGATCTCATGCGCCGCCGCGAAATAAACGAGCGCCGGAGCCCCGTTCGGCGCAAACCCAAACACCATCGAGCCGCGCGCAGCAATCCGCTTCACCACACGTCCGTCCCCGTCGAGCAGCGAAACACCGCCCGCATCCTGCACGAACCCGCCAAGCGCGCCAAAGGAAGCAGCCGTACCGGAAGCCACGCCCGCGCCCAGCCAGAAATTTCCCGCGATTCCCATCGCCGGCCGCACCTCACCCTGCGCGTCGAGCACAAACCCGGCGCGCGGCGCCACCAGCCCTGTCTGCGCCCACGCAGCCGCACAACTCATCCAAACCGCCACGTTGAAGATTCGTCTCGTCATGGGTGCCCCACCGTGATCGTTGGCGTCCCGATCGAAGCCGGAGGCAGCGGCGCAACGCCGCTACTCTGCGATGTGTGGCCCTTGGCAAACGCCATGCCGCCCACCACGGCCCCACCCACCACAAGGCCCGTCAGCAGCCACTTCTTGTAGTGATGATCCTTCTGGAATGTGCCGGAACCGCCCGCCTGCGGCGCCGTCTTTTCCTTCAAATACTGCTGGCAGACCAGGCCGGCCCGCGCTCCATCCTTCGCCGCCGTGACGCGAACCTCGAACTCGCCGGCCACGTGGTTCCACTGCATGCCCCACGCCGCCGCCTTGCCGTCGGCCTGCGTCGTCAACACAAGTGTCTTCATGCCGTCGGAAAATGTTCCGCCCGCTCCATCTCGAGGAAGCGTGAAAGTCACCGTCGCGCCTTGGACCGGCCTCCCGGCGTCATCGGTTACCAGAACCGTGATGCCCCGCGTCGCCCTCGACCCGGCTTCGTAAACCGCGCCGTCCCCTTCGACCACCGAAATCCGCAGCGCCGTCTGCGCCATCCCGCCCACGACGAACAACAACACAGCCGCAAGGCCGCCCCATCCTCGGAATCGCACGTACTAGACGTGTCCGCCGGAGGGGAATACTCTCATCGAATCCGCGTGTGATAGGATCGCCAGTATTCGCGCTCGGATCCTCCTCACCGCGGTTCTTTCTCTCCTATTCGTCCGGTTATTCTTCGTCGAATACCTTCCGCCCCATCCTCGCGTAGCCATTCCATACGATCTGCCCGGCTACCACTATCCACTGGAAGACTTTGAGTTCCAGGCGCTTCGCCACGGCCGTCTTCCGCTGTGGGACCCGACTATTTACTGCGGCGGTCCGTTCATCGCCAACGTGCAGGCGGCGCTGTTCTACCCGCCCAACTGGGTGCTGTTCTGGATGAACCGCCACCGCCATGTGTTCTCCTATCAGAGCCTCGAGGAACTCGTCTTGCTCCACGTCTGGCTCGGCTTCGTGCTCTGCTACGCCTGGCTCGAGCGCAAACGCCTGCACCCGCTCGCCGCCCTGTTCGGCGCCGGCAGCTTCGCCTTCAGCGGCTATATGCTGCTGCAACTCCAGCACCTCGGCCTGGTCTGCGGCTATGCCTGGCTCCCGCTCGCCTTTCTGTCCCTCGACTCGACCGCAACATCCTGCCGACTGCGCCCTCTGGCCGGCCTCGCCGCGTCGAGCGCACTCATCTTCCTCGCCGGCTACCCTCCGTTCTGCGTGGTCTTCTGCGTCCTGACCGTTGCCTACGCGGCCGGAACGCTCGCGCCGCTTCGAACTTCGCTCGGCGCCCTCGGCGCGCTCGCCTTTTCCATCCTGCTCGTCATGGTCCAGCTTCTCCCGCTGGCCGAGGCCGCCCGATTCCGTTTCCCCATGAATGCTTACGGAGCGGGAATCCGCGATCCGGCTTTTTACCTCTCGTACTTCGTTCCGAACTTCTATAACTTCAGCCTCCGCGCAGATCCGATGACTAACTTCGGCAAAGAGTACTTATATCTCGGCGCTCCGGCTTTGTTCGGCTTACTTTGCCTTGCTTACATTCGTAAGTTCCGCCCGCTTCTGCCTTACTTACTCGTGCTTCTCGCCGCGCTGATCTTTGCAACTAACCCTTTCAACTTGGTTCTCAAGGTAGTTACACGCTCTGATTTACTCGCCCAGCTCTTCCGATCCTGGTACTTCCTCGCCGGCATCACCGCGGCCGTCGCCCCGGTCGCCGCCCACGGGCTGGACGCCTTCCTCCGCCGCCCCGCCGCGCCGTCTCCACGCCCCCTGCTCCTCGCCTCCGTCCCCGCCGCCGCGCTCGCTGTTTGGGCCGTTCATCTCGTCCTCCTCTGGCGTCCTTCGAGCTCCGGCTTCGCCTTCGGCCCCCGCTCCATCCTCGAACCCACTGTCATGCTCGCCCTCTTCGCCGCGGCGATGTTTGCGCTCCGCGCGCTTCGCGGCCCCCATCGCCTCTCGCTCGCCGCCGTCCTCGTCCTCGCCGCCGGCGCCGATTACAAAGCCTTCGGCACCAGCCTCCGCGTCAACGCCTACCACCCGGTCGAAAAACGCTGGGAAGACGGCGGCATCCCCTACGTCGACGACGCGGCTTATCGCGCCATGCGCTCCAACCCTTCTTACCGCGTCGTGCTCGACCGCGACGCCCCGCTCGCCGGCGAGATGCGCCACGCCGGCCTCACCACGCCGCAAGGCGACGACCCCTCTCTCACCCGCGCTTATCAAGCGTGGGCCGCCGCCCGGGGCATCTTCGCGCCTCCGTGGCTCATCCCGATTCCGCCGTCGCGGGAAGATGTTCTCAAATCCCTGGGCGTCCGCTACTTCATCACCTATGAAGGCGCGCCGCTCTACGCCGCGCTCGCCCTTAGCCCCCGCTTCCGCCTCGTTCCTCCGGCGCAGGAATACTACAAAGTTTTCGAGTATCTGGATGCGCAGCCCGACTACGGCTTCGACTCTCCCGCCGCCTCGGTTTCCCTCACCGGTTGGGAACCCGAACGCCGGGTCTTTCGCTTACAAAGCACCGGGGGCGGCCTGTTCCATCTCGTCGAACAGGATTTCCCTGGCTGGCGCGCCTCGCTCGACGGCGCGCCGGTTCCCATCGAGCTTTGGCAGGGAGCGTTTCAAGCGGTGCGGGTTCCTGCCGGTGCGCACACGCTCGTCTTCGAGTTCCACTCGACCTATCTTGGCTGGGGCGCGGCGGTGAGCCTGCTCTCGCTCGGCTTGGGCCTGGCTGCCTTAGGCTTCCACGCGGCGAAGTAGAACGGCGGTGATGTTGTCCGGCCCGCCGGCCTTATTTGCGGCGTCGATTAGTTCCCGCCCTTTCGACTCGAGGCTCACAGGTTTGGCGAGCACGGAGGCGATCCTTTCCTCCGGCAGTACGCCGTGCAGCCCGTCGCAGCACAGCAGAAGATGCGCACCCGGTCTTGGCCGCAGCGTGTACATTTGCACGCGCAAGTTCGATGTCTGCCCGATCGCCATCGTCAGCATATGGCGCATTGGATGCGTCCGCAGCGAGGCGTCATCGAGCCCGAGTTTGCGTCCAACCTCGTTCACCCACGTCTGGTCCTCGGTGATCGCTACGAGTTTCGCGGCGTCGTAGACATAGGCGCGGCTGTCACCGACGCTCGCCACATGGACCTCCGGTCCTTTGGCTAACACGGCCACCAGCGTCGTCCCCATTCCGGCTCGGGAGGAATCCTGGGCCGCCGCTTCCATGACCTTGCGGTTGGCATCCAATACCGCCTGGCGGAGCATCTCAGGTCCCGGCGCAGGGGTTCCGTTCAGGCTATCCCGCAGCGAATCCACCGCGATGCGGGAAGCCAGTTCCCCCGCCTGCGCGCCGCCCATCCCGTCGGCCACCACAAACAGCCCTTCGCTCCCGGCGTAATAGGAATCTTCGTTGTTCTGACGGACCCGCCCCTGGTCGCTGATGCCAAACCATTCCCACATGGTCGGCCTATTATAATCCGATTCCGCTATTTTCGTTTCGTCTGAAATACGTCCTGAAGCTGCCGGTAGGCGCTCTCCTCGAAATTCGTCTTGATTCGGGCCAGGTTCGCGGTTTTGACGCCCGCCGGGCCGGCTCCCGAACGGCATCGGTCCAGCAGCATCGCGGCGTCCTTATCGGAGGCATCCCGTTTCAAGACGGCTTCCAGGTGCGGCGTCGCCCCGGAACAGTCGCCTTTCTTGTAGAGCGCGTAGCCGGTGTTGAACTGATAGACCGGGTCGGATGGATCGTCCTTCAGAGCCTGGGCGAAGCTTGCCTCGGCTTTCTCCGCGTCGCCCGCCAGGAGTTGTGCGGCGCCGAGGTCGTTGAACGCATCGCCGAGCGGCACCGCGGCGGTCACGTCGGTAAGCGCCCGTTCGGCGCCGGCGGCGTCGCCCATCTCGTACCGGGAGAGTCCGAGCAGGAACTGGGCTTCGTGGCCGTGCGCGGCTGTGGCCGGCACTTTCGCCAGCCATTGGGCCGCGAGGGAGAATTGCTGCCGGTTCCAGTACATGCGTCCGAGTTCAAAGGCCGGCTGCACGAATGACGGGTCGAGGCTCGCGGACCGTTCAAACAGCTTTTCCTGCTCGGAGGGGGTGCGCGCGAGCAGTCCGCGGATGTAAGATTCGAGCGCGTCGACGCGAATCCGCGGATGGTCTTTCAGGAACGTGTCCTCCTCGCCGGCGAGCGCGGGATCGAGCACCTTCAGCGCGCGCCAGGCCAGTTTCTGCTGCATGACGCCCAAGTCTTCGAGCGGGCCCACCTCGCTGAATTCGCTTCCCTCGTGCATCTGGGCGAGATCCAGCATTCGCGCCGAAAGCGTCAGGGTTCCGCGCGGGCGGTTTTTCGGTTCTGCCGGCGTGCCGACGACTGTCAACGCCGGCGCCGGCGGAGTCACCCGGAACGTGCCGAAGAATACGCGATCGGCACCGAGGGTTTGGCCCAGCTTGATCACCGAAGCGAGCGTCAACTGCGCGCCGGGGCGAAGTCCGAGTTTCCGGTAGGCTTCTTCGCGGTCGTCGCGGTCCAGAACCACGGCGGTTCCGGCGCCGGCCGCCGAAAGCACGGTCTCCGCCACGCTTTCGCCGATCCAGTCCAGGTTCTGCGAACCGGACAAGTTGAACAGGGGAATGACGAGAAACGTCTTGGCGGACAAGGGCGCCGCGGCCAGAACCAGCGACAGCCACAAAGAAACGCGGGAAAACATCTCCATTCAGGATACCGGGTTGCGCGGCGCGGTCCCCGGACTAAAAAAGAGGCGGAACGTTGGTCAGACGTCCCGCCATAGGTAGGGGAGAACAAACTTATTCCGTGCCGTGTGCCGCCGGGCGCCTAGTTGGCCTGGAGCAGCAGTTTGGTTTTGGTGCCGCTGATGCGGATTTCGCTGAGCTGCAGGCCGTGGCCGGTGTTGTCCGACTTGAAGATGGTGGAAGCGAACTTCTTCGGCGCCTGCTCCACCTTCACGGGCGTCTCGGCCTTCTGTTTGCCGTGCACAAAAACCGCTTTGCCGCCTTCCACGCGCACTGTGTAGGCGCCGGCCTGGAGAAGCGTCCCGTTCACGATCATGGCATCGGGAAGCGTCACATGATACGTTTCGGCCGCGCTCGCCAGCGCCAGCCCAGCCACACAAAATCCGATCAAGAGAATCTTTAGCATTTACCCAACTCCTTTTCCTTTGTAATTCCAACCGCCACATCTGTCATTACGCGGCTAAGCGGTTTTTGTTCCTAGAAGATAGAAGATTTTTTGCTGTTCGGTTTCGAGACGGCGTGGACAGCGAATTGTCCGAAAATGGGATTACAATTCGGTGTGGAATCAGGCTGTGGGGAAGACGACAATCGACGGGGTTCCGGCGGGGAAGTAGTGGCCGGTGAAGGTGAGGGCGCCTTTCGCGCGGTCGATGCGAAAAGTGGTCACGGCGTCGCCGCGCTGGTTGCAGGAGAACAGAAATCGGCTCGAAGGATCGATGGTAAAACTGCGCGGATAATCCCCGCGCGTCCATGTTTCTCCGTGCCAGGTGAGGCGGCCGTCTTCGCCGATGGCAAACCAGGCGATTGAGTCGTGCAGGCGGTTGGCGCAGTAAAGGAATCGACTGTCGGCGCGGATGCGGATCTCGGAGGTGTAGTTGGTTCCGGCGAAGCCGGGCGGGAGGGAAGAGACGGTTTCGCGCGGAGTCAGCTTCCCGCTGGATGCGTCGTAGTCGAAGCGGGCGACGGTGGAGCCTTCTTCCTGGAGCGAGTACAACCACTTGCCATTCGAGTGGAAGACGAAGTGGCGCGGGCCGTCGCCGGGCGGCAGCGGCGTTTCGCGGGGTGTTCCGAGTTTGCCGGTCTTGATGTCGAATGGCGCGATGAGCAGGCGGTCGAGCCCGAGGTCGCTCCACAAGACGAACTTTCCGCCGGGCGTGGGCTGAATCATGTGGGCATGGGTGCGGTCGTGCCCACTGATGGCGAAACTGCCCTTGGGCGCGCTTGAGGCTTTTTTCGGCCCGATTACACCGGTGTCCACATGCACGTCGGTGACTACGTCGAGCGATCCGTTTTCTTTGACGCGCAGCACGGCGACGGTGCCGCCGGCGTAGTTGGCCACGAACACATAGCCGCCACCGGGATGCACGCTCAGGTGGGTGGGTCCGGCGCCGTGGGAGGGCAGGGTGTTGAGCAGGGTGAGGCGGCCGGAGGCCGGGCCGACGGCGTAGGCGCTCACCGAGCCTGATGCCGCGCCTTGATATACTCCGGTCTCGTTGGCCGAGTAGAGGACGCGGCTCCTGGGGCCGAAATCCAGCCAGGAAGGGTTATTGGGGCTGGAGAAGACTTCCCGCTGGTGAATCTGGCCGGTGGCGGAGTCGATATCGCAGAGCACGATGCCGGAGCCGCGGCCGATGCTGCCTTCGGGGCCCTGAGGCGAGCTGTAGGAACCGATGTAGGCTCGCATGGGTGGAGCGGCGGCCTGCAAGGGGAGAGCGGCGAGCGCCGCCGAGGACCGGAGAAAATGGCGCCGGGTTTGTGTCATACGTTGTGACCGTGAAGAAGTTGACGAAGGGGGGCGTCGAGGCCGGGGACGCAGGCGAGGAAGCCGGGGATGCGGGGATTCGGGCGGTTGAAGACGGGGGTGGTGAAGTCGGCGTTGGCGGCGACGCCGCCCGCGGCGGCCATCAAGGCGGCGCCGGCGGCGACGTCCCATTCGTTTTTCGGCGACAGGGTCCAGGTGGCCTCGGCTTGGCCGGCGGCGACGAGGCCGAGTTTGTAGGCGACGGAGCCGAGGGGCCGGACTTCGAAACCGTGGTTTTCGAAGCGGGTCCACTCTCCGCGCCGGATTTCGCTGCGGCTGGCGAGGACGACGGCGCCGTTGAGGCTATTCCTTCGGCCAAGACTTACTAAGTTGCCGTTGAAAGTTACTCCCGCGCCGACGGCGCCGAGGATGACTTCGTTGGTTGCCGGATTGAAGATGCCACCGGCCATCGCCTGGCCGCGATGAACGTAGGCGATGGAGACGCACCACTCGGGGATATTGTGAATGAACTCGCGCGTGCCGTCGATGGGGTCGATGATCCAGAGGGAGTCACATTGGAGGCGGCTTGCGTCGTCGGCGGTTTCTTCCGACAGCCATCCTTCGCCGGTTTGCGGGAGCGTGTCGCGGAGGGCGTGATTGACGGCGTGGTCGGCGGCGGTGACCGGGCTCATGTCGGCCTTGCTGGTGGCTTTGACGGAGACGCCGCGAAAGGGCGCCAGGGCCTGGCGGGCGGCGTCGAAGCCGCGCTCGATGCGGGCCAGGATTCCGGATGGGTCAATCACAGAGATAGCCCTCGGCTTGGAGATGAGAAACGACGGCGCTTGCGGCCTCTTCGGGCGAGAGGCGGGAAGCGTCGAGGGTGAGGGCGGCGTCCTCGGGCGCTTCGTAGGGGTCGTTGACGCCGGTGAAGTTGGCGATGAGGCCGGCGCGGGCCTTGGCGTAGAGTCCTTTCACGTCGCGGGCTTCGCAGACTTCGATGGGCGTCGAGACGTGGACCAGGATGAAGCCGCCATGCAGGCTGACCATGGCGCGGACCCTGGCGCGGGTGGCGGCGTAGGGGGCTATGGGTGAGCAGATGGCGATGCCGCCGGCGCGGGTTACTTCGGAGGCGACGAAGCCGATGCGCAGAATGTTCAAGTCGCGGTGCTCGCGGGAGAAGGTGAGTTCGCTTGAGAGCATGCGGCGGACGAGGTCGCCGTCGAGCAGGGTTACGGAACGCGAATCGCGCTCGCGGAGTTTTACGCGCACGGCGTTGGCGAGCGTCGATTTTCCCGAGCCGGAGAGGCCGGTGAAGAAGACGGTGAAACCTTGTTTGCTTCGGGGAGGGTAGCGGGCGTCGAGTTCGCGCTGGACTTCGGGCAGGTAGGTTGGCGCGGCTTCGGCGTCGAGCGTGAGGACGCGATCACAGCCGTAGGCTCCGGCGATGGCGGCGAGGGCAGCGGTGGGTTCGGCGGGCAGGACAAGGGGGAGGACGACGAGACGGGCGGCGCCTTCGGCGAAATGAGGGAGGGTGGCGCGGAGGCAGCGGACGAGCGTGTAGGGGTCGATCTGGCTGGAGGCGCCGGCGAGGGCGAACAACGCCACGGGTTGTCCGAGCAGATCGGCCATGGCCTGGCGCGAAAGCGGATGGGTGAGGAAGACGGCAACGCGGCCGGCGCCGTCGAACTCAGATGGAGGGATGCGGAGATCGAGGTGGTCATGGTGAACGGGCGCGCGAAGGACTTCGAGCGATCCTTCGTGGTCGCGAACGGCGAGCAGGTTTCCTTCGGGGTCGCGCCAGGCGGCCGGCGCCTCGGTTGGCTGGGGGTGGACGGGCCCGGAGAGGGCTCCGGAGATAAGGAGGTCGAGGTCGCCGAGTTGGGCCTCGTCGAGAGTGAGGGAAGGCCAGTGGCGGGAGAGTTCCTTCAGTTCTGCGGCCCGATCGGGGCTGACGAGGGAGAACGTCACAGCGCCCGCACCGGAACGAGTTCGCGAACGGCGGCGATGGTTGCGTCCAGTTCCGCGTCCTCGGTGTAGAAGTGGGGGGCCAGGCGGATGCCCGAGCCGGGACGGTAGTCGACGAGGATGCCGCGGCGCGACAGTTCGTCGACGACGCTTTGGCCGTCGGGGACGTCGAGGGTTACGACGCCGCCGCGGCGGGCAGGGGCGAGCGGGGAATTGACAGCTAAACCCGCATCGCGGGCGAGTTCGATGAGGCGCTCGGTTTGACGGATGCTTTTGGCGCGAATCGCGGGCACGCCGGCCTCCTCGATGATTTCGTAGCCGGAGCGCGCGGCGTAGAGGCCGGGGATGTTCGGCGTGCCGTGCAGGAAGCGGAAGGCGTCCGGGGCGTAGCGCTGGGGGCCCGGTTCAAACGCGAAGGGCTGCTGGTGGGCCATCCAGCCGGTGAGTTTCGGCTCGAGTGTGGGCCAGAGTTCGCGGCGGACATAAAGGTAGCCGGCGCCGGGTCCTCCGCAGAGCCACTTGACGGAGCCGCCGGTGGCGAAATCGAGTCCGAGTTCGCGGATGTTGATGGGAACCGTGCCGGCGGATTGATAGAGATCCGCGGCGAGGAAAGCGCCTACTGCGTGCGCGCGGGCGGCGATGGCGGCGAGGTCCTGGACGTAGGAGGTGCGGAAGAGGACGTGGCTGACGGATACGAGGCGGGTGCGTTCGTCGATGGCGGCGAGGAGATCTTCTGTTTCGATGCCAAGGCCGTCGCGCGAGGGGACGGTGACGACTTCGGCGCCGAGGGGTTCGAGGGCGTGGAAGAGGTAGTGGTTGGTGGGGAAGTTGAGCGCGCCGGTGACGATGCGGTTGCGGTGTTCCGGGAAGTCGAGGCAGGAGTGAATGATGGCCTGGGCGAGGGAGACGTTGGGCTGCATGGCGATCTCGCCGGGGCCGGCGCCGAGGATGCGGGCGAGGATGTCGCCGGTGGTGATGGGGAGTTCCCACCAGCCTTCGTGCCAGGCGCGGACGCCGCGCGAGGCCCAGGTATCGGCGTACTCGGCGAGGCATTCTTTGGCGCGCCGCGGCATGGCGCCGAGGGAGTGGCTGACCATGTAGACGGTGTTGGCGAGGATGGGGAATTCCTTACGCCAGGCCAGCAATGGATCCATTGGGCTTATTGTAACGGGCGGGCGTTGGGGCGCGGGTGTTACACCGCTTGTGGGGATTTTGGCGGCGTGCGTCATTTGGTGGGGGAAGTGGGTTTGGATTGAGGGAGTTAGCGGGATGACGCAAGGATGACGCACGAGGTGGGCGGGGGCGACGGGCGCGGTGAGGGTGAGGAGGGCGGCGATTTCGGGAAGGGGCGTGGGACGGCGCATGGTGAGTGGTTCCGGTTTGAGTAGAGCATGGGGCGGGGCGGCTTGTGGCAGGTTTTGGCGGGTGGTGGTTGAGGGGAAAGGGGCTAGGCGGCGCGGTTTTGTTGTGACCCAACATTCGGCGTCTGCGGCGCCGCACAACGCGTGGATGAAAACGGGGTACAGCCGGGGGAAGATGGGAGGGTCGCCGGGCAATTCGAGGCCGGCACCAGTCTGGCGCCTATGAGCCCGTTTGTGAACCTGAC
>DAIDIH010000069.1 GCA_027459465.1 Bryobacterales bacterium | reverse complement strand
CTTTCACGCGTAACACCAAAACACTAGGCGACCGGAATCGTTTCAATGTTACTCCTTTTTGCCCTTCCCCGGAACAGAAAACGGTGATAAATTGCTCATCGGACAAGGAAAACCATGAACCAGCCCACACGCCGCGGCGTTTTGGCTTCGAGCCTCGCCGCCCTCACCGTCGCTGCTGAAAACACCACCCCCGAGAGGGCAACCCATCAACCCTCAGGTCCCGCCATCCGCCTCGCCACCATGCTCGAAGTCGAGGAGACCCACAAGATCCGAGTTTTCCGTCAGATCGGCGTCAAGCACGCCATCGCCAACGTCGAAGGCGCCCTAAGTAAAGTGCCGCGCTCACAATATCGCGCTACCCTCGCCGGCATCCGCGGCAAGTTCGAAGCCCACGGCATGACCATCGCCGGCGTCGAGAGCCACCCCGTCCCTGCCGAAAAAATCAAACTCGGCCTTCCCGGCCGCGACGAGGAAATCGAAAACTACATCGCCGCCATCCGCGCGCTCTCTGACAACGGCATCCCCATGGTCTGCTACAACTTCATGGCCGGCCTCGGCTGGTACCGCACCAAAACCAACATCCCGGACCGCGGCGGCGCGCTCATCAGCGAATTCGACGACCGCGACGCCGAAGCCCTCGGCCTCACCCAATGGGGCCGCGTCAGTGAAGACCAGATGTGGTCCAACATCGAGTACTTCCTCAAGGCCGTCATCCCCGTGGCCGAGAAGGCCAACGTCCAGATGGCGCTTCACCCCGACGACCCGCCCCTCAATCCCTTACGCGGCATCGCCCGCATCGCCACCAGCGCCGCCAACTATCGCCGCATCATGAACATCGTGCCTTCGCCGGTGAACGGCATCACCTTCTGCCAGGCCAACTTCAAACTCATGGGCGAGGACATCGCCGCGCTCGTCCGCGAGTGGTGCCCGCAAAAGAAAATCTTCTTCGTCCACTTCCGCGACGTCCGCGGCACGAAATACAAATTCCGCGAAACCTTCCATGACGACGGCCCCACAGACCTCGCCCGCATGCTCGCCATCTATCACGAAGCCGGCTTCGACGGCCCCATGCGCCCCGACCACGCCCCAACGCTGGACGGTGAACCGAACGACCACCCCGGCTACGAAATCTCCGGAAAGCTCTTCGCCTTCGGCTACATGAAAGGCGCCATGAGCGCCCAGAACATCCCCTACGTGTAAGGGGACTACGCCGCCGGAACCTTCACCACCAGCACGCGCTTCGGCCCCTTGCCGACCTTCACCCGCGCCACTTCCTCCGCGCTGACCGCATCGAGGATCGACGTGTCATTGTCGTCGCTGTTACTAACTACGCCGTACTTACCATCGGGCGAAAACGTAATCCAGTTCGGACACTTCCCGACGTGAATCATCGGCGAAGTCTTCTTCGTCGCAACATCCCACACATACAAGCCTCCATCGGCCAGGCTCGTCACCCACAACTTCGCCTCATCCGGCGTCAGCGCCAACCCGTGCGTCGGCGTGTTCACCTCGAGCGGGCAATCGAGCGGCGGCGCCGGCGGCAGCGTCACCCGCTCAACCACCTTCCGCTCTGGCACGCTCGCCACGACAAACCCGTGCAACCCCGTCACCGCCGAGTAAATCGTCTTCCGGTCGCTCGCCACCGCATACGGCCGCGGAATCCCACCCACCGGCACCTTCGCCGAGTAAGTCATCGTCTTCAAGTTAACAACCTCGATCTCGTGACTCCCCATCGACGAAACATATAACTCATCGTTACTCCCGGCATTGAAGCAGTTATGCGGCTCCTTCACCGGCAGTACTTTCACCACTTTCTTCGCCCGCATGTCCACGATGTTGAGACTGTTCCCGTTCCGGATCGGCACACCCACGAACCGCCCGTCCGGCGTCGCCGCGCATTCGTTCGGCCGCCCGGTCACCGGAATGGTCGCCGTAATCTTTCCCGTCAAAGTATCGATCACCTTCAAGTTGTTTTCGCTCTCAATCGTCACAAACACGCTCCGCCCGTCGGCCGGCGCGCACAACCCGTGCGGCTCCTTTCCCACGCGGATCGTGTTGACGACCTTCATCGTTGACAGGTCGATCACCGACAAGTCGTCGCCAAGGCTGTTGTCCACATACAGCAGCATCCGTGCCCCATCGCCCGCCTGCGCCCCAAGCGCCAGCAGAAACCACGCCGCCAGAATCCGCATCCCGTGCCTCCCCATCTTCTAATCCCGTACAGTCTACACCCGCGCCCACCCCGGATTGACACGCCTGCCCACTCTTTGTTGGGATGGTCCTGCGCGCACAGGGCCGCGCGGCTCCGTTGCGCGCGATGTCAGCAATAGTCCGCCCATGCTTTCCATCACGTCTCAATACGCGCTCCGTGCCGTCGCCTATCTCGCCGCCCAACCCCGCGACGAAATGGTCTCCGGCCACGAACTCTCCCGCCGAACCGGCGTCCCGCGCAACTATCTCTCGAAAATCCTGCTCCCCCTTGGCAACGCCGGCATCGTCGAAGCCGTCCGCGGCAACTCGGGCGGCTACCGCCTCGCCGTCCCGCCGGAAACCACCCCCATCATCCGCGTCATCGAACTCTTCGAACGAAACATGACCAAGCGCGCCTGCCTCCTCGGCCTCCGCCCCGTGTGCTCGGACGCAAACCCCTGCACCGCTCACCGCGCCTGGAAACCCGCCAAGGAAGCCTACTTCAATCTCCTGGAAACCGCCACCCTCCACGACATCGCCATCACCCGCAAATCCGCCGCGCCCCGCCTGTTCCGCCCCCGTTCCTGACATCGGCTCAGCCATCCCAATACTCGATCCGTCATACTGGAATGCGCGGAATCAGCCGAATCTCTGCCGTCGCCGGCAGGCAGCTATGTGGTTCCGGAATGCCCCGAGGCCGCGGGCATCGAAATCAGTTCGGTCCTGCCCACGTTCAAGGAAGCCAGGAACGTTCAACCCGTGCTCCGCGCCGTCTGCCAGGCCCTCGATTCGGTCCAGAACCTGCGCTACGAAGTGATCGTGGTCGACGACAACAGCCCCGACAGCACCGCGGATCTGGCGCTTGAGCTTTCAAAAACAATTCCCGGGATCCGTGTCATCCGCCGCGCGCAGGAATCCGGACTCGCCACCGCCGTCATCCGGGGTTGGCAAGCCGCCCGCGGCGAAATCCTCGCCGTCATGGACGCCGACCTGCAACATCCCCCCGAGGTGCTCGGACAACTCGTCCAAGCCATCCGCGACGGGGCCGACCTTGCCATCGGAAGTCGCCACGTCGAACAAGGCGGCGTCAGCGACTGGAGCATCCTCCGCCGAAGCGGCCATCGTGAACAACTTCCTCTGGAACGACGCGTGGACCTTCGCGCCGCTCGTCGGAGCCGCACACTCTCTGCGCAGCAAGTTCCGCCGGTTCCTGAAATTCAACGCAATCTGCACGCTCGGCCTCATGTTGAGCGTCGTGCTGCTGAACATCCAGGTCAACTGGTTCGGCGTCAACCGCTACCTGGCCAACACCGTGACCATCCTCGTAACGATGCTCTGGAACTACACGCTCAACAAACGCCTGGGCTGGCGCACCACAAGCTAATTTACTTCTGCGCCACCGGCGAACCGTTCGGCACCGCCGGCGAAGTCAAAAACGGAGTGTCCGTCACGTTCGAACTGTCCATCCCGGAGCACCCGTTCGCCCCCGGTCCCTGCGCGCATCCCCACCAGTTGTTCGAAGCATCCACGCTCGCCGTCCCCAGGTTCACCACTCCCATTCCATTGCCGTTCAGATTGTTCCACTTCACTGATACGCTCTCCGGCGTGTGCACGACAACGTCATCCATCTCGTCCTTGATCACGTTCTTCGAAACCACGATTCCCGATGGCCCCGTTGCGCCGTGAACGTTGATGTACAAATTGATTCCGGCCGTCCCCGGCGTCACCGCGTCCGCGGTATCGGGACCATTACCCGAGATATAGTTCCCAGTGATGATGTTGTCGTTCATGTTCTCACCCGGCGAGTGCGCATGCATCGCCACCCCAGGCAAGCCGTTCCCGATGATCCGGTTCCCGGAAATCGTGTTGCCGGAAACCCTCGCGCCAGGCAGAAACCCGAACAACCCGATCCCGGCGCCCACGCCGTTGATCCCGTTGTACAGCACGTCATTGCCTGACACCGTATTGCCGTAGACACCGTACGGATTCCCGTCGTTCATCCCGGGAGCCGGCGGATGCGACGGCATCGTAATCCCGCAGTCCAACGCGTTGTTCTTTACAACGTTTTCCACAATCCAGTTGTCGTGCGTCGGTCCCGTCTCATCGCTGACCAGAATCCCACCCGAATTGTTCTCGATGAGATTCTGCGCGAATTTCGAATGCGACACTCCCGACAAGTGGATCCCCTCCCCGCAATCGAACCCCTCCGCCGTCTCGAACGCCGGGAGCCCAGGGCAGCTTGCTGTAGCGAAATCCAAACTCCGGTCGTTCCCCGCCACCCGGTTCCCCGTCACCATGACGTTGGAGGCATTCGTAATCAGAATCCCCTCGAAATTCGCGTTCTGCACCGTAAAGCCCGTCACGCTCACGCCGCTCAGCCCCGGATTATCCAATCCGTCGATATAAATCCCATTCGACAACCCCGTCGCATCGATGATCGTATTCGCGGCGTTTTTCCCAACCAGCGTTAGCGGTATCCCGATGACCACGTCTTCGTTGTAAATTCCTTGCGCCACCTGAATCGTGTCGCCCGACTTCGCGTGCGAAACCGCCGCACTGATTGTCGCGTAACAACCGGAACCACTCGTGTTCACGCACAGCGTCGCAGCACCAACCGGTTGAACCAATCCAGCCGCTGCACACAGGACAGCAAGTGTCACACCTATGCCCCGTCGTTTTCCAATCTCCTTAACCGTCTTCATCTTTTCCTCCAAAGTTTGCGTGAAACCGCCGGAACGGCCGGATCCTCTCCCCGGCCGCACCCTCTCACGCCGTCGAGGCGGCGTATGTCTTCGCGATGCCGGCCACATGACCGGCACCATCAAACCCTACTCCTTCCCTCATCCGGCTGCAAGCGGGTCCGGGGTTCTTTGAACACCTTGTTATGCTGAAGGCGAAGGAGGCGTGGCTGGGGCCGGACCGCCGCAGGCCACGGCCTTATGGCAAAAGGAAAGGGCCGTTTGCAAGCTCGCTCCGAATCGGTGCAAGGGAGCCTGCCATGAAGCGGCCGCACCATCCCTACCTCTGGATCCTCGCGACGGCAACAGTCGCACTGCTGACGTCCGTCGCCATCCGCCGCGCTCAAATCGTCCGAGCGCCTTCCCAACGGCTTGCCGTCGCGGCAACCATCTATCCGCTCTACGACATCGTCCGGAATGTGGCCGATGGAGCGGCGGACGTGCGGCTCATCGTTCCGCCCGGCGTCTCTCCCCATTTATTTGAATTCTCGCCCCGCCAGCTTCAGACGCTGCAGGATGTCCGCCTCATCTTCACCATCGGCTACGGCCTCGACGACTGGGCCGCGCAGGCCGCCCGCGCCACAAAAGACGCCCGTGTCTTCCCCGTCGACCAGGGCATCCGCCTTCGCACCTCCAGCGACGGCGCCGCCGACCCTCACTACTGGCTTCACTTCGGCAATGCCCGCCAAATCGCCGCCAACGTCGCCCGCGGCCTGAGCGCGGTCGACCCTGCGCACGCTGCCACCTACCGCCGCAACGCTTCCCAATACCAGGCCAAGCTCGCCCAAGTCCAGCATGAACTTGAAGCCCTCCTTGCGCCCCTCGCGGGAACCCCCATCCTCACGTTTCACGACGCTTGGGGCTACTTTGCCGCCGGCTTCAAGCTGAAAATCGCCGGTAGCATCGAACCGTCCGCCGGAGGCGAACCCACTCCACGCTATCTCGCCGAGCTCCAGAAAAAAATCCGATCGCAGAACATACGAATCATTTTCCTCGAACCCCAGTTCGCCACCTCCGTCATCGAAAGCTTTGCTAAGGACAACCACGTCCGCATCGCCGAACTCGACCCGCTCGGCGGCGTCGAGGGGCGTACAACCTACATCGACCTCATGACCTTCAACGCCCGGGCCGTTCGCCGCGCCCTCCCCGTCGAGGACCCCTGACAACGTGTCGGAAACAGCAGCAGTACAAGCCGAACACCTCTGGCTCTCCTACGGCTCCGCCGAGCCGGTCCTCGAAGACCTCTCCTTCTCCATCCCTCAGGGAACCATCGCCGCCATCATCGGCCCCAACGGCTGCGGCAAAACCACCCTGCTTAAGGTTCTCCTCGGCTTCCTCACCCCGCAGCAAGGCAAGGTGGAAATCCTCGGTAAACCGCCTCGCGACGCACGCTCCGGCGTCGCCTACGTTCCCCAGCGCTTCACCTTCGATCGCAGCTTCCCCATCACCGTCCTCGAATTCCTCCAGCTCTCCCACCCCTCCTGCCCGCCCGAAAAAATCACCGACTATCTCAACCACCTCAACATCGCCGCCACCCTCAACAGCAAACTCGGCTCGCTCTCCGGCGGGCAACTCCAGCGCGTGCTCATCGAACGCTCCATGCTCGGCGACCCGACAATCCTCTTCCTCGACGAACCCGCCTCCGGCATCGACATCGCCGGCGAACAGACCTTCTACGACCTCATCCTCCATCTTCACCGCGAGCACGGCTGCACCGTCATCATGGTTTCCCATGAACTCGACGTCGTCGCCACCTTCGCGGACACGGTGCTCTGCCTGAACCGCAAACTCGTCTGCCAGGGCCGCCCGGAACAGGTCCTCACCCCGGACACCCTCCAGCGCCTCTACGGCAAGGAAGCCTCCGTCTACCGCCATCATCACGGAGCCGATTGACGATGGATATCCTCGCCCTCTTCGGACTCCCCTTCATGCAGCGCGCCCTCCTCGCCGGCATGGCCCTCGGCCTCGTCCTGCCCTTTCTCGGCGTCTACGTCACCCTCCGCCGCATGTCCTTCTTCGGCGACGGCATCGCCCACGCCGCCCTCGCCGGCGTCGCCATCGGACTCCTCGCCGGCATCAGTCCCTTCCTCGCCGCTCTCGGCTTCGCCGTCCTGTTCGGAGCCGCCGTCTTCCTCCTCGAACGCAAAACCGCCATCTCCTCCGACGCCCTCATCGGCGTCCTGTTCACTGGCGGCCTCGCCTTGGGCGTTATCCTCATCAGCCTCCGCAAAGGCTACCAGCCGGAACTTCTCAGCTTCCTGTTCGGCAGCATCCTGTCCGTCGCCCCCCAGGACCTCGCCATCATCCTCGCGTTCTCCGCCGCAATCCTCGTCCTCATGGTCAAACTCCGCCGCCAGTTCACCCTCCTCGCCCTCGACCGCGATACCGCCTGGCTCTACGGCGTCCACACCGGCGCCCTCGACTTACTCTTCTACATCCTCCTCTGCGTAACCATCGTCCTCGGCGTGAAGTTACTCGGCATCGTCCTCGTCAGTGCCCTGCTCATCATCCCTCCCACCATCGCCAAAATCCTCGCCCCCTCGTTCCGAAGCCTCATCCTCGGCAGCGTCCTCGCCGGCGAAACCTTCATCGTCCTCGGCCTCATCCTTTCCTACTGGCTCGACCTTCCCTCCGGCGCCACCATCATCCTCACCGGCGTCCTCGCCTTCCTCGTCATCGCCGCCACGCACACGGTTTTCCGCACAAATCGCTAATCTCGTCTACATATGCCTAACCCACGCATCATCCACGGCCTCGACGAACTCCGCGCGCTCACCGGCGCCGAAGCCGGCCTCAGCCCCTGGCATACCGTAACCCAGGACATGATCAATCAGTTCGCCGCCCTCACCGGCGACCAACAGTGGATTCACACCGACCCCGCCCGCTGCACCGCCGAATCCCCCTTCCACACCACCATCGCCCACGGCTTCCTCACCGTCTCGCTCTTGAGCGAACTCTCCCGCGAAGCCGTCGACGTCCAGGGCGATTTCAAGCTCCGCATCAACTACGGCTTCAACCGCCTCCGCTTCCCCGCGCCCGTCCCCAGCGGCGCCCGCATCCGCGCCCGCCTCAGTGTCGGCAAAATCGAGGACACCACCGTCACCTGGCTCGTCACCGTCGAGGTCGAAGGCGCCTCCAAACCCGCCCTCGCCGCCGAGTGGCTCATCCGCTACGCCTGATCTTCTTCCCGCTCTTTCACCACCGCCGCCACCAGAAACTGCCCGGCCAGCGGCAACAACGCCGCCACCACGCACACCGGCGTGAACCCGTACCGCTCAATCACCCCGCCCAGCGGCCGCGACACCATCGCCTGCATCGCCCCATAAGCGAACACCAGCGCCGACACGCCGAACGCCGCCCGCTCGGCTCCGTACAAATCCACCGGCAGCGTGTACAGGTTCGTACTCCACGCCGCCGTCCAGAAGAAACTCAGCGACATCCCCAGCGTCGCCCATCCCGGCCCCGGCGCCAGCGGAATCGCCGCCGTCCCCAGCACCAGCGCCGCGCTCCCTAGACACACCCTCTTCCGCGCCTCAACCGCACTCACCCCGCCGCGAATCAACCGCCACGAGAGCGACCCGCCGAAAAACGAACCCAGATACCCCGCCAGCGGCACCCATCCCGCGTAACTCGCCACCGCCACTGCGCTCAACCCATGCATCAACTCCAGATACCGCGGCGCCCAGTTCGTCCACAAACTGTACACCGTCATCCCGGCCATGTTCGCCCCCACCATCGCCCACAGCCGCCCGTCCCGCGCTAACTTCCAACTCGATGCGCCTCCACCGCCGCGCCCATCTCCCCGCGGCGCCGGAATCAGCCTCGCGGTAATCAGCCACACCGGAATCCACAGCAGACTCAGCCCGCCCACGCCCCCGAACACCCACCGCCACCCATATTCCCGCGTGACAACCTCGGCAAACTTCGGCGCGAGTCCCGCCCCCAGGCTCAACCCAAGCTGGCTCATCGCCAACCCCACCGCCCGCTCCTCGGCCGGCAGGTACATCCCGCCCATCTTCCCCATCGCCGAAATGCCGCCCGCCTCGGCCACGCCCAGCAGGCACCGCCACAGCATCAACTCGCCGAACGAGTGCGACGTTGCCGAACCAAGGCTCGCCAGTCCCCACCCGGCCACCGAAATCGATATCCCGCGATTCAACCCGACGCGATCCAGAAACCAACCCATCGCCGGAGCGCTCAACGCATACGCAATCGAGAACACGCTCAGCAGCAGCCCGTAATCGCGGTCCGTGAACCGGAACGGCGCATCGCGATGCCAGATCACCAGCAGCATCGCCAACACCTGCCGGTCCAGGTAATTCAGCACGCACGAGCCGGCAAACACCGCCACCGCCACCCAGCGCCACCGCGCCCCGCGCGCCGCGCCCATCCGGCCTACTTCAACTCCCGCAGTGCACCGTCGAGCGCCGCCAGCGCCCGCGTGCCCTCGCCCACCCCATCGAGCGGCATCTGCAACACCCCCGCCGGCGTAAACTTCGCGCCTTTCATCCGGCTCACCATCGCCATCAGCTTCGCCGGGTCCACCTTCGACGACGGATGGAATTTCACATTCAATAACCCGCCGCGCCGGTCCGCCGCCTCTACTCCCAGCCGCTCCGCCTCGCCCTTCACCCGCGCAAAGTTCAGCAGCGTCTTCACCGCATCCGGCGCCGGTCCGTACCGGTCCTCCATCTCCGCCAGCACCTTCGCCGCCTGCTCCTCGCTGTTCACATCCGCGATGCTCTTGTACGCCCGCAGCCGCTGCTGTTCGTTCGAAATATACTCCGGCGGAATCCGCGCCTCCAGGCCCAGGTTCAACGTCGAGTGAATCCGCGGCGCCGTCTCCTCGCCCTTCAACTCGCGCACCGTCTCATCCAGCAGCCGCACGTACATGTCGAAGCCCACCGCCGCGATGTGCCCGTGCTGCTCGCCGCCCAACAAGTTCCCCGCCCCGCGCAACTCTAAATCGAGCGCCGCAATCTTAAATCCCGCACCCAGGTCGCTGAACTCTTTCAACGCCGCCAGCCGCTTCCGCGCCACCTCGCTCAACTCCGTGTCCGCCGGCACCAGAAGATACGCGTACGCCCGGCGGTTGCTCCGCCCCACACGCCCGCGCAACTGGTACAACTCGCTCAACCCATACCTCTCGGCGTGCTCGATGATCATCGTGTTCGCCAGCGAAATGTCCAGCCCGTTCTCCACGATCTTCGTGCAGACGAACACGTCGTACTCATGCTTCATGAACCCCAGCAGCACGCGCTCGAGCTCCGCCTCGCCCATCTGCCCGTGCCCCACGCCGATCCGGCACTCCGGCAGCATCTCCTGAATCATCGCCGCCCGCTCGAAGATCGTATCGACGCGATTGTGCACGTAATACACCTGCCCGCCGCGGCTCATCTCCTGCTCGATCGCCGTGCGCACCAGGTTCTTGTCAAACTTCGCCACCACCGTGTGAATCGCTAACCGGTCCTTCGGAGGCGTCTCGATCACGCTCATGTCCCGCAAGCCCAGCAGCGACATGTGCAGCGTCCGCGGAATCGGCGTCGCGCTCATCGTCAGCACATCCACACTCTGCTGGATCTGCTTGATCCTCTCCTTGTGCCGCACGCCGAAGCGCTGCTCCTCATCCACAATCAGCAGCCCGAGATCCTTGAACACCACGTCCTTCGACAACAGCCGGTGTGTCCCCGTCACCACGTCCACTTTGCCGTCGGCCAGATCCTCGAGCGTCTGCCTCATCTGCTTCGCCTCGACGAACCGGCTCAGCATCTCAATCCGCACCGGAAACGGAGCGAACCGCCGCTTGAACGTCTCGTAGTGCTGGAAACACAGCACCGTCGTCGGCGCAAGCACCGCAACCTGCTTGCCATCGCCCAGGGCTTTGAACGCCGCCCGCATCGCGACTTCCGTCTTGCCGAATCCGACATCCCCGCACAGCAACCGGTCCATCGGATGCGGGCTTTCCATGTCCCGCTTGATCTGCTCCACCGCGTCAAGCTGGTCCTTCGTCTCCGTGAATTCGAACGCATCCTCGAATTCCCGCTGCCAGTTGCTGTCGCGCGAAAAGGCAAATCCATCCGCCAGCCGCCTCTGCGCATACAGCTTCAGCAGTTCCTCGGCCATGTCGCGCATCTTCGCCTTGACGCGCTTCTTGGTCCGCTCCCACGTCGCCCCACCAAGCTTGTCGAGCGCCGGCGTCGCATCGCCGGAACCCCGGAACTTCTCAATCAGGTCCAGCCGCGCCAGCGGCACATACAACTTCGCCTCGCCTGCGTATTCGAGCAACAAAAAGTCTCGGCCCTGCCCTTCCTGCGCCAGTTCCCGCACGCCGAGGAATCTGCCGACCCCGTGCACCGCATGCACCACGTAATCGCCCGGCTCGAGATCCGCCGCGCCCGTCCGGAACGCCGCCATCTGCTCGCGCCTCGGCCCGGCGCGCGCCTCCACCCGCGCCTCGAACAGGTCGTCGCTGCCGATCAGCGCCACCTGCCGGTCCACGAACAACGCGCCGCGCCGCACCCGCGCCCGCGTGATCATCGTGTTGGCTTCACTTCCGCCCAGGTAACCGCGCTCGGCCAGCCGCGCCTGCGCGGCATCTTCACTCGTCACCGCCACCTGAAACGGAATCGAATACTCGCGCAGGATATCGGCCAGCCGCTCCAGGTCGCCGAGCGTCGCCGCGCAGAACACCACGTGATGCCCGTTCGCCACCAGATCCCGCGCTTCCTTCACCGCCAGCGGAATGTTGCCCTGGAACCCGGTCATCGGCCGCGTCGCGATGTGCAGCGTCTCCACCCCTTCCGCCGCGCCCAGGTCCAATTCGCGCATCTCGACTGCAGCGCGCCCTTCGATGCTCGCCCGCAGTTCACTCCAGCGGAAGTACCCCGCCTCGGCCACATCCGCCGCGCGCTCGCCTCCTTCTTCCAGCCGCTTCCACAGCCGCTCCGATGCCGCCGACACTTCCTCCGGCTCGTCAATCACCACCACCGCATCCGGCGACAGCGAAAACAACGACCCCTCCTGCGGCCGCACGAGCGGCGTCATCAGCTCCCACCCCGGAAACACATCGCCGGGGCTCGGAATCCAGTCCGGATCGTCGAGCTTTTCCGCTAACTCCCGCAGCACTTCGCGCGTCTTCGGGAACTCCATCAGCGGCAGCACCGTCACTTCCGGAATCTTCAGTACGCTCCGCTGCGTCTCCACATCGAACCGCCGGATCGACTCGATCTCGTCCCCGAACAGCTCGATGCGCACCGGCCGCGCCGACTCCGCCGGAAACACATCCAGAATCCCGCCGCGCACCGAGTAGTCGCCGGCCATCTCCACCGGCTCGCGCCTCTCATAGCCGATGCTCTCCAGATGCGCAATCACATCGTCCAGCGGCGTCTCCTCCCCGGCCCGCAGCGTCAGCGCAAGCTGCCGGTAAAACGAAGCCGCCGCCGTCCGCACCAGCGCCCCGCCCACCGGCGCGATCGTGATCCCCGTCCCCCCGCCCGCCAGCCGCCACAAACCCACCGCCCGCTGCTCGCTGATCTCGCTGTGCGGCGACAGCCTCTGCGTAGGCAGCACATCGAGCGCCGGAATCATCTGCGGCGCCAGCTCGCCCCCGTCCTCGAGCAGCACGTGAAACGCCCCGCACAGCTCCAGCAGATCCTCGGCCTGCCGGTTCCCCCCACAAACCACAACCAGCGGCCGCTCGAGCGCGCGCCGCAGCAGCGTCAGATACACGCCCTTGGCCGCCAGCGTCAAACCCGCCAGGTTCACCCGCGCCTTGCGGTCCCGCGTCAGACGGCTCACCGCCTCCTGAAACGCGGCCTCGCGTCCCAGGTTCGCGAACAACTCGCGGATCGCCGGTGGAGTCACTTCCGGGAAAGTATCTCCTCAACGATGCCCGTCGTCGAATAGCCCGGCTCGAGCGGCAGCGCCATCACCTTCCCGCCCGCCGCCTCCACCTCTTCCCGGCCCGCGATGAAATGACTCCAGTCCGCACCCTTCACCAGCACGTCCGGCAGCACCTTGGCAATCAACTCCCGCGGCGTGTCTTCCTCGAAAAACGTCACCGCATCCACTGCCTCAATCGCCGCCGCCAGCGCGGCGCGATCCTCCTGCGAAATCATCGGCCGCATCGGCCCCTTCAGCCGCTCGACGCTCGCATCCGTGTTCAGCGCCAGAATCAGCACGTCCCCCAGCCCTCGCGCGCTCTCCAGCAGCCGGATATGCCCCGGATGCAAAATGTCATAGCAGCCGTTGGTGAAAACGACTTTCTTGTTTTCCGCGCGCCAGCCGCGCCGCATCTCGAGCAGCCGCTCGCGGGTGTAAATTTCGCCCATAAAGGATCGGATCCCCTTCATTCTAGCTGGCCCCATCCGAAGCCCCATCCGGGCGCGTCCGCCCTAACCAGATTTCCGCGGAGGCCCGGCCTTAACATCGGCAAGCACAACGAATGCCGCCACGCACCCCAAGGCCCGCACCACCAGGATCCACGGAGGCCGTGGGCGGGGCAATCCAGCTCGCTCGCGAGCGCGGACCGATATCCAACCCCTTCATCCGGCATCCTCCGTCGAAACCAATAGCCCGGATCTGAACATGACCGTGTCTTCTCGTTCAGCTCGAGCGCGAATCCCTTCGGTGGGGCGCTGCACCGCCCTCGGCCATTCCCCGCCCGCCGCCGCCGCAAACTCCACCGCGTCTTCTGCGATCAGCCCAAGAGAGCGGGCCCTGCTCGGGCCACTCCATGCTTTCCTCCTGCACGTTTGCTGAAGCGCGGATTGAGAGTGGTCTTGGCGCGGCGCCGAAGCGGGCAACCCGTGGAAGCTGGGAAACATGTCCCGAGCAAGAGTTTCTTGTTTGCCCCGGCGCCTCCGAAGACAGCCAAGATAGAATGCCAACCACGAGACCAAATGGCGACCGATGTAACTATCGAGGCAACGAACCATCCCATCCGCAATTCCGTCCCATCGGGCGCGCTCCACGCACCGGCGCCGATTCCCACCCGCCGGCGCCGGGCGCCCACCGGGACCGCCGAGGCCGGCAACTGCGAAACCGTCGCTGCCCCTCGGCGGAACACACTCCAACTAAACCTCACCGTCGTCCCAGCCGCCCGCGGCGAAACACTCGAAAGAACGCACCGGAGTGGCAAGAAGCCGATGAAACTCTACGTCCTGGATCGCCAAGACGCTGCCAGCCACGCTGATCTGGAGAACATCACGCAGCCTGACGCGAACACCGAGCACCCGCGTAGAATCTCGGATCGCATCTGGGCTCACGTCCTCGGGTGCAGCATCGAAGCCCACGGCGGCACTATCCAATCAGGCGCGCGCCCCGGCTGGCGCGACGAGGGAGCCCACGCCAGCATGCGCTTCCTAAGGCAAGTGATGATATAAAGAGACGGCGATGCCGGTGGTTTGGCCTTGGTCGGCTGCTGCCTTCTGGCGGCTTGTGGCACTAATAGCGTTTGCAATCGCACACGAGGGCGCGAAGTCCATCCCTGGCGGCCTGTCGAGAAGCCTCGCGCTCGCCATAACCAAGGCCGCCGAAGTGGTTGCGTTCGTGTGGCTGCTTTACGGAGACGCCAAAAGAATGAATCGAGCCCCTGCGTGGCTCCTTCTCTGCTGCGGGCTCGGACTGACCCTTGGCCCGGCGCAGTCCGCGCTAGCAGGGATGTCCGTCGCCGTGCTACTGATGCGACGCTTGGTCATCGCGGCGAGCGACCACGGTTACCTTCGCAGCCGCTCCACGCCGTATCTTACCCAATCCCCCATTTCATCCTTACGTGTGCCCGGGCCGGCGACTAGCAACGAGCGCCCCTCGATCTTACGCCGCATCCGCCGGCCGATCGTCGGCCTGGGGGCCGCAAGCGCGGCCTTCTTCTCGTCCCCCACCTCCATCGTCGCCTTTGTTCCCACCGCAGCATTCGGCGTCGAGCTAGCGGTCGAGCGCCCGTGGAAGTACGTACCGTGGACGCTCGACGCCGATGTCCAGCGATATCCTGCCAGCGCAAGCGTGGCCACGCGCTTCTGGCTTCTTGGGCGCCGTACGGACGAGGCCATCTACTCGGCGTTCGGACCCAGTGGCGACATATTCGACCAGGTCGCGGCTGAGCCGAACAGACATCGCGCGCAACGTGAGGCTAGCATCCAGGAATTCTTGGCGTCGCAAAAGCGCGGGCAAATCACGGCCACCGCCCCGGCGTCCGAACGCCAAACCGTCGACGAAGCCTCCCGGTTGCCGCCCCGATACAGCCTCGACCAGGACGTCCCCGCGTCCGAACTTCAACCCGTGGACCCCTACCAGGAAGCTCTGGACTTTTCGACTCGCAAGGCGCCATGGTTTGCGGCCCTCAGCGCCTGTTGGATCTGGGCCATCTCGAAGCTCTGCGCGATTGCGACCGCAAAGGTGTGGGCTGCCGCCTGGCGGACCGCCCGCACCTAGCGGGCATGTACCCAAGACGACGGATGGAGTCCGCCCGGCCGTCCTCTCGAAACACCGCTGCCCGGCGTGCCCATCCTTGAAGCCCAACCCCGCGTGGTGCTCATCACCGTCGGCATCCAACCGGTCATCGTGCTGCCGTCCTGCTCATCGGGATGGAGCGAACCGCCTCGCCGCCCCATCTCACCTACCGGCCCACGTCCGCCGCTACGACACCACCACGCAACTCTGCGTTCCGCTTTGGCACGTTTGATGAGGCGCGATCGACGATAATCGTAGCGTGGCGCCGCGGCAGGCGATCGATGCAAGACGAGAAGAAGAACGCGAGCAGGAACTACCGTATTCCCTCGTATCTCCTGAAGAAACTCAAATCCAGCCCGCTCGGCCCGAGACAATGGGCACCGACGTGACTGTCGAAAGATTCAAGGGTTTCCTCGGCAATCCCACCCCAAAAGGCGCACCCCATCCCGCCGCACTATCAGCCACTCGCCAGCACCAGGCGCTCACCGACATCGCTGTGACCGCCGACTGCGGGGCCACCAGTGCCATCAAACAGAACCCGCTCGCATCAACCTACACTGCCGTCCCTAATCCCAAATCAAAACCTCCGAAAAAGCGCGATGGAGCACGAAAGTGACGCTGAGCCTCTACCTCGTGAGCGACCGATGCGTTGTAAGCCAGCCCGACCTGAAGAACACCTTACAGCGTAAGGCGCAGATCGCGTTTCAGCGCGGAACCCGGCACCGCGCGTCGCACAGCGTACTCGGCTGCCTCCCCGGTGGCAGCACCACCCAGTCCCGGACGCGCATCTCGTGGCTCGACAAGGAGACCTACAACGACGCGCGCCGCCGAAGACCCGCGGTCCGATGAAAGACGAACGCTACTTCGACGTGCCCGGAAACCGGACACCGGGGACGGAGCCCGAGCATCCCCACCACGTCCCGCAAAATCAGCGGGTAAAGACGTTCGTCGTAGCCATCCTCTGCGTGACGGCACTTCTGTGGGCATGGGCTCCCCAGATCGCTTACGCAGCAGAATCCGTGGCGTTCATCGCACGCCATTGGACCTGGGGCCTTTTCATATCGCCCGCGTTTGGCTTCTTCGACGGGGCGCTCCTCAGCGCGGTCATTCTTCCCCTCTACGGTTGCCGCGCGGTCTTCACCCTGCGCAAGGATCTCCAGAGCGAAGGCCCCGGCACATTGCACGTGACCGGGACTCTAGCCGTCACGACCGCCATCCTCGTGGGGCTCTCTTTCGTCGCCGGTTTCACAGCTGACTTGAACTTCCCACTGATCCAAGACGGAAACACGCTCCGACTCCGCATGGTGCCATTCCTGCCGCTCCAGTGGCTGAAGCGGTAGAACGCCCCACGCTTCCCCCAATTCGTTCCTCCCTTTCCTGCGAAATCCCGCGAGAAGCCGCCGCACCACAACGCGTCGACGGTCCGAGCGAACAGCCCCCTATGGATTCGCGCCGCCAGAATCTCCCCTGCCACATCTCACGACCTCCCCTTGTGGTGTTTCCCGGCACCGTTCTCCAGGGCGTCACGCGGCAGGAGCACCCCGCGCCCAGCACCCGATCGATACGCTTCCGGTCGCGGTCGGCGTCATCACGGTCCGTGGCGAACTCGAAGGCGTCGACGTCCCCGCCCGGATCTCCACGGCCGTACGTCCAACCGCCCCAGTTCTCGCCGTCGAAGCTGGCGCAGACCACGCCGCCCGACGCGTCCCTTCCGCTGCGCTCACGTACTAACGCGAAACCAGCCCTCGCCCATCCTCGTCGCAATCCAGCGCCCGCGCGAAAACCCCTTGACGGGGGCCGCCGGACGTGCTACGTTTTTAGCACAATGCTACTTTCTAAGCAGGAGACCCGGTGAAAGAACCCAAGCTCAGCCGCCGCGAGCGCGAAATCCTCGAAATCCTCTACCAGCGAGGCAAGTCCTCCGCCGCCGATGTCCGCGCAGCGATCGCCGATCCGCCCAGCTACTCCGCCGTCCGCGCCCTGCTCCGCATCCTCGAAGAAAAGGGCCACGTCCGCCACCAGGCCGAGCAGTTGCGCTACGTCTACATGCCGGTTGTCCCCCGCAACAAGGCCAAGCGCAGCGAAGTGAAGCGCCTCCTCGACACCTTCTTCGAAGGCTCCCCCGAGCAGGTCGTCGCCGCGCTCCTCGACGTTTCCTCCACTCGCCTGACCCCAGACGAACTGGATCGAATGGCCGCTTTGATCGAACAGGCCCGAAAGGAGGGCCGCTGACATGACTCACTCCGCCATCTGGTTCGCCATCGCCGGCAAAAGCATCCTCGCCCTCGCGCTGGCGCATCTGACCACGCTCGCCCTCCGCCGCCGCTCCGCCGCCACCCGCCATCTCGTCTGGACCGCATCCTCGGCTGTGCTCGTCGCTCTGCCCCTGCTCTCCCTCTCGCTCCCTGCCCTCGGTGTGCCCACCCCCGAAGCCGCCATCGCAGTCTTCCGCACCAGCGTAACCGTCCCGCAGACGCCAACCGCCTCCTCCGCACCCACCGCCCCTCCCGCACATAGTGTGCCCTCGATTCCCGATCTTCGCGACGTCGAGACTGCTCTCCTCTTCTTCTGGCTCCTCGGCTCCCTTGGCTCCCTACTTCACTTGCTTTCCTCCTCCTCCGCCGCCCGCCGCATCCGCCGCTCCGCCCGTCCCATCGAGGCGCCGGACATCGGCGTGCCCGTCCTCGAAGCCCGCTCCGGCCTCATGCCCATGACCGTCGGCGTCTTCCATCCCGCCATCGTGCTCCCTGCCTGTTCATCCCAATGGAGCGAATCGCTTCGCCGCGCCGTCCTCGCCCATGAACTGGCCCACGTCCGCCGCTACGACACCGCCGCGCAACTCCTCGCCCGCATCGCGCTTGCGCTCTACTGGTGGAACCCCCTCGCCTGGGCCGCCTGGCGCCAAATGCTCGAAGAAGCCGAACGCGCCGCTGACGACGCCGTGCTCCACTCCGGCGCCCGCGCCTCCGACTACGCCGCCCACTTACTCGACATCGCCCGCTCACTCCGCCCCGCCCCCTGGCCCGCTGTCGCCATGGCCCGAACTTCGAATCTCGAAACCCGCCTCCGCGCTGTCCTCGACCCCCACCTCCGCCGTACCGCGCCCTCCCGCGCCGGGGCCGTCACCTCTATCGCCCTCGCCCTGCTCCTCGCCGCCCCGCTCGCCGCCATCCATGCCGAGGACACGCATGCCGCTCCCGCCTCCGGCGATTCCGGTCTCACCCGCCAAGGCGACCTTGCCTGGAACCAAGGCGACCGTAAGTCCGCCGTCACTTACTACCAACAAGCCCTGAACTTACTCTCCGGCAAGCCCGCGTCCACCCACTTACTCGAACGTCTCGGCGAAGCCGCGATCCTCGACAAGAACTACCCGCAAGCCCGATACGACTTCCAGGAGATGCCCTACGCCGACGCTTCCTCCTCAGGCCGCGCCGCAATGTGGCAGGCCGTCGTAGCCGTGCACGAGAACAACCCTGCGCTCGCCTCCCAACTCTTCGATCAGGCCTTCCCTCTCGAAGACCCCAATTCCCTCGACACCGCCCTCACGCTCGACCTCTATTCCAGCCTTCTCCACCAACAACATCAGGACACCAAAGCCAACGAACTGACCTCCCGCGCTGCCACAATCCGCCACGCCCTAACCGCACCCGGCGCCATTCCCGACGGAGTCTACAAAATCGGAAACGGCGTGCTGCCACCGCGCCTGAACAAGCAGCCGAACCCGAAATACTCTCAAGACGCCCGCGCCGCCGGCCTGGCCGGCACGACCGTGCTCCGCATCGTCGTCGGCGCGGACGGCGTCGTTCGCAATCCGCAAATCGTCCGCCCGCTCGGCCTCGGCCTCGACGAAAAAGCGATCGAAGCCGTAAAACAATGGCGCTTCACGCCCGGCACGAAAGACGGGCAGCCCGTACCCGTCCTCGCCACCATCGAGGTCAATTTCCGCCTGATCTAGCCAGTGACTTAACCCCTTCCTCCACCGGCGAGCCGCATTCGCTACCCTAACGTTTCGTATGCGCCTCGCCGTCACCTTCCTTACTCTCTCCCTCGCCGCGCTCCCCCTGGCCGCCGCGCCCAACACGCCGGTCTCCGAGATGCTCGATTCTCTCGATGCCATCCACGTCTTCCCCCAAGCCTCCATCAGCCCGGACGGAACGCTGGTCGGCTGGCTCTCGGCCACCGCCGGTAAGCACGGCGAGACGCAACTAACCATCCGGCCCGTCGCCGGAGGCAAGTCCCACACAGCCTCGGCCACCGGAATCGAATCCTTCTCCTGGGCCCCCGACAGCGCCTCCATCATCTACCTTGCGCCCGACCCGGACGCCGCCGATTCCCATCAACTTCAGCTTTGGCGGATGCCGGTGAAGGGCAAAGGCGCATACGAGGCGCACCGTCTCACCAGCCTGAAAGGCTTCCTCCAGGACGTGCGCTGGTCCCCCGACGGCCACTCCCTCGCCTTCCTCTTTATCGAGAACGCCCTGCGCGCCGCCGGCCCCCTCCAGCCGGAAACCGCGCCCGCCGGCGTCATTAACAGCACGTTCTACGAACAGAAACTCGTCACCATCGACCCCAACGGCGGCCACCACACTGTCGTCTCCCCAAAAGGCTTGTACATCTATGAATACGACTGGGCGCCCGATTCCTCCCGGTTCGTCTTCACCGCCGCACCCCCTCCCGGCGACGACAACTGGTGGACCGCAAAACTCTTCACCATGTCCGCCCAAGGCGGCGATGCCCACCAGATCTACAAGCCTAAACTCCAGATCGCCAATCCCCGCTGGTCGCCCGACGGCTCCACCATCGCCTTCATCGAAGGCCTGATGAGCGACGAAGGCGCCACCGGCGGCGACATCTTCACCGTTGCGGCCACCGGCGGCGAGGCGACCGACCGCACCCCGGGCCGCCCTTCCAGCCCCTCCTGGCTCGCCTGGCTGCCCTCCTCCAAGCGCCTCATCTTCGCCGAAACCGTCTCCGGCGCCACCGCGATGGCCACGCTGGACCTCGCCACCGGAACGTCGGAAACCATCTGGAAGGGCGACGAAAGCATCCGCAGCGGCCGCGAAGAAGTGTCCCTCAGCCACGACGGCGCCGAGGCCGCCTTAGTCCGTTCCTCGTTTACCCAGCCGCCCGAGGTCTGGGCCGGCGCCATCGGCAAATGGAGCCAGATCACCCGCGAAAACCACGACGCCAAGCGCTTCTGGGGCAACCCCGTCTCCCTCACCTGGCAAAGCGGCGGCCACAAAGTGCAAGGCTGGCTCCTGCCCCCCGTCGGCTTCGACCCGAGTAAGCCGCCTCAAGAAAAGTATCCGCTCGTCGTCGGCGTCCACGGCGGCCCGGCCAGCGCCCACAAGCCCGCCTGGCCGAGAAGCTTCTTCGACCTCACCCTACTCAGCAGCCGCGGCTATTTCGTCCTATTCCCCAATCCGCGCGGCAGCTACGGCGAAGGCGAAGCCTTTACCCAAGCCAACGTTCGCGACTTCGGCCATGGCGACCTCGAAGACATCCTCGCCGGCGTCGACGCCGCCGCCGCGAAGTACCCCATCGACCCCCAGCGTACCGGCATCGGCGGCTGGAGCTACGGCGGATACATGACCATGTGGACCGTCACCCAAACCCACCGCTTCCGCGCCGCCGTCGCCGGTGCCGGCATCGCCAATTGGCAAAGTTACTACGGCCAGAATTCCATCGACGAGTGGATGATCCCCTACTTCGGCGCAACCGTCTACGACGACCCCGCCGTCTACGCGAAAAGCTCCCCGATCACCGCCATCAAAAACGTCAAAACCCCGACCCTCGTC
>DAIDIH010000068.1 GCA_027459465.1 Bryobacterales bacterium | reverse complement strand
CTCGCCGGGAGCAACTTCGGGAGCAATCTATTCATCAACCGGAACCTGTATACGGCGGCAGACACTGTGACGGTGGTGAAGGGGATTCATCAACTGAGCGCCGGCGTGTGGATCGAGCGCATCCAGGCAAATGACCGCGAGGCGCTCGGACAATACGGGCAGGCGACGTTTTCAAGCCTTGCCGCGCTGATGCAGGGGGTGGTGACCGTGTTCAGCGCGGTGCCGCAGGCGACGCCGCTGAGCTGGCGGTCCGTCGAAGGAGCTTTCTTCGTGCAGGACGAGATGCGGCTCGGCGGCCGCTTCACGCTGACGCTGGGCCTGCGCGCCGAATCGACCAACGGATGGAATGAAGCGTTCGGACGCGCGGCGGCGTTCGTGCCCGGGCCGGGTGGCGCACTTCTCACGACGCCGCAAGTGGGAACGTCAGCGCTTACGGTGAACCGCTCGGTCTTCCTGCCGGAACCGCGGGCCGGCTTTGCGTGGAATCCTTTCGCAAGCGGCCGCACCGTCATCCGCGCCGGCGCCGGCTTCTACCACTCGCTGCAGGACGGCCTCAGCTATCGCCTGGATCAGAACGCGCCGTTCAACACGAGCATCACGCTGAAGAATCAACCGGTCGATACGTTGAATGTCGTTCCCGGCGCGCCCGCTCCGGCCGGCTCGCTGGTTTCGCCGGCCGGCGTGCAGCCCGATCTCTACACGCCCACCGTGATCTCGTACAACTTCACCGTCGAGCAGCAACTCAGCGTGAACACGGTTCTGAACGTGAGTTACCAGGGCTCGCACGGCTACCACGAAATGATCAGCATCGACCCGAATGAGGCGTATTCGGTCACCTGTCCGGCCGCGCCGTGCCCTTCGACGCTCGCCGCCGGCACAATCTACTATCCGCCGAACTCGCCGCTCGCAAATCCGCGGTTGGGCAGCGGCTGGAGCTGGTATTCGGAAGGCGTGAGCACCTACAACGCGCTGCAGATCGACCTGCGCCGGCGACTGGCGGCGGGGATCGAGTTGCGCGGCGTTTATACGTGGGCCAAGAGCCTGGACGACGGGTCCACGCTGAACGCCAGCGCTTCGGCCAACGCGCCGGGCCTCGCCGAAGACGCGCGGAATCTGCGCCTCGATTGGGGGCCGTCGACGTTCGACGCGCGGCAGGCGGTGGCGATCAGCGGCAGCTACGACCTGCCGGTCGGGCATGGGCGGCGGTTCGCGGCGTCGGCGCAGGGAGTGGACGGGTTCCTGGTGTCGGGATGGTCGCTCGACGCGATCGAGACGCTGCGTTCCGGGTTCCCGTTCACGCCGGAGATGAGCTTCAACCCGTCGAACAACGGCGACGCCACGAACCCGGTGCGGCCGTCGTTGAACCCCGCTTTTTCCGGGTCCGTTATCCTGGGCAGCCCAAACCGGTGGTTCAACCCGAATGCGTTTGTCGTGCCTACGAACGGGACTTACGGAACGCTGGGGCGCGATGTGTTGTACGGCCCGGGACTGGCGGAGTTGGATCTGGCGCTGGTGAAGGATTCGCATATCGGCGAGACGCTCGACGTTCAGTTCCGCGCCGAGGCGTTCAACATCGCCAATCAGGCCAGCTTCAACACGCCGAACCTGATCGTGTTCACCTCGCCTACGGCCGCGCCGTCGCCCACCGCCGGCGTCATCACGAGCACCGCCACGACTTCCCGGCAACTGCAACTCGCATTGAAGCTGTTGTGGTAAACGCGCCGCTGATAAAATAAGGGTTTCCCCTTTTCGGAGGTACGCGTTGAACTCTACGAGTGTGGCCACAACGGAGGCCGCGGCGGCTGACCGCTGGAAGTCGATATCGCTGGTGTTCGTCTGCACTTTGCTCGGAGCGGCGGCACAGATGCTGATCAAGACCGGCGCGAACACGATCAGCCATAAGGACTGGTTCGCCAGCCTGCTGGGGATGCTGACGAGCATGCCGTTGTTTTTCGGCTATGCGATGTACGGGCTGAGTCTGATCCTGCTAACGCTCGCGTTCCGGCACGGGGAGTTATCGAAACTGTATCCGGTGATCGCGCTGACTTACGTGTGGGTGGCGGCGCTGTCGGTGCTCATCCTGCATGAGCCGATGAATACGTTCAAAGGCATTGGCGTGGCGCTGATTGTGGCCGGGGTGGGGATGATGGGCCTTGGAGGGTCGAAGTGACGACGCCTGTTTCCTCGATGATCTATGTGCTGGTGGCGTCGTTTGTCGGCTCCTTCGGCGCGGTGTTTCTGAAGTTCGGCTCGATGAACCTGCACGGCGGCTGGAAGAAATTCGCGACAAACGTTTGGGTGTGGGCGGGCATCATCGCGTACATGCTTTCGAGCGTGTTCTTCGTGCTCGGCGTGCGGCGCGGCCAGTTGACGATTCTCTATCCGCTGGTTTCGCTCGGCTACGTGTGGACGCTGTTCTGGGCGAAGATCTTCTTCAACGAGCCGCTCACGCGGGTGAAATTCGCCGGCCTGGCGCTGATCTTCGTGGGGATTTTCTTTTTGCAGATGGGCAACCGGTAGCGCGCCTCAGCTCACGCCCTGGATCTGAGCCAGGACCGTCTGCGCCTCCTCGGCGGTGAACTCTTTCGTCTTCGCCGAGTGGTTCATGGAGCAGAACTTCGGCCCGCACATGGAGCAGAAGGCCGCGTCCTTGAAGCCTTCTTCCGGCAGCGTTTCGTCGTGCATCGCTTCGGCGGTCTCCGGGTCGAGCGAGAGCGCGAACTGGCGCTTCCAGTCGAACTGGAAGCGGGCGCGGGAAAGTTCGTCGTCGCGGTCGCGCGCGCCGGGGCGGTGGCGGGCGATGTCGGCCGCGTGGGCCGCGATGCGATAAGCGATCAGGCCGGCCTTCACATCTTCGCGGTTCGGCAGGCCGAGGTGCTCCTTCGGCGTCACGTAGCAGAGCATCGACGCGCCATACCAGCCGATCATCGCCGCGCCGATCGCGCTGGTGATGTGGTCGTAGCCGGGGGCGAAGTCGGTCACCAGAGGTCCGAGCGTGTAGAACGGCGCCTCGTCGCAGAGTTCCTTTTCCTTCTCGACCTGGATCTGGATCTGGTCCATCGGAATGTGGCCCGGACCTTCAATCATCACCTGCACGTCGTAGTCCCAGGCGCGGCGCGTGAGTTCGCCAAGCGTCTTCAGTTCGGCAAACTGCGCTTCGTCGCTTGCATCGGCCAGACACCCGGGACGAAGGCCGTCGCCCAACGAGAAGCTGACGTCGTACTTCTGGAAGATCTTGCAGATTTCGTCGAAGTGCTCGTAAAGAGGATTCTGACGGTGGTTCTTCACCATCCATTCGGCCAGGATCGCTCCGCCGCGGCTGACGATGCCGGTGACGCGGTTATTGGCCAGCGGCACGTACTGGATGAGTACGCCGGCGTGGATGGTCATGTAATCGACGCCCTGCTCGGCCTGCTCTTCGATGACTTCGAGCAGCACGCCGATGGTGAGGTCCTCGATCCGGCGGACGCGGGCGAGGGCCTCGTAGATCGGCACGGTGCCGATCGGCACCGGCGAAGCGGCGAGAATCTGCTTGCGAATGCCCGGAATGTTGCCGCCGGTGGAAAGATCCATCACCGTGTCGGCGCCGTATTTGAGCGAATAGCGCAGCTTTTCGAGTTCTTCGTCGACGTTCGAGGTGGTCGCCGAGTTGCCGATGTTCGCGTTGATCTTGCACTTCGACGCCACGCCGATGCACATGGGCTCGAGGTTCGTGTGGTTGATATTGGCGGGGATGATCATGCGCCCGCGGGCAACCTCCTCGCGGACCGTTTCCGGCGTGAGCGCTTCGCGCCGCGCGACGTACTCCATCTCCCCGGTGATGCGGCCCTGGCGGGCGTAGTGAATCTGCGTCCGGATCGGGTCGTTGGCCCTCTCAGCTACCCATTGCCTGCGCATAATAGCCCAGTGTAACGCGCGTCCTGCTAGACTGAGGCATTCGCCGCCCTCGTGCGCGCGTCCCTTCGCGGATGGCCGTTTCCCCAGACAAACCTTCCTCTCACTCCGGCGGCTCCCGCGCTTCCCTCGTTGCCGCCGGCATTCTGTTCAGCCGCCTGGCCGGACTGGTGCGCCTGCGCGTGTTCTCGCACTACTTCGGCTTGTCGAGCGAAGCGGCCGACGCGTTCAACGCGGCATTCCGCATTCCGAATTTTTTGCAGAACCTGTTCGGCGAGGGCGTGCTGTCGGCGTCGTTCATTCCGGTCTACGCGCGGCTGCTGGCCAAAAGAGAGGACGAAGAAGCGCGGCGGGTGGCGGGCGCGGTGCTGGCCACCCTCGCCCTGGCCGTTTCGCTGTTGGTGCTGGGCGGCGTGCTGGCGGCGCCATGGCTGATTGATGTGATCGCGCCGGGCTTTCACGACACGAAGCGGGAACTGGCGGTGCACCTGGTTCGCATCCTGTTTCCGGGCGCCGGCGTGCTGGTGATGTCGGCGTGGTGCCTGGGCATTCTCAACAGCCACCGGAAATTCCTGCTCTCGTACTCGGCGCCGGTGATCTGGAATCTGGCGATGATCGGGACGCTGGTGTGGGCCGGGAACAAAGATGGGCTCGATTCGCTCGCCGTGACGCTGGCCTGGGGATCGGTGGTGGGCAGCGCGCTGCAGTTCGCCGTGCAGGTTCCCTCCGTGCTGCGGCTGGCCGGGCAGGTGCGCTTGCGGCTGGAAACGGCGGACCCGGAAGTGCGCACCGTGGTGCGGAATTTCGGGCCGGTGTTCCTGAGCCGCGGCGCGGTACAGATCAGCGCCTACGTCGATTCGATCCTGGCGAGCCTGCTGCCGGCCGGCGCCGTCACAGGCCTGTTCAACGCGCAGATCCTCTACACGCTTCCGGTGAGCCTGTTCGGCATGTCGGTGTCGGCGGCCGAACTACCGGCGATGTCGGGCGCCCTCGGCAGCAAAGAGGAAGTCGCCGCCTACCTGCGCAAACGGCTGGAAAGCGGCCTGCGGCAGATCGCTTTCTACATCGTGCCGTCGGCGATGGGTTTTCTCGCGCTCGGCGATGTCATCGCCGGCGCGCTGCTGCAAACGGGCCGCTTCAGCCGCGCCGACGCGGTTTACACGTGGGGCATCCTGGCGGGGTCTGCGGTGGGCCTGCTCGCTTCGACCATGGGGCGGCTGTTCAGCTCCGCGTTTTACGCGCTGCGCGATACGCGGACGCCGCTGAAGTTCGCGCTGATCCGCGTGGGACTGACCGGTGTGCTGGGCTACGTCGGGGCCCTATGGCTGCCGGGATGGATCGGAATGGAAGCCCGGTGGGGCGCGGCGGGATTAACCGCCTCGGCCGGCGTCGCGGGCTGGCTGGAGTTCCTCCTGCTGCGGCGCGCGCTCAGCGCACGCATCGGCCGGGCCGGGGTCAGTCCGAAGTTGCTGGCGAAACTATGGGCCGCCGCGGCCGTGGCGGCGGCTTTGGCGACCGCCGCTCGGCGGGTCATACACGGCACGCATCCGGTTGTCGAAGGCGTTGTCGTGCTCGGCGTCTACGGCATGGTCTATTTTGCAGCCGCCGCTGCAATGCGGGTACCGGAGATCCACAGCTTAGGGAAACGGGTGCGGGCGCTGGTTCTCTAGCAGCTTTTATTTGACAGGGATACGGGCGGGCGCCCCGGCCAGGCGGGCCATCACCTCGAACAAGCGGCCGCGGTCAATGGGTTTGGTGACGTGAGCGTCCATGCCGGCGTCGAGAGATTTTTCTTCGTCGTCCTTCATCGCGTGAGCGGTGAGGGCGACGATCGGAACATGCGCGCCTGTGCTCCGTTCGGCCTCCCGAATCGCAGCGGTCGTGGCGAAGCCGTCCATCTCCGGCATCTCAAGATCCATGAGGATGAGGTCGTAGGATGCGCTCCGGAGCCTTTCAAGCACCTCGAAACCGTTGCCTGCGAGCGCAACCTGATGCCCCCCGTTTTCAAGAAGGCGTTGCACCACGGTCCGATTTACCGGATTGTCTTCGGCCACCAGAACACGAAGTGCGCCGGACTGCGGCCGGACGGCGTTCGTGCACACGGCCGGCGGCGCACTTCCGGCTTCCTTCATCGCGGCCCGGACCACCCTCTCCAACTCCTTCCGCCGGACGGGCTTGTCCAGGTAAAGAACACCGCCGCCCCGCCGCCACTCCTCCGTACGGTCCGGGCCGCCGGCGGAGCGCAGCAGCACGACGGGCGGGTTGGGGCCGAACTCCTCCCGAATTCGTCTCCGGGTTTCCAAACCATCCATCCACGGCATCCCGCGATCAAGCAAAACAAGACGCACCGGGTCCCCGCCAACGCGCTGCCGCCGGAGCATTTCGATCGCCTCCGATCCCCCGCCGGCCACAATCGCGCGCAGCGAAAGCCTTTCGAGCGCCGCCGCGAGGACTCCACGGCTCGTCGCGTTGTCATCCACCACCAGCACCAGCGCCTGCCGCAATAAGGAGTCGGGAGGATCCGGAGCCGGGGAAACGGCCTGCGGATCGACAGGGAGACGGACCGCAAAATAGAAAGTGCTTCCACGGCCCTCGCCTTCCGATTCCACCCAAATCCGCCCGCCCATCCCCTCCACCAACCGTTTGGCGATCGCCAGTCCCAACCCCGTTCCACCGAACCTTCGGGTAGTGGAATTATCAGCCTGGGTGAAGGCATCGAAGATGAGGGGCTGTTTGCCTGGTGCGATCCCGATGCCGGTGTCACGCACCAGGTAATGAAGCAGCGCCGATCCGGCGCTCACCTCCGCCTCCACCGCGACCAGCACTTCCCCTTTTTCGGTGAATTTGATCGCGTTCCCGATCAGATTCACAAGCACCTGGCTGAGGCGTCCGGGATCGCCAAGCACCGCGCGCGGGAGATCTCCACGCAGTTCCTTGATCAGTTCAAGGCCCTTCTGATGCGCCTGGAAGCTCAGGGTGCGCATGAGTCCGCCGGTAAGGTCGGCCGGATCGAAAGATACGCGCTCGAACTCGATCTTGCCGGCTTCGATTTTGGAAAAATCCAGAATGTCGTTGATCAGCAGCAGCAGCGACTCGGCCGAAGAGCGGATCAGGCCCAGGTCCTCACGCTGGTCCGGGGTCAGGCGAGTGTCAAGCAGCAGTTCGCTGATGCCCAGAATCCCGTTCATCGGCGTCCGGATCTCATGGCTCATCGAGGCCAGAAACAGGCTCTTTGCCTCGTTGGCGGCAACCGCGGCCTGCTCGGCTCGCTTCCGTTCTGCCACCTCGGCTTCGAGCACTTCGGACTTTTCCTCAAGCAGCGTCACAATCATGCCGAAGGCGACGAAGTATTTCGGAAGATCCCACAAAACGTTGTCGCCCGCAATGTTCAGACCCCATTTGTCAAAGAGGTCGGCCACCGGCCACACCATCCCCCACAGCAGCAGCGACAAGGAGGTGAACAGCACGCCGGGCGTGAAACGGCGGTAGTGCCTCCAGTACGCCGCGCCGGCGGCGCAAAAGGCACTGAACAGAATATACTCCATGCCGTAGTAAGGATTGTGAAACAAGGCCCAGACACCGCCAAGCGCGCCGAGCGACCACAGCCACGGACGGCGGAGATGGCCGAACACGAGTACGGTTGCGGCCGAAATCAGGATGGCCAGTAGCGCCCGGTAAGGCCATACCTGCTTCACGCCCGCCATCTCCACCGTCCAATAGGCCAGCGCCGGAACGAAGAACAGGCCCCAGACGAGCATCCTCCCGCGGCGCCCACGGAAGGCATCCGTCACCGAGAGAAAAAAGCAGCACGCCGTCACCAGCAGCGTAGAGTAGGCGAACCACCCGGCAACGGCAGGGGAAAGGAGCGAGAAGGCAAACAGTACCGAGGAGGCAAAGTGGACCTCAATCGCGATCCAACCCATCAGCCACAGCCGTGCGGTCGGACGCCGGTCCCGCGCGTAAATCCAGGCAAACATCGCCACCAGCACGGTCATCACCGCAAGAACCAGCAGGCGGTCAAAATGTTGCGGCAACAGCAACCCTCCTCGCGGGACCCTGCCCCGGGTCGATCAGGGGCGAACAGTAGTGCTGAAAACGTCCGATTTATCTCATCGTAATTTCTGCCGGTTCCTTTAGCGAGGCGGCCACGCTCCCTAAACCCCCGGCTTCGGCTCCCGAACGGCTTTTTCCACCGGCTCAAGCGACACCCCGGTGGCCTCCGGCAAGCCGAGATCCTCGATGCGGCGAAGGGCGGGCGTGAGGCGCGTGTCCCAACTCGCGACGCTCTTGTTGTAAACCTCCACCGCCTTGCCCAACTGTCGGCCCGCGTCCAGGTAAGCCTCCTGGAAAACGGACAGGCGCTGGAGAAACTCCCCGGCCACCCGGCGGATCTCTTCGGCGTTGCGCGCCAACTGCTCCTGCCGCCAGCCGAAGGCCGCGCCGCGGAGAATTGAGATGAGCGTCACCGGCGTGGCGATCAGAACGTTTTTGGCGAGCGCATCCTCGATGAGCGACGGCCGGTGCTCGACCGCGACGCTGAAGAAATGGTCGCCCGGAAGAAACAGAATCACCAGTTCGGGAGCGGGCTGAAGCTGGCTCCAGTATTGCTTCGCGCCCAGACGGTCCACGTGCCCGGCCACCTGTTGCGCGTGCCGGGCGAACAGTTCGCGGCGCGCTTTTTCGCCGGGGGCTTCCAGCGCTTCAAGATACGACGACAGCGGAGCCTTCGAATCAACGGCGAGCGACCGGCCGCCGGGAAGATGGACGATCATGTCCGGCCGCAGCCGCGCTCCGGATTCGGTATCGAACGTAGCCTGCTCGGTGAAGTCGCACTGCGCCACCATCCCGGCCAACTCGGCGACTCGGCGCAGCGTGATTTCGCCCCACCGCCCACGCGCCTGCGGCGAGCGGAGCGCGCCGAGCAGAGTTCCGGTCTCCGACATCAGTTGCTGCAATTGCCGGTCGAGCCCGGCCAGCGTCCGCGCGCGCTCTTTGTCGAGTTCGCGAACCTGCTGGTCGAGGCGGCCAAGCGTTTCCCCGATCGGCTGGACCACCCCTTCGATCTGGCTGTGCCGCTGCGCCAGATCCGCGGTGAGACGCGAGCCGAGGGCGTCAAGCGTCGTGCGGGCCGCATCGAGAAAAGCGCTTTGGGTCGAGCGCATGGCGGCGTCGGCGGCCGCCTGAAACCGGGCTTCCATCTGCGTGGCGGCGGTTTCGGCGAACTGCCGCGCGGCGTCCAGGCGCTCCAGCCGGGCGCGCATCCATAACCATGTCAGCAGGGCGCCGAGCGCGAGCCCGGCCGCAAAAAGCAACGAAGGCAGCACAACGCTTTTCAGGATAGCCGCTGTCGCGGGGGAAACGTTACAGGAAAATCAGCGTCGCCAGATAGCCGAGGCCCGCGCCCAATATCGCGCCCGCCACCACGTCGCTCAGGAAATGCATGCCGAGCAGGATGCGGGAAATGGCGATCGACACCGCGAAGAACGTCAGCGGAAAGACCAGCGACGGATAGAACTGACTCAGCGCAATCGACACGGCGAACGCGGTCATGGTGTGGCCGGAGGGGAAAGAGAACTGATCCGGCGGCAGCAGCGTCGCCCAGCAGTGCGGCTCCAGGTGGCAGGGCCGGCGGCGTCCGGCTACGCGCTTCAAGCGCTGAAACAGCAGAACGCTGAGAACGGCGGCGATGCCTGCGGCGGCATCGGCCTCCAGGCGTTCCGGACCGCCGAAGGCCAGAATGATGAACCCGATCAGGCCCCAGAGCCAGCCGTCGCCGGCGCGGGTGGCGCCCAACGCCCAGAAGCGGATCCAGCGCGGAGCATGCCAGTTGTTCGCCAGACGCATCAGGCTTTGATCGCGGGCCGTGATGAAGCGGAACATGCCGAATCGCTCCCACTCTCAGTGTACGGCCTGCGCATTACAAATATTTGACGCCCCCATGAAAATTGCGTGCAACAGTTTCACCAAAAAATGTTTCGGATCTCCGCCTCACCGCGAGGCCAGAATTCCGCGCCCAGGGTTCACGCCGTCGACGAAATCGCCGTGGCGGATCACGGGCGTGCCCCCAACCAGAACGTACTCAATCCCCTCGGAATATTGGGCCGGCTTTTCAAACGTCGCCTTGTCGATGATGGTGTCCGGGTTGAACACGGTGATGTCGGCGTCCATGCCGGCTCCGATGCGCCCTTTTGTCCGCATCGCCGGCGACATTTTCTCGAGCCGCTGGGCGGGCATCAGGGTCATGCGCCGCAGCGCATCCATGAGCGTGAGCGCGTGCTTTTCGCGGACATAGTAGCCGAGCACGCGGGCAAACGTTCCCGCGCTGCGCGGATGCCCGGTTCCGTTCACCATGCGTCCGTCGCTCGCGAACATCACGCCGGGGTCCGCCATCCCCTCGCGCACCACCTCTTCCGGAATCGAGTGGATGATCACCCACCCTTCCTGTTTCCGGTACTTCTCGAAGGTTTCTTCGGTAAGCCGTTCTCCCGTCGCCGCCCACTGCAGGCCGTCGTAGGAGATGCCCAGGCGCTGCTGCCAGCCGGGGTTAAACACCGCCGATTGGAGCGAGGTCGAGCCCGCGGTGTAGGGGTACATCTCGGTAGTCACATCGAGCCCATGCGCGCGCGCCCCGTCGATCATCCGCAGGCAGAGCGGCGTCTGGCGCAGCGCCATGCTGGTGATGTGAACGATGTGCAGAGGCGCGCCGGTCGAGACCGCGTCGGCCAGGACCTCCTCGACCGCATCCACGACGCCGGGTTCGCCATTGCCGTCGAAGCGCATGTGCACGAAGCAGGGCCGCTTCCAGTGGCTCGCGATTTCGAACACCCGGAAGATCTCCCCCCGCGTGGTTTTCGGCACGTAGGCGATCCCTATGCCGATGCCGAGTCCGCCGCCGGCGAGTCCATCGGCCACGTCGTCCAGGATCTGCTGTTGTTGCGCCGGGTCCGGGGCTTCTTCCACCGCCCTGTCGCGCGGCAGCAACGTGCCGGTATCTCCGAGCACCGCCATCGTCGACGCCAAAAAACCGGAGGAGGCGCCGAAGTTCACCAGCGACTTCCCTTCCCTCGCCTCATACCACGGCTTGATCGGCCAGGCGCCCACTTCGAGTTCGAGCGCGGTGGTGACGCCGTCGTGCGCCTTGTAGCGATAGTTTTCTTCGTCCTGGCCGTGCGAGTGAAGATCGATGAATCCCGGCGCCACCACGAGACCGCGCGCGTTGATGGTCTCGCGGCCCTTGATGTCGTCCGCCGTGACGATGGCGATCTTGCCGTTCCGGATACCGACGTTGCGGATGGCGTCGAGGTTGGTCGCCGGATCCATGACGCGGCCGTGCAGGATCGCGATGTCGTAAGTCTGTGCAAACGCCGGCGCACAACAGGCCAGCAGGAAAAGCAGGATGCTCCGCGTCATGAATCGAAGTGTAACGCCCGTGCCGCGCCTAAGGCATGAACGCAACGCACACCGGCGATGCCACCGTAATCTTCGCGCCCGTAGGTGTGAGCTTGCCCGAGGCCGGATCGACGCGGAAGATCACGATCGAATCCGAGTTCTGGTTCGCCGCGAACAGGTACCGGCCGGTGGGGTCGAGCGCGAAGTTTCGCGGCTCCTTGCCGCCGGTGTTGGCCCGCTCCACCAGGGTCATGTGCCCGGTGACCGGCGAAATCGAGAAAACCGAGATGCTCTCATGACCGCGGTCGGAGGCATAGACGAACCGGCCGGACCGGCTGACAGCGATCTCCGCCGCCGTGTTTTCCTGCTGGAAATCGTCGGGCACAAGTTGCATGGTCTGGAGGCTGGTCAGCGTGCCGGTTTTCCCGTTCCAGGCGAGCGCGGTGACGGTATGCGCCATCTCGCTGGCCAGGTAACCGAAGCGGCCGTTCGGGGTGAAGGCAAAGTGGCGCGGACCGGCGCCCGGCGGACCATCCCAGGCCGGCGGCGCATTGGGCGTCAGCGTTCCCTTGCTGTCGTCGAAGCGGTAGACGAGCACTTTATCGAGACCGAGATCGGCGGAAAGGACGAACTTGTTCCCCGGCGCGGCTTCGATCCAGTGCGCGTGCGGGCCTTCCTGCCTGCTGGGATCCGCGCCTTTGCCTTGATGCTGGTCGAAAGACGTCGCTTCTCCGAGGCTTCCGTCAGCCTTCACCGGATAGACGATGACGCTGCCGGAACCGTAGTTGGCGGCCATCAAGAATCGGCCGGAACGGTCGAGTGAAATGTAGCAGGGGCCGTTGCCGCGCGTAGGCACTACGTTCAGCGCCTTCAGCTTTCCGGTGCCCGCTTCGACGGCGAAAGAGTGAACCGAGCCTTTCCGGCTCTCGTCCACCGCGTAGACGAACTTCCGGTTCGGATGAACGATGACGAAGGACGGATTCGGCGTCGCGGCCGCGAGGAAGGGCTCGGACACGGCGCCCGTCGCCTCGTTGAAGCGCACCGCGTAAATGCCCTCGCTGTGAGGCCCGGTGTAGGTGCCGAGATAGACCAGGCGCCCCCCGGCGGCCGGCGTTCCCGGCGCGGCGGCCCAGGCCAGAAGCCCGAGCCCGGCGCAGGCCGGGAGTGCAGCCAGAAACGTTCGGCGCGAGGTTTTCACTGCGGCGCCACCTCCACGTTCACCGGCGCTTGCAGCGTGAAGTTCAGCAGCGTCTCGGCCGGAATCTTCACCTGCTGGCCGTGCGTAAAGACCTGGTAGCCCGCGACTCCGCCGCCGCCCACCGCCGCGCCGATCGCCGCTCCCTTTCCGCCGCCGGTGATCGCGCCGAGAATCGCACCGGCCGCCGCGCCAATGCCGCTCCGCTCGAGCGTCTGCTTGCCGCGCGCCTTGCCCTTTACGTCATACACATTGCTTTGCAGCGGGACTCGCTGCCCGTTCACGTTCATGCTCACCAACTGCAGTTCCAGGTTGCTCTGGCCCCGGACCCGGCCCGCGCTTTGCGCCTCGGCCAGACGCACCGTCACATCCGTGTGGCGCGGCACAACCACCTGCCCGTTCAGCCGGATCGAGTCGTCGAGCGAGGCGCGAAATTGCTGGCCGGTGCTATTCGTCGCCGAGTCGACGCTGTCAATCATCCGGATCGTGATCGGAGTGCCGCTCGGAATGGTCACCGTCACCGGTTGCGGCGGCGCGGACTGCGCACTCTCGCCGGGCCCGCCCATCCCCGGAGGATTGTTCGGCGATGCCACACCGCCGCCGTTATCGCCGGGCCCGCTTTGTCCGGCGCCCCCGGCCGTCTCCCCGTTGATGCCGCGCCGGGCCGACGATCCTCCAGGCACCTTGATCTGGTCGTCCACGCGCGACACGCCCGGCGTGTCGTTCGCAATTTTGACCGCCTTTAGCTCGAGGTTCGAGTTCGGCACGTCGCCGCTCAAAGTAACCGCGCCGTTCTGCACGGCGACGTTGATGTTTGTGCTCCGCAGATCGGGATCCGAAAACAGTTTCGCTTTGATGTCGTTGGCCAACGTATCGTCGCTGGGCTTCTTTGAACAACCCGTGGCAAGCGCCAACAAGGCCGCCACGCTGATCGCCGCAATCTTGATGCTCCGCATCTGGTCCCCTACCATTTCCCTTGATGGATTTTCAGCCGGCGGCGCATGAGGTCCCGCTCGGTCCTTCTGATTCTATCCGAATCCCCCCGGGCCGCATCGATTTGTTTCCCGATCCCCACGCGGAAGAAATCCAAAATCCGCCGAGCCTCGTATCCCTGGTGTTGCACCGCGAACCGGCCGCACTGCCGGACGCGAATTCTTAACGGAGAAAACACCATGCCGGACTCAATGCAAAATCCCGGACGCCGGAGCTTTTTCAAGACCGCGGGCTTCGCGGGCCTGGGCGCGGCCGCAGTCCTTGCCGCCGGACATCTGAACCCCGCCAAGGCGGACTTCGACACCGCCGCGCTTCCGGACGATCCCAACTCGATCTTCACCGCGGCGCTGATCGCCGAGGACCTGGCGACCACCTTTTATTACAACGGGCTGATCGGCGGAGTCATTCAGGACCCCGCACTGGCCGGCCCCGGAGGAAGCGCCACGGCAGTTTCATCCTCCGGCAACGTCGGGAATGTGAACTATCTGCAGGCGGCGCTCACCCAGGAGATCGCGCACGCCGGCCTGATGCGGTCCCTGCTCGGCGGAGCGTCGCCGGCGACGGATCCCTATCAGACGTTCTATTTTCCCAAGGGAACCTTCGACACGCTGGCCCCGTTCACCGGCATGCTGAACGCGCTCGAGGATGCCTTCATCGGCGCATATCTCGCCGCCGTCCGCCAGTTCGCCTTCATGGCGTCGCGGCCCGATGTCTACTACTTCAACAAGACCAACACGCACACGTTCAACCGCGACGATTTGAGTTACTTCGCCCAGGTGTCGGCCTCGATTCTCGGCGTCGAGTGCGAGCATCGCGTCCTGGGCCGCGTGATTTCGAACACCAATCCGGCCAACCAGCTCAACTACGAGTCGACCGACGGCATCTTGACGGTGTTCCACGGCCCGAACTCCGCCGTGAACGCGCTGCTGCCGTTCCTCAATCCGAGCACCGGCCCCGCCTACTCTTTCGCTACTGCCATCGCGGATCAGAGCATGGTGTCGATTCCATCTTCCGGCGGGCCGCCCAGCGAGTAAACTCACCGCGCAGGGAAGCCGCCGTCCCGATAAAGTAGAAGGCGATGATAAACGGCCAAGGCACGGGACGGCGGACTTTCTTGCGGCAGGTGGCGGTGGGAGTCGGGGCGGCCCAGGCGGCGCCTGGGGCGGCGCAAGCTGCGCCGCAGCAGACAGGCACGGTCTCGAAACCCGAGTCGTCTTTCCCCCGCAGGTTCACCGGCCAACATCTTGCCCGCATCGCATTTCCGTTGGGCGGTGTGGCCGCCGGCAGCGTGAGCCTCGGCGGGCGCGGCCAGTTGTGCGATTGGGAGATCTTCAACCGCCCCAACAAAGGCTTCACCCCGGACTACGCTCTTGCCTCGATCTGGGTCAAGACCGGCGCGGAGAAACCTGTCGCCCGTGTGCTCGAGTCGCGCATTCTGCCTCCGTACGAAGGCGCCGACGGGCTCGGCTCGAAGAACGCGCCGGGACTCCCGCGCCTGGCCTCCGCCACCTTCGTCGGCGAATATCCGCTGGCGCGCATCAAGTTTGAAGATTCCGAACTTCCCGTCGAGGTCAGCCTGGACGCCTTCTCGCCGTTCATCCCGCTCGACCCCGATAACTCCGGCCTGCCCGTCGCCCTGCTGCGCTACCGCGTCCGAAACCACGGCAGCAAACCCGCAAGCGTCTCCATCGCGTATTCCCTCGACAACCCCGTGCGCGCGGCGTCGGCCCCGCACGGCGCGGCGTCGGCCGAGCCTCACGACGGGCGCGAGAACACCTGGCGCACCGGCGCGGCAACGCTGGCCGGCTTCGAGATGAGCAACAGCGCTCTCGACGCCTCGCACCCGATGCGCGGCACGATGGCGCTCGCCGTGATGACGCCCGTTGGCGCCACTGTCACGCACTGGGCCGGTTGGCCGCAGGGGCGCTGGTGGAACTCGCCCCTCCATTTCTGGGATCGCTTCTCAACCGCGGGACAACTCGACGGCGAACCGGAACACCCCGGACTCACCGCCGCGCTCTGCCTGAGCCAGACCATCGAAGCCGGCCACGAAGCCGTCTACCCGTTCCTTCTCTCCTGGCACTTTCCGAATCGCACGCCGGGCTGGTGCGGTTGGTCGGCGCCCGAAGGCCACAAGGACACCGTGATCGGCAACTATTACTGCACGCGCTTTGCCGATGCCTGGGCCGCGGCCGAATACTGCGCCACAAATCTCGATTCGCTCGAGCGCCGCACCCGCGCGTTTGCGGGCGCGCTTCGCGAAAGCACCCTGCCCGCGGCCGTGAAGGAAGCCGCGAGCGCGAACCTTTCGACGCTCGCCACAACCACGTGTTTCCGCACCGCCGACGGCGCCTTCCACGGCTTCGAGGGCGTGAACGATCAATCCGGCTGCTGCTTCGGCAACTGCACGCACGTCTGGAACTACGAGACCGCGACCGCGCACCTTTTCCCCACGTTCGCGCGCTCCCTGCGCGAAGCGGCGTTCGGCTACTCGATGGACGACGCCGGCGCGATTCACTTCCGCCAACTCCTTCCCGACGGCATCGCCCGCAGCGGGTTCGCCGCCGCCGACGGGCAGATGGGCCAGATCCTGCACACCTATCTCGACTGGCTGCTCTCCGGAGATGACGCCTGGCTGAAGCGCATCTGGCCCCGTGTGCGCAAGGCCCTCGAGTTCGCCTGGATCCCCGGCGGCTGGGACGCCAATCGCGACGGCGTGATGGAAGGCGTCCAGCACAACACCTACGACGTCGAGTTCTACGGCCCAAACCCGCAGTGCGGCATTTACTACCTCGGCGCGCTGCGCGCGGCCTCAGAGATGGCCCGCGCCGTAGGCGACAACAACGCCGCTGCCGGGTATCAATTGCTGTTCGAGCTGGGCAGTAAGTGGATCGACGCGAACTTATTCAATGGCGAGTTCTACATCCAGCGCACGCGCGGTTTCACGGCCGACGAAATCGCTCCGGCGTTGCGTAGCGACATGGGTTCGCAGAACACCGAGCATCCCGAATATCAGGTCGGCGAGGGCTGCCTGGTCGATCAGCTCGTCGGCCAGTATCTGGCCGAGGTCGCCGGCCTCGGAGCGCTGCTCGATCCGGCCCATGTCCGACGCGCCCTTCAGTCGGTCTACGAGTACAACTACAAACGGGCGCTGTATCATCACGAGTGCGTCGAGCGTACCTTCGCGCTGAACGGCGAATCCGCGCTCGTCATCTGCGATTACGGCAACGCCGCCCGCCCCAATGTTCCCTTCCCCTACTTCGGCGAAGTGATGACGGGCTTCGAGTACTCGACCGCCGCGCACATGATCTTCGCCGGCATGGAAAAAGAAGGCGTCGAGTGCATCGCCAACATCCGCGCCCGCTATGACGGCGAGAAGCGCAACCCGTGGGACGAGGCCGAGTGCGGGCACCATTACGCGCGCGCGATGGCGGCGTGGTCGGCCGTGCTCGGTTTGAGTGGCTTCCGTTATCACGGCCCCGAGGCGGCGGTGACGGCGGCTCCGCGCGTGACGGCCGCGAACTTCCGCTGCTTCTGGTCCGCGGCAAGCGGCTGGGGCGAGTTCTCGCTCGAACGCGGCGCGGCAACGAACTTCGAACTGCGCGTCATCGAAGGCCAGCTTGCGTGCCGCTCGGTCGCCGTTCCCGCGCGGGCCGGCGCTGTGCGAGCAGCGCTCGGGGATCAAACCCTGCGTCACACCGTCCGTCGCGAAAGGGGCATGCTGACGGCGGCGCTCGACACCCCGGTGACCATCCCCGCGGGCGGGCGGCTCACACTGCGCATCGGCGCGTAAGCCGTTCGCCGCGCTACGCTGGTCGCTTGGAACCGGCGCCGGAAACCGCATGGCTTCCCGATCTGCTCTACGACGGAGGGTCGTTTCGCTCCGGCGTGGCGCTCGTTGTCTCCCATGGACGCATCATCCGTCTCTCGCGCGACGCAACGGATCTCGCCCGAGCCCGCCGCCTTCCGGCCCGCGCGCTGCTGCCCGGCCTGGTCAACGCCCACTCGCATAGCTTCCAACGCGTGCTCCGCGGGCGAACCGAGCGGCGCAGCACGCAAAGCCGCGACACATTCTGGACCTGGCGCGAAAGCATGTATCACGCCTCCGAGCGCATGTCGCCCGAAGCGGTTTACCAGGCCGCCCGCATGGCCTTCGTCGAAATGCTGCGGAACGGAATCACCACGGTGGGCGAGTTCCATTATCTGCACCATCAACCCGGCGGCGCCCCCTATGAGGACCGCAATCTTCTTGCCCGCGCCGTGCTGCAAGCCGCCGCGGACACAGGCATGCGCATCGTGCTTCTCCGCACGGCTTATGCCCGCGCCGGTTCCGGGCGCCCGCTCGAACCCGCCCAGCAACGGTTCGTCACGCCGGATGCGGAAGATTTTCTCGCCGATACCGAGGCCCTGCGCAATTCCCTGCCCGAAGGCGCGACGCTCGGGGTCGCGCCACACAGTGTCCGCGCGCTTCCGGTTGACTATCTCGAACGCGTCGCCGCCTACGCCCACGCCCATGCCTTGCCGCTGCACATCCACGCCGCCGAGCAACCGGCGGAAATCGAAGCCTGCCTCGCCGAATACGGCCTGCGCCCGGTGGACTTGCTGGCCGCGCGCGGCCTTCTCAGCCCGCGCTCCACACTCATCCACGCCATCCACATCACCCCGGAGGAAATTGCGCACCTGGCCTCTTCCGGCGCGCGCGTCTGCGCCTGCCCGACGACGGAGCGCAACCTCGGTGATGGCATCGTGGATGCGCACAGTCTTTTTGCGGCCGGCGTTCCCGTCTGCCTTGGCACCGACAGCCACGCGCAGATCGACCTGCTCGAAGACGCCCGCGAACTCGAACTGCATCTCCGCCTGCGAAGCCTCGAGCGCGCCGTGCTCGCCCCGGATGCAACCGCCGGTTCGCTTGCCGCGCGCCTGTTCGCCTGCGCCACCCAGGCCGGCGCCGACAGCCTCGGCATCCCCGCCGGAACGCTGGCGCCGGGCCAGGCGGCCGACTTCTTCACCGTCTCACTCGACGACCCCACCCTTGCCGGCGCGGACGCGGATTCTCTGTTGACCCACATCGTCTTCGCCGGAGGACGCCCCGCAATTCGCGATGTCTTCGTCGCGGGCAAGCCGGTGATCGAGGACGGACATCATCCTCTTGAAACCGAAGTTGCGGCCGATTTTGCCGCCCTGCAGCGGGAACTATGGAGAAACGCGCCGTGATGCCGGTTGAAAAAATCCTCCTCGACCTCGTCGCCATCCCCACCGTCTCGGCGCAGAGCAACGAGCCGCTCATCGCCTACGCCCAAACATTCTTCGCTCCGAATGTCTGGGCGCTCCGCCGCTACCCCTACCGCGATTCCACCGGGACGCTCAAAGTCAACCTCGTCGCGCGCACGCGCCGCCCGCCACGCACCCGCCCCGCCCTCGCGCTCGTCTGCCACACCGACACCGTTCCTTACGAAGCCTCCTGGCGCGAAGCCGTGAAGCCCGTCCTCCGCGGCGGCCGCGTCTACGGCCGCGGAAGCTGCGACGTGAAGGGTTTTCTGGCTTGTATCCTCTCGACCGTCTCCGCGCTCGACGCCGCCCCGCTCACCGCGCCGCTCGAAGTGGCGCTAACGGCCGAGGAGGAAATCGGCTGCGTCGGAGCCAGGCGCCTGGCCGCCGCGAAGGCTGTGCGAGCGCCGCGCCTCATCGTCGGCGAGCCGACCGGACTCACGCCCGTCTACGCTGGAAAAGGCTATGGGCTGGCGGAAATCGTGGTGCGAGGCCGCGAAGCCCACAGCGCCTTCCCCACCGCCGGACGCTCCGCTATTTTCGACGCCGCCCGCGTGCTCGCCTCGATCGAACGCGCCGCGAAACGTCTCCAGCGTCCGCGCCACGCCGCCTTCGATCCGCCGCACGCCACCATCAACGTGGGCCTCATCCGCGGGGGCGCCGCGAAAAACATCATCCCCGGCGAATGCCGCCTCACCGTCGAATGGCGCCCCGTACCCGGAGAACCGCCGGATCGCGCCCTGCGTCTCATCGAGGATGAATTGAACCGCCTGCGGTGCCGCGTCCCCGCGCTCGAAGCCGAAATTCAGCCGCTGCGCCTGGATCCGCCATTCGAATCAGCCAAGCACACCGAACTGCGCGATCTGCTCCGCCGCCTCAGCGGCCACCCGCCATCAACAGTCTCCTTCGGCACCGAAGCCGCGCACGTACGCCCGAGCGACGGGGAAGCGGTCGTCTTCGGCCCCGGCGATATGACCACCGCCCACCGCACCGGCGAGCACGTGCCCGTGGCGCAACTCCGCGCCTGCGTCCGCCATCTCTGGGCCGCCCTCGCTCACTTCTGCCTGCGTTAGTGCCCGTTGAGCCGCGCCGCCAGTTCAGCAGCGATGCGCTTCGACAACAAATTGATGCGTTCCTCGGCGACGCAGTCAAGCGGCGGGACCGGCGACTGCTTTCCGTTACGAGCCGAAGCGCCGTTCAGAGATTTCTCGTGCCGCGGATCGGGCAGGTTCAGTTTCTTCTTCAGCCGCACCAGGTCGCCCACCTTTTCGTCCGGAATATGGGTCAAAGGCCGTCCAAGCTGCGCCGCCAGCATGATCGTCCGGCAGTAAGTGTCCAGCACCTCGGCCTGCCACTCGGCGTGCGTCACCGTGTCCGCCCAGCAGACGATGCCGTGATTGGCCAAAAGTATCGTGTTGTGCTCGTCCACGAAAGGAATCACCGTGTCGGCGAAAGCCTGGGTGCCCGGCGTGTCATAGGGGGACACCGGCGCCACGCCGACGAACACTTCATATTCGGGTAGAACGCCCTGTGGCGGCACCGTCCCGGTTATCGAAAATGCGGTCGCGTGCGGAGGATGACAGTGAACCACGGCGCGCGCGTCGCGATTGTGTTTGTAAATCGTCAGATGGAGTAGAATCTCGCTGGTGTGCGGCGCCGCGCCGCAAACCCTCTGGTTGTTCAGATCGACCAGCGAGATATCTTCCACACGCAGATCATATTTGCTGCGCAGCGTCGGCGTGCATAAGACCAGGTCGTCGGTGAGCCGGCAGGATATATTACCCCCGTTGCCGTCGACGAACTCGCGGAGCCACAGCTTCTTTCCCACCGCGAGAATCTCTTCCTTCAAGGCCCGGGCGGCGGGCGAGTGGAAGAGCCGCTCCGGCGGAGCCGACGGCAGCGCGCGCAGCCGTTCGATCTCCTCCCGGTAGCGCGAGACAATCTCGCGGACAATTAAATCGACATCGACGGAGGCGGAACTACCCATGATCTGAGGATAACTGGTTCAACGCCGGAGCGTGCGATCGTTTCGGCGCCCGGCCGCCCCGCTCACCCGCCGTAGTATCGTGGAGTCTGAACCCATGCCTGTACGTGTCAATGGCGAACTGTTGGACGACGCTTTGGTGGAAGAAGAAGCGCGCCGGCTTCGCCCTCATCTTGCCGCCGCCATGCGCGAGGCCGCTCCCGGCGAACTCGAGCAACGCCTCCAGGACTGGTCGCGCGAAAACGTCATCGAGCGCGCGCTGCTCCGCCAGGCGGCCCTCGCCGACCCCGAACCGATCCCGCCCAACGATATCGAAGCGGGCCTCGCCCGACAGACCAACGCACTGTCCGGCGAAAGCGGCTGCCGGACGGCGGTCCTCTCGCCGGAGGCCGAGCTTAACCTTCGTATCGACCGCCTCGTCGCCCGCCATGCCGGACGCATCGGCGAAGTCCGGCACAAGGACATCGTCGCCTACTACCGCGCCCATCGCCAGGAATTCGAAATCCCGGAACTCGTCCACGCCGCTCACATCGTGAAACACACGCCGGAGGAGGGCGACCCCGCGCCTGCGCTCGAAGCCATCCACGCGGTTGAAGCCGAACTCCACGCCGGCGCTCCGTTCGAAGAACTCGCCCGCCGGCATTCCGACTGCCCCGACGGCGACGGCGACCTCGGCTGGTTCCCACGCGGCCAGATGGTGGAAGAGTTCGACGAAGTGGTCTTCAACCTCCCCACCGGCCAACTCAGCCCGATCTTCCGCACCACCTTCGGTTTCCATATTGCGCGTGTGATCGACCGCAAACCGGCTCATCCGGCCGCGCTCGAAGAAGTCGAAGCCGGCATCCGCGAACGCCTCGCCGAAGAGAAGCGAAAACGCGCCCTCGACCGCTTTCTGGACCATCTGCGCGCCCGCGCCGTCATCGAGACGCTCGCATGAGCTCGAACTTCCCCATCCACCATGAGTCCGGTACACCGCATCCCTGCTGCGCTCCCACCAAACAACGCGCCGCCCTGCTCACGCTCTCCCGCGAAAATTCTAGCCAGATGCCGCGCATCCGCTCGGGTTCCTCCGATGGCATGATCCGTCTCGACGGCGGACCGTTCCTGATGGGCACCGACAGCGACGAAGGCTTCCCCGCCGACGGGGAAGGCCCCGTCCGCGAGGTCACCCTCGATCCGTTCTTCATCGACGTGCGTCCCGTCACCGTCGCCCAGTTCCGTGAGTTCACCCGCGCCACCGGCTATCTCACCGAAGCCGAGCGCTTCGGCTGGTCCTTCGTTTTCAAAGGCCACATCCCGGCAGACCGGTATAGCGAATTAGTTGAGGATACCGTGCCCGTCGCCCCGTGGTGGTGCAAGGTGAGCGGCGCTTCCTGGCAGCATCCCGAAGGGCCGGACTCCTCCGTCGCCTCCCGCGAATTCTACCCCGTCACCCAGGTTTCCTGGAACGACGCAGCAGCCTACGCAGCCTGGGCCGGCAAACGCCTGCCCACCGAGGCCGAGTGGGAGTACGCCTCCCGCGGCGGCCTGGAGCAGAAGCGGTTTCCCTGGGGCGACGACCTGACGCCCGAAGGGCGCCACCTGTGCAACGTCTGGCAGGGCGAGTTCCCCGAGATCGACCTCGCCGAGGACGGCTACGCCGGTCCGTGCCCGGTGGACGCGTTTCCGCCGAACGGCTACGGCCTGTACACAATCACCGGCAATGTTTGGGAGTGGTGCCGGGACTGGTTTCACCCCACCTTCCATCTGTTCGCCACCCGTCACAACCCGGTGGGTCCTCCGGACGGGGCGTCGAAAATCATGAAGGGTGGCTCCTACCTCTGCCACGCCTCCTACTGCAATCGCTATCGCGTCGCCGCGCGCACCGCGAACACGCCGGACAGCGCGACGACGAACATCGGCTTCCGCTGCGTCCGCGACGTGTGAGCCTGGCGCGGGGCCGCTACTTCTTGAACAAATTGTCGAACGCGGCGCGCGCGTCGTTCGGCGACTTCGGGGCGGGCGAGGCGGCGCGCGGGTTCACCACACCCTGCTGGGCCACCGGGGCGGCGTCGCGAGCCACGGTCACCCGGGGGCTGAACAACGCGCAGTCGTTGGCCTGGTCCTTCGCCGCAATGCGCGCCGGAATCGGCTTCAGGCACTGGAACCGCGTCGAGGGCTCGAAATGCGCACACTGTTTGCAGCAATGCAGCGCGGTTCCGCACTTCGGGCAGGTCGCCGGAAAGTCGGACCCCGCCGGCAGCGCCGTCGAGCAGTTGTAGCAACGCGCCGCCACCACCGTCTGCACCAGGCGCGGAAGCCGCGGCCCCGTTATGTCGATCGGGGGCTTCGGGCCCGAAGGCCGTGGCCGGTCCTCCCGGCGGTCGCCACTGGAACTGCGGCCCGCGTCCATGTACCCGCGTTGGCGGTACTTGCGGTCATCGTCCATTGAGGTTTACTCCAGAGCGGCGCTCGCCGCTCCCGTTACTTTCACGCCCGCACTCGGAGCGGGATACCGCTAGCGTTCGGTCCGCCGAGTCTCCTCCGGCAACACGAGACGGGAGATTCCCTTCGCCGCTTTCGATCCCATCCGCTATAACAAACCCAGTTCGGGCCATCGCTGCGGATTTATTCGTTGAAGAGGATCAGGGGGTCGCCACAGGAACCACAACAAGGAGGGTTTGAAGTTCCTGCCTTACGGCTCACCCCATATTTACCACGGATCGCTCCGCGAATCCAGTAAATTATTCGCCCCCCCATTTCAACGGGCAGTGACACGGCCGCGTCAACGGGTCGTCATAGTGATTGGGACTGATCCGCAACGAGTAACCCAGCCGGCCGCTTCGCCTCGGAATATAACTGTCGGAGTAAGTGTAGGTCTGCCCCTGCTGCCCGCTCGGCCGCAGTAGCATCACTTGCGTGTCTTCCAACTTCCCCGTGGACCCGATGCGGCCAATCACCGCTTCCACACGCACATCGCTCGGCGACAGTCCGGCCAGATCCACCACCGCGCGCAGCGGCACCGCCGTCCCCGTCAACACCGGGCCGGCCGGCCCCGCGCCGATCTCGACAAACTTTACCTTGTCCCAGGCGCTGTTGATCTGTTCGGTCCAGCGCGTGAAGCTGCGCGCCGCCTCGAACTCGTTCGCGCGCATGTTGCACCAACCCATGTGCGCCGGCCCGTACATCTCGTTCATGTATTCCTGGATCATCCGCAGGCAATTAAACCGGGGCGTCGCGAAATGCAGCGATTGTTTCATGCGCCGCACCCACTCCTCCGGCACGCCGGCATCGTTGCGGTCGTAATACATGGGAACGATCTCGTTTTCCAGTAACGAATAGATCGCCCGCGCGTGGGCTTCGTCCTGCTCCGGCGAATAAGGCTCGCGATCGCCGATCGCCCATCCGCCCGAGCTTTCGAACGCCTCGTCGAACCAGCCGTCGAGAATGCTCAGGTTCAGCACCCCGTTGATCGCCGACTTCATGCCGCTCGTGCCGCAAGCCTCCTCGCCCCGCCGCGGGTTGTTCAGCCAGACGTCCACACCCTGCACCAGTTCCCGCGCCACGTCCATGCCGTAGTCTTCGAGAAAAACGATGTGCCGCGATAGCTCGGGGTCGCGCGAAAGCTGCACAATCTCGCGGATCAGCATCTTGCCGGGCATGTCTCTCGGGTGCGCCTTCCCGGCGATCACCACCTGCACCGGGCGCTTGGGATTCGTCAGAATCTGCTTCAGCCGGTCGCGGTCAAACAAAAGCAGCGTGGCGCGCTTGTACGTTGCAAAACGCCGGGCGAAGCCGATCGTCAAGGCATCGGGATCGAGCACTTCGGCCAGACGCCGCTGCTCGCTCGGCGACGCCTTGCGGTTCAACGCGCTCGCGGTCGTCCGGTCGCGCACAAACATCGTCAGCGCCCGCTTCCGCCGGCGGTGCGCTTCCCACAGGTCCTGGCTGGCAATGTCGGCCACCTGCTCCCAGATCTTGGCGTCCGTGTAGCCTTCCCGCCACTCCGGCGCCAGCGCCTGGTCGTATACCTGCGCCAGGTCCCCGCTCAGCCACGAGGGCAGATGCACGCCATTGGTCACCGAAGTGATCGGCACTTCCCACACCGGAAGCTTCGGCCACAACCCCTGCCACATGGTCTGCGACACCTCACGGTGCAGGCGGCTCACAGCGTTGCGAAGCGCCGAGCAGCGGAGCGCGAATATCGCCATCGAGAACGGATCGCCGCCTCCCGCGCCCTCGTACCTGCCCAACTCCAGGAACTGGTCGAACGGGATCCCGTTGTCCCGGCAGAACGGCTCGAAGTAGGCGTACATCATGCCCGTATCGAAAAGATCGATCCCGGCCGGAACCGAGGTGTGGGTGGTGAACACGTTCCCGCGCCGTGAAGCTTCGAGCCCCTCTTCAAACCGCAGGCCGTGCTCCTGCATCAGAAGCCGGATGCGCTCGATCGCCAGAAACGCCGAGTGCCCCTCATTCATGTGAAACACCGTCGGCTCGATGCCGAGCGCCCGCAGACAGCGCATGCCTCCGATTCCCAGCACAATCTCCTGACGAATGCGCTTGTCGTTATCGCCTCCGTAAAGTTGATCGGTGATTTCGCGGTCTTCCGCCGAGGCGTTCTCCGGAATGTTGGTATCGAGCAGGAACAGACGCACCCGGCCCACTTCCATCACCCACACTTTGATCACCACTTCTCCGCCGGGCAGCGTCACTTTCACGAACACCTCGGAGCCGTCCTCCCCCGTGTACGGCTTCACCGGAAGCGTGTAAAAGTCGTTTACGGGGTACCGTTCCTGCTGCACACCGTCCGGGTTCAGACGCTGCGTCAGATAGCCCTTCTGATAGAGCAGCCCGATCGCCACCAGCGGGAACGCGGCATCGCTGCAGGCTTTCAGATGATCGCCGCTCAGCACACCCAGGCCGCCGGAGTAGATCTGCATGCAGTCCACCAGGCCGTACTCCATGGAAAAATACGCAATCAGCCGGCCGTCGCTGTATTCGCTTTCGTTGCTCAGGTACTGATCCAGCCGCTGGCAGGCGCGGCGGTAGACGGCCAGATAGCGCGAATCGTTGGCGGACTTTTCGAGCACCGCTTGCGACACGCGGCCCAGAAACAGAACCGGGTTATGCCCGCAGGACTTCCACAGAACCGGATCGAGCCGCCGGAAAACCGCGCGCACGGAATGATCCCAACTCCAGAGAAGGTTGTAGGCGATCTCAGTCAGCCGCTCCAGTTTGGCGGGCAGCGCCGGCCGGACGAGAAATTCCTTGATCGGTTGGATCTGATACGACATCGCGAACTGCCTATTCTAGAACACTGGTGCAGGGTTGGTAGTCGTTCGCTCAGGCACCTTTTCGCGGCCGCCCCGGGTGGGCCGCTAAACTGAGAGCTTGCAACTGGCCCTTATCGGTTATGGCTCGGTCGGCCGCGCCTTCGCCCGCTTGCTTGAGACGCAGCGCGAGCGCTACCCGTTCCGCATCACGGCCATCCATACCGCGCGCCACGGCACAGCTTACGATGCCGCCGGTCTCCCGGCCGCTCCGCAGTTCGGCCCGCCGGCAAGCTCGGTCGGCGAATTTCTCGACCGCGCCTCCGCTCAGGCCGTAGTGGAACTCACAACTCTGAACCCGGCAACCGGCGAACCGGCCATCTCGCATCTCCGCGCCGCGTTTGCGCGCCGCCTCCACGCCGTCACCGCCAACAAGGGGCCCATCGCCCACGCCTACTCCGCGCTCGCCGCCGAGGCCAAAGCCGCGGGCGTGCAGCTTCGCTTCGAATCCACGGTCATGGATGGCGCTCCCGTCTTCAACCTCGTCCGCAAGACCCTGCCCGCCGTCCGCATCCTCGGCTTCACCGGCGTTCTGAACTCCACCACCAACGTCGCCATCGACGCCATGCACCAAGGGCTGCCGCTCGAAGACGGCATCGCGCAGGCACGCCAACTCGGCATCACCGAAGCCGACGCCTCCTTCGACATCGACGGCTATGACTCCGCCGTGAAAGCCGCCGCCCTCGCCAACGTGCTCATGGACGCCCGCCTCACCCCGCTCGACGTCGACCGCCGCGGCATCGGCCGCCTCACGCCCGAGCGCGTCGCCCAACTCGCCGCCTCCGGCAAAACCGTCCGCCTGGTCACCCGCGGCCGCACCTCCGCCGGCCGCATCCACCTCCGCGTCCGCGCCGAGGTCATCGACCGCACCGATCCCCTCGCCCTCGCCGAACGCACCTCGAACCTCCTGCTTCTGCACACCGACCTCATGGGCACCCTCGGAACCATCTGCATCTCTCCCGGCGTCGAGCAGACCGCCTACGGCGTCTTCGCGGATTTGGTCGACATCCTCGGCTCCTAAACTTTCCCAATCCGTTTCGCTACAATCCTGTCCCATGCGGACGTCCGGACTGCCCGCCCGGGGGAACCTCCCGCGCCTCCTCACGTTCCTCCCCATCGGAGCCGCCCTCTGCGCCTTCCCGCTGCTCGCTCAAAATCCGCCGGCCCCCTCCGCGCCGCCGCCTCCCATCGTGCGCGTCGA